>CAZBJD010000016.1:0-27550 GCA_964492155.1 uncultured Eubacteriales bacterium
AGCATAGTTTTAGACTTATTTGCCGGTTCGGGTGGTCTTGGTATTGAAGCGTTGAGCCGTGGGGCACAATTGTGTGCTTTTGTCGAAAAAAACAAAAAGGCTTATGATTGTGTGATTAACAATTTAAAAAATACACGTCTTTATGAAAAGGCACAGCTTAATTTGTGTAGCTATCAAGATTTTTTTGCCAGAAACACCCAAAAATTCAGCCTTATATTTTTAGACCCGCCATATAGCGTTGGCATTGAGGAAGATGTGTTTCCAAAACTGCTAAAGCATCTTTGTGATGAAGCTGTTGTTGTTCTGGAGAGTGAAACAGAACTCAAAGAGTTTGCGGGATACGAGGTCATTAAGAATGTGAGGTACGGCAGAGTTTATATTACATTGTATAAACCACTTAAGTCGGAAGGCGGTAATTGATGAAAATAGCAATTTATCCGGGCAGTTTTGACCCTATTACTAATGGACATGCTGACATTGTTAAGCGTGCAGCGGAGGTTTTTGATAAAGTTATAGTTGCGGTTTCAATCAATAATCAAAAAACACCGCTTTTTTCAATTGAAGAGCGTATGGAGCTTGCAAGAACGGTTTTTTCCAACTATGATAATGTTGAAGTTGATACTTTTACCGGGCTTTTGGCTGATTACGCTAGGAATGTGGGAGCAAAAACCATCATTAAAGGCTTACGGGCAGTTTCAGATTTTGAATATGAATTTCAGATGGCACATATGAACAAAAAACTATATCCTGAAGTTGAGACGATGTTTATGATGTCCAATCAGCAATATTCATATTTAAGTTCGAGTATTGTTAAAGAAGTTGGTAAGCTTGGCGGTGATCTTGCCGGACTTGTTCCGGAACAAATTATTGATGTGATCTATAAAAGACTGAGGAGGAAATCTTAAAATGGATATAATGAATCTTATTGATGTTCTTGAAGAGGCGATTGAGAGTGCGTGGAAAATTCCGTTCACTTCAAGAGGCTTTGTAGATAAGGACGAATTGCTTGAATCTTTGCAGGATATCAGATTAAAACTTCCGGAGGAATTGAAGCAGGCAAAACGTATTACTGAAGAAAGACAGAGAATTCTTATTGAAGCTCAGAAGGAAGCAGATAATATTCTTAAAAATACTGCTGACCGTGTTAATGTTATGGTTAACGAGCATGAAATTACAAGACTTGCCAATGAAGAAGCTATGAAGATTATGGAAGCTGCTCAGAACGAGTCACGTGATATGAGAATGGCTACTAAAGAATACGTTTCACAGACCTTAGACGGACTTGAGCAGAATTTATCTTCAGTGCTTCAGAAGATCAGAGAAGACAAAAGAACTGTTTTATAAGCAGATACATACAATTGAGGCGGAAAATAACCGCCTTTTTTGTTGGTTTTGCGAAAAAATGTGAGGGTATATGATTTTATCACCAAGACTTTTGAAAATTGCACAGATGGTTGAATTTAAGACAGCGGCTGATATCGGAACGGATCATGCAAAATTACCGGTGTATTTAGTAGAAAAAGGTGTTTGCAACCATGTAATTGCGAGTGATGTTGCGAATGGTCCTGTTCTTGCGTGCAAAAAAACTGTTACTGAAAGCGGTTTTGAGGAGTTTATAAATGTACGAAAAGGCGATGGTCTTAGTTCATTGTCTGCAGGAGAGGCTGATACTGTGATTATTGCCGGTATGGGCGGTGATTTGATTTCAGAAATTCTTGGTAAAGGCATTGATATTGCGGTTGGTACAAAAGAAATAATTTTACAACCTATGACACACGTACCGCAATTGAGAAGGTTTTTGCATGATAATAATTTTGCAATAGCAGATGAAATTTTGGTATGCGAAAAAGAAAAAATATATGTCATTATCAAGGTGACTAACGGAGTTAATCAGTATTGTGATGAATTTGATTATGTATTATCACCGATTTTATTGAAAAAGAGGGACCCGTTACTGAAAGCATATTTAAAGAAGCTTATTAAAAAGTATTCAGCTGAACTTCAAGGTCTCAAAAAGGCATCAATTTATGATGAAAAAAGTATTGTGAGTACGTCTGTGATTGTTGATAAATTGGAGAAAATATATGAAACTACAGAAGATTATTGATATTGTTGAGAAAATTGCCCCGCCTGAAATTGCTTGTGAGTGGGATAATGTCGGATTGATGATAGGTGTTCCAGGCAGAGATGTTAATGGAATAGTTGTCAGCTTGGATTTTGATGATAACGCTCTTAAAACTGCCATTGAATGTAACGCTGATTTGATTATAACCCATCATCCTGCAATTTTTAAACCAATGTCTAAAATTACAGATAATCTGATTATTGAAACAATTAAGAATAATATTGCCGTTTATAGTGCACATACTAATTTCGATTCTGCAGTTAATGGCGTAAATTATGCATTGGCTGACAAATTGGAAATGTTTAATTGTGTTCAATGTAATATGATGCGTGTTGGTCAGATTAATGCAAATACGCTTAAAAATGTTATAAAAAATATTAAGGATTGCCTTCATGTTGATGGTGTAAGATATGTCGGCGATTTAAACAAGGCAATAAAAAAGGTTGCGGTATTGGGTGGCTCCGGGGGAGACTTTATACAACTTGCGTTTGAACAGGGTTGTGATTTGCTCATTACCGGCGAATGTAAATATAATCAAGCACAGCTTGCGGATAACCTTGGAATTTGCGTTGTTGCAGCCGGTCATTTTGAAACTGAGTTCCCGGCAATGAAAAGACTTGCTGATTTGTTAAGACTAAGAACAGATGTTGAAATTACCGAAGCAAAACCAAATAATGTTTACAAAGTGATATAGCAAAAATTTGAGCAGACCGGACAATCGCAGGTGCAGTTCCGAAAGGACGCACATGAGGAAAGTCCGGGCTCCACAGGGCAGGGTGCCGGGTAACTCCCGGTAGAGGCGACTCTCAGGAAAGTGCAACAGAAAATAAACCGCCGCTTAAGCGGTAAGGGTGGAATAGTGAGGTAAGAGCTCACTGAAAAGCAGGTAACTGCCTTTTCGTGTAAACCCCACTCGGAGCAACACCGGATTAAGGAGAATACGTTGGCCCGACGCTCCTTGGGTAGGTGGCTTGAGCTATGCAGAGATGTATAGCCTAGATAGATGATTGTCTAAGACAGAACCCGGCTTACAGGTCTGCTCAATTTTATATAAATTCAGGCACAGTTTTGACTGTGCTTTTTATTTTTTATTCATAGTAAAACGTTTATTTATCAGCATTGTTTGCGGTTTACATAATTAATTATTGAAAAAATAAAGCAAAAAAGTTATCAACATCAATAAATGGGGTAAAATAAGGTTGTTGACAAAGTTATGAACATTATCTACAAATGACCAAGCTGTTTATGAACATTTTTTTAATCTTTTTTTTCTTAGAAAATCGCTTTGCTTCAATAAGATGTTTATAAAAATTTATACTTGGTTTACATAATCTAATTTAAAATTATCATTTGTAAAGATAGAAAATGCCACAATGCAAAAAGCCGATTAAACAGCAAAATAAAAAAGACTGACATAAGTGAAAGGTCAGTCTTTTATTTTTAATTATCCTTGATTTTTTTCCAATATTCCTCGGCACTATTTTCATTTTTGTTATTTCCGGGATTATAATACTTAGTATTTATAATTTTATCCGGTAAGTATTGTTGCTTGATGTAATTGTTGGGATAATTGTGAGGGTACTCATAACTTTTTGCACGACCCAGCTTTTGTGCCCCGGCATAATGTCCGTCTTTCAAATGTAGGGGTATATCGCCAACATCTTTATTGTTTATGTCACTGATTGCCGCGTCAATGGCACATACTACGGAATTTGACTTGGGTGCAGTTGCGAGCAACAGTACCGCTTGTGCCAAGGGAATTCTTGCCTCGGGAAATCCAAGCTGCAGAGCACTGTCACAACAGGATTTGACGATAGAAGCAGCGTTGGGATAGGCAAGGCCGATATCTTCTGATGCTATGACCAACAGACGTCTGCAAATTGATGCGATGTCTCCGCCGACAACAAGGCGGGCTAAATAGTGAATGGCGGCATCAGGGTCGCTTCCTCGTATTGATTTTTGAAATGCAGAAAGTATGTCATAGTGGTTGTCACCGTCTTTGTCAAACTTAAATCCGCTTTTTTGACTGGCTTGCAGGGCACTTTCCAAATTAATTTTAATATTATCATCATCTGTTACAGCGTTACTCAATACAGCAAGTTCAATTCCATTGATAGCTTTCCTTACATCACCGTTGGCGGTGGCTGCCAAATGCATATAAGCATCATTGTCAACAATAATTTTTTTGTTGTATTCTTCTTCTAGGACTTTTACGCCGCGTTTAAGGGCTTTTATGATGTTTTCTTCGTCTACGGGCTTAAACTCAAACACCGTGCATCGTGATAAAAGTGCATTATATACATAAAAATACGGATTTTCGGTTGTACTTGCAATTAAGGTAACACGGCCGTTTTCAACGACTTCCAAAAGCGACTGTTGTTGCTTTTTATTGAAGTTTTGAATTTCATCCAAGTAGAGCAAAATACCCATTGAAGCATCAATAGTTTCGGTATCATTAATGATAGCTTTTACATCAGAAACGGAGCAGTTTGTGGCATTCAGACGGTACAGTTTTTTGTCGGAAATATCAGCAATGATATTTGCCACAGTTGTTTTGCCGACACCGGAAGGTCCGTAAAAAATCATATTCGGGATATATTTACTTTTCAGTATTTTATTAAGCATTTTACCTTCTGATAAAAGATGTTGCTGCCCCACAACGTCTTCTGATTTAGAAGGCCTTAATCTGTCTGCTAAAGGACTTGCCAAAAAATCACTTCCATACGTTAATTTTTACATTATAATTATATAGTTTTTAATAAATTATTGCAAGATATTTTTGAAATATGTTTGATTTTAATAAAAAATGTGTTAAAATAAAGAGAATGAAGGGCGGGGGTTCTATGAAAAAGAAAGATTATGTAATGGAAATTTACAGCATTTTAAATCGAGAATATCCTGATGCGGAATGCTCACTTAAGACTGAGAACAACCTTCAGTTGCTTATTTCAACTGAACTTTCTGCACAATGTAAGGATGACAGAGTCAACGAGGTTACTGTTGAATTATATAAGCGCTACAAAACGCCAAAAGATTTTGCTGACGCAGATATAAATGAACTTGAAAGCTATATTAAAACTTTGGGCTTGTATAAGAATAAAGCAAAAAATATTAAAGCAGGATGTAAAAAAATTTGCGAGTTGTTTAATGGTGAAGTTCCGGGTACAATGGAGGAGCTTCTGCAGATTGATGGAGTTGGAAGAAAAACCGCTAACCTTGTATTGGGTGAAGCTTTCGGTGTACCTTCCGTTATTGTAGATACTCATGCATCAAGGCTATCCAGACGAATGGGACTTACTGCAAATACTGACCCATATAAAATTGAAGTTGATTTGCGGAAGATAGTTCCGCCGGAAATTCAGACAAAATTTTGTCACCAACTCGTATTACACGGTAGAAAGTACTGTGATGCAAGAAATCCAAAGTGCGTTGAATGTCCGCTTTCCCGCATATGTCCGAAAAAAATGAAATAAGGAGATAATTATGAAATATACTGTTATTGATATTGAAACAAATGGTGCCAATCCGCAAAATGATGATGTTTTATTGCTTAGTGCAACAAAGATTACAGATGGAAAAATCTCTGATACATTTTCTAAACTTATCAAACCGACACGGCCTCAGACAGAGGAGCTTGAACTTTTTACCGGAATATCCAATAAAGATATTGAATCTGCAGAAGAACTTGAAACAGTTATAAAAGAGTTTTCTGAGTTCGCAAAAGATTCGGTAATTGTATCATATGATGATTTTGAATATTTCTTTTTGGAAAATAAAGGGTTTAAGGCTGAAAAGGTAATATATCTGCGTGAATATATCAGGAAAACATATCCGGATATAGGGAAGTATATTGCAGACGGGGTGTTGATTTCATTAGGTCTTGAAGGTGCTTTGAAGGAATTCCTGGCAAGTGAAATGTATTACGGAAAGACACGGTTGTTTTATTCGCTCAAGGTTGCTTTAATATTCCTAAGCGTGATTGAAAATTTTTCGTAAGAATAAAAAAATATTGACAACTTCGAGTTTTTGACTTATTATATTGTAGGTGTTATATGTTTAAAGGGTGATATTTTGATAACCAGTATCAACAGTACTTCAAATCGTTTGGTCAAAGAAGTAAAACAGTTAAAAAATAAAAGTAAACGCTATGAAACAGGACTTTACATTGCTGAAGGCGAAAATGTTGTTTTAGAAGCTGTTTTAAACAAGCCTGATGAAATTGAAAGTATATTTGTAACTGAAAAATTTATAGATATGATTAATCCCTCGGATTTTAAAGTGTATCTTATTCCTGATTACATTATGGAAGGAATTTCCGATACAAAATCTCCGCAGGGTATTTTGGCTGTTATGAAAATGACCCAAAACAGTTTTTTACCGGATATTTCAGACATAGCGGTTTATCTTGATAATGTTAGTGATCCCGGGAATATAGGTACTATTATAAGAACGGCTGATGCGGTCGGGATTTCCACGGTTATTCTTTCACCGGAGTGTGCAGATGTCTATTCACCTAAAATTATAAGAGCTACTATGGGTTCATGCTTTCATATCAATATAGTTAAAGAAGATACATATCTTCAATATCTTAATATGCTTACAGATAATGGCTTCAGAGCTGTTGCAGGTTCTTTGCAGGCAACCGAGTCGCATTTTGACGCTGATTTGAAATCTAAAGTTGTTATATGTCTTGGTAATGAAGCACACGGACTGTCAGAAAAATTAATGAGTATTAAAAATGTATATCCTGTAAAAATCCCTATTATAGGTAAGGCTGAGTCATTAAATGTTTCTGTTGCCGGAGCGGTGCTTATGTATGAAGTATTGCGTCAAAGAGGTATATCGAATGAATAATACTTTATATGATGTCTGGTTTTCTGCGATGCTGATTAACAGAACAGAAGTGTACAATGAATTACTGGCAAAATATCAGACTTCTGAAAATGCTTTTGTTTGTTTTGATGCCGGTGATCTCAAATATTTTTCTGAAAATAAAAAGAATGAAATCCTTAAAAAGGATATTTCTGTTGCAGAAAAGATAATAGCAAGATGTAATAAAGAAAATGTTGCTATAATATCCCGTGACAGTGAGTATTATCCTGAACTGTTGTTGCTGATTGATACGCCGCCAATAGTTTTATATGCTAAAGGCAATCTTGATAAATTAAAAGAACCAAAGATAACTGTTATAGGTTCACGGGGTTGTGATAAAGACGGCGTGCACAATGCAAAAAGATTTTCAACAACTTTTTCTGATGTAGGACTTTCAGTAGTTGCCGGGTTTGCTCCGGGTATTGAGTATACTGTCAACAAAGCTGCTCAGGCACCGATAATTATACTTCCGTGCGGTATCAATATTACATATCCTGCTACGCATTTCAGACTTAGAAACTACATTATGGAAAATGGCGGACTTTTTATTTCGGAGTATCCGTTTGGTGTTAAGGCATACAGTGAAAACTTCAAATACAGGAACAGGCTGCTTGCGGGAATATCTGATGCAACTGTATTTATACAGTGCGGTTTGAAAAGCGGAACTGCTCACACATTTAACTGGACAGCGGTATATGGGAGAGATGCTTACGTTATTCCGGGAAGTATAAACAACAGGTTTTATGAAGGTAGTAACGGGTATATCAAAGAAGGTGGTATTCTAATCACCACACCGGAAGATGTACTGATTGATTATTTTCAAAGATATCCGTTTTTGATAGATAAAAGTTCTGAACATTCAGAAAAAATTTCTGATACTCAGGAGCTGGATATTAGCTGCTTTGATGTTGCAGACGAAAATGAAAAAATTATCTTAAAGGCATTGTCGGGAAAAATAATGCACATAGATGAAATTATTAAGGAAACAAATATATCTGTGAGAACAGCGTCAGTTTGTCTTACAAACCTTGAACTTTTAAACATAGTTGAAAAATGCGAAGGTAACAGATATAAAATCAATGGATAGATTCGGAGGAAAATATGGCTGATAATTTAGTAATTGTTGAGTCACCTGCAAAGGCGAACACAATAAAAAAGTACCTTGGTAAAAATTATAAGGTTATGGCATCGATGGGACATCTCGTGGATTTACCTAAAAGTCAGATTGGCGTCGACCTTGAACATAATTATGAACCAAAGTATATTACCATACGCGGAAAGGGTGAATTGCTTTCCAAGCTTAAAAAAGAGGCAAAAGCAGCTAAAAAAGTATATCTTGCAACTGACCCTGACCGTGAAGGTGAGGCTATTTCGTGGCATTTGTCAAATGTTTTGGGAATTGACGGTACCGGTAATGTAAGAATTACATTTAACGAAATTACAAAAAATGCCGTTAAAGACAGCTTAAAGCACGCAAGACCGATTGATGAAAATCTGGTTAATGCTCAGCAGGCGAGAAGAATTCTTGATAGGATTGTTGGCTATAAGATTAGTCCGCTTTTGTGGAAAAATGTTAAAAAGGGTTTAAGTGCAGGTCGTGTGCAATCTGTTGCAACTAAAATTATTTGCGACAGAGAAGATGAGATAAATAAGTTTATTCCAAAGGAATATTGGACAATTACAGGTGAATTTAAAAAGGAAAATGCTAAAGATAAGTTTGTAGCCAAGTTTTTTGGAACAGATGGCGGCAAACTTGATATTTCTTCTAAAGAAGAAGCGGATAATGTCTTAAATGCAGTTGAAAAAGCTGACTTTTATATTAAAAATGTAAAAACAGGAATTAAAGAAAAAAATCCGGCTCCGCCATTTACAACATCAACTCTTCAGCAGGAAGCATCAAGAAAGCTTAATTTCACTACTAAAAGAACAATGAGTATAGCTCAGGTGCTTTATGAAGGGGTTGAAATTAAGGGTGAGGGTGCTGTTGGTCTTATTACCTATATGAGAACTGATTCACTTAGAATTTCTCACGAAGCAGGTGTGGCTTGCAAAGCATTTTTAAAGGAGAATTATCCTTCTGAATTTACACCGGATTATATGCCGCAGTATAAAATGAAAAACAATGCACAGGATGCTCATGAAGCAATACGACCCTCTAATGTATTCTTAACTCCGGCAATGGTTAAAGATTCGCTGAAACCTGAGCAGTTTAAATTGTATAAGCTCATATGGGAAAGATTTGTTGCCAGCCAGATGGCAAAAGCGATTTATGATACGATAAATGCTGACGTAGTTGCTGATAAATATATTTTCAAAGCTAACGGTGTTAAACTTAGATTTGCAGGATTTACAAAGATTTATGAGGAGTCAACGGATGATGCAAAGCAGGAGGAGGGTACACTTCCTATGCTTGCGGATGGTGAAAAGGTAATTGCTCACAAGATTACACCAAAGCAGAATTTTACTGCACCTCCGTCGCGATATACCGAGGCATCGCTTATTCGTGCGATGGAAGAAAATGGAATTGGCAGACCAAGTACGTATTCACCGACTATTTCTACAATATTGGACAGAGGCTATGTTGTCAAGGAGCAAAAAGCGTTAAGGCCTACCGAACTTGGCGGCATCGTAAACGGGTTAATGTCACAGCATTTTGCAAATATCGTTGATGTTGATTTTACGGCTAATATGGAAAAACAACTTGATGAAATAGAGGATGGCACGCTCTGGACAGAAATTTTAGATGATTTTTATCAGTCCCTGAAAAAAGAACTTAAAGACGCTGAAGAAAAAATGGAAAAGGTTGTCATTCAGGATGAAGAAACCGATGTGGTATGTGAAAAATGCGGACGCAAGATGGTAATTAAACAAGGAAGATTTGGAAAATTTCTTGCATGCCCCGGTTTCCCTGAGTGCAGAAACACAAAGGCAATAGCTGTTGAAACAGGAGTTAATTGTCCCAAATGCGGCGGTATGATTTTGCAGAAAAAATCTGCTAAAGGGAAAAAATATTTCGGTTGTGAGAATAATCCCAAATGCGACTTTATGACATGGGACGAACCTCTTAAGGAAAAATGTGAAAAATGCGGCAGTATGCTGGTTAGAAGCACGTTTAGAGGTCACAGAAGAATTAAATGTATTAACCCTGAGTGCAAAGCAGAAAAGGGAGGCAAAAAAGCTTGACGGTAAATGTTATAGGAGCAGGACTTGCAGGTTCCGAATGTGCTTGGCAATTGGCTCGCAAGGGAATAAAGGTTAAACTTTTTGAGATGAAGCCACAGAAATTTTCACCTGCACATTCGTTGGATACATTTGCTGAACTTGTGTGTTCAAATTCGCTTCGTGCAGCCGGACTTGAAAATGCTCCCGGCCTTTTGAAGGAGGAAATGAGAAGATTTGATTCGCTGATTATAAAATCCGCTGACTTGAACAATGTTCCTGCGGGCGGGGCTTTGGCGGTCGATCGCGAAAAATTTTCCGAATATATCAGTAATGAGCTATCCGTAAATGAAAATATTGAAATCATCAGTGGTGAAGTCACAAAAATCCCAGAGGGAGATTACACGGTTATTGCAACCGGTCCTTTGACGTCGGATGCTTTTTCTGATGAAATTTCAAAACTCACCGGTAATGACTATTTGCATTTTTACGATGCGGCAGCACCTGTGGTAACTAACGAATCAATTGATTATTTATGTGCTTATAAAGCTTCGAGATATGATAAAGGCGAGGCATGCTACATCAATTGCCCAATGAATGAAGAAGAATATGAAACTTTTTACAACGAACTTATAAATGCCGAATGTGCACATTTGAAAGAGTTTGAAAACAACAAGGTGTTTGAAGGATGTATGCCTGTTGAGGTTATGGCATCACGAGGAAAACAAACGCTTTTGTTTGGTCCTTTAAAACCTGTTGGTCTCCCTGACCCCAAAACGGGTAAAGAACCGTATGCAGTTGTTCAACTCCGACAAGACAACAGTGAAGCAACACTTTACAATATGGTGGGATTTCAGACTCACCTCAAGTTTGGTGAACAAAAAAGGGTTTTTGGACTGATTCCGGCTTTGAAAAATGCAGAATTTGTGCGTTATGGTGTTATGCACAGAAATACTTATATTAATTCGCCTGTGCTTTTAAATAATATGTATCAGCTGAAAAATGATAAGCGTATTTTCTTTGCAGGGCAGATAACCGGTGTTGAAGGATATATTGAATCAGCAGCCTCAGGGCTTGCGGTTGGATTATATATTTCGCAGCTAATTCAAAATGGCAGTGCTGATATTTTACCGAGAGAAACTGCAATCGGAGCACTGTCTCACTATGTCAGCGATGAAACGATAGTTAATTTTCAGCCGATGAATATAAATTTCGGTATTATTACCCCTTTAGAGGAGCGTGTAAGAAAAAAACGTGAGAAAAACGCAAAGATTTCGGAACGAGCACTTGGAATTATTGACGAATATATTAAGGACAATTAAGTTAAAAACAGATTGGAGAATAAAATGGTTAGAGAAGATTTAAGGAATATTGCCATAATCGCGCATGTTGACCACGGAAAAACAACTTTGGTTGATGAGATGTTAAAGCAAAGCGGAACATTCAGAGAAAATCAAGTGGTTGAAGAACGTGTTATGGACTCTAATGATTTGGAAAAAGAGCGTGGAATTACTATCTTGGCTAAAAACACATCAATCTACTATAAGGATGTGAAAATCAATGTAGTTGATACTCCTGGACATGCTGATTTTGGCGGCGAAGTAGAACGTGTGCTTAAAATGGTTGATGGTGTTATTTTGTTGGTTGATGCCGCAGAAGGACCTATGCCGCAGACAAGATTTGTTCTGCAGAAGGCTTTAGAGCTTGGACATAACCTGATTGTTGCAATTAACAAAATTGATAAGCCTGATGCAAGAATTGACGAAGTTATTGATGAAGTTCTGGAGCTTTTGATTGAACTTGATGCAACCAATGAGCAGCTTGACAGCCCGGTTTTATTTTGCTCAGGCAGAGATGGCACTGCTTCTTTAACACCTGACAGCAAAGGAGAAAATCTTGTTCCGCTCTTTGAAAAGATTTTGGATCAGATTCCTGCACCTGAAGGTGATGCCGAAGGTCCTGCACAGGTTTTGGTATCTTCGATTGACTATAACGAATATGTTGGTCGAATTGGTATCGGCAGAATTGAACGGGGAGTTTTAAAACAAAATCAAGAGATTATTGTATGTGACTATCACGGAAATACAGAGTCATATAAGAGTAAAGTCGTAAATCTTTATCAGATAGAAGGATTAAAAAGACAGGCGGTAGCTGAAGCAAAGGTGGGAGACATTGTATGTTTCTCAGGAGTGGGGGACATCACTATTGGTAATACTTTATGTGATACTCTGTCTGTAGAGCCGGTTCCTTTTGTAAAAATCAGTGAACCTACCGTTGAAATGACATTCTCAGTAAATGACAGTCCTTTTGCAGGACAGGACGGAAAGTTTGTTACATCGAGACAGTTGCGTGACAGACTTTTCAGAGAACTCCTGAAAGATGTTTCATTAAGAGTTGAAGATGGTGATTCTACTGATTCGTTTAAAGTATGCGGCAGAGGTGAAATGCACCTTTCAATTTTGATTGAAACTATGAGAAGAGAAGGCTATGAGTTTGCTGTCAGCACGCCAAAGGTTTTGTTTAAGGATGTTGATGGTGAAAAGCACGAGCCTGTTGAAAGAGTTGTCATTGATGTTCCCGATGATGCAGTTGGTGCAGTTATGAGCAGACTTGGTACAAGAAAATCTGAACTTGTTTCTATGGAACCCAAAGGAACAAGAACGAAGCTTGAATTTCTTATTCCTTCGCGTGGATTGTTTGGATATAAAAATCAATTTCTTACCGATACAAAAGGTGAAGGAATTATGAATACAATTTTTGATTCATATCAGCCATATAAGGGAGAGATTGATGGCAGAAACACGGGTTCGCTTGTTGCTTTTGAATCAGGCGAAGCAGTTACTTACGGTCTGTATAATGCACAGGAAAGAGGAACCTTGTTTATTAATGCGGGAACACCCGTATATGAAGGAATGGTTGTAGGTGAATCACCAAAAACCGAAGATATTAACGTTAATGTTTGCAAGAAAAAACACCTTACAAATACGCGTTCATCGGGTGCAGACGATGCATTAAGACTTATTCCTCCGAGAAATATGAGCTTAGAAGAAGCAATAGAATTTATTGCAAGCGATGAACTTATTGAGGTTACACCGAAAAATATAAGAATACGAAAGAAAATTCTTGATAACGGTTTACGTGCAAAACAACGTTCCAAGTAGGTGATAATATGAGAATGCGACGTAAGAAAAACAGAGATACACGCTTTGAAAATTGTATAGATCTGGCTGTTCTGGAACCACAAACACATAAAGGAAAATGGAATGAGCTTTTTGGTAACAATAACCCGATTCATATTGAGATTGGTTGCGGAAAAGGCGGTTTTATATTGGAACTTGCTTCAAGAAATCCTGAAATAAACTATGTTGCCATTGAAAAGTGTATGGATGTCATAATTCTTGCAATGGAAAAGGTTAAAAACGCTAATTTAACCAATGTTAAGTTCTTGTTCGGCGATGCCAACGTGTTAACAGAAATTTTTGAACAAAATGAGATTGAAAGAATTTATTTGAATTTTTCAGATCCGTGGAAAAAGTCACGTCAGGCAAAAAGAAGGCTTACATATGTTACATTTTTAGAAAAGTATAAAACTGTATTAAAGCCTGATGGGGCGGTTCATTTTAAAACAGACAACCGTCCGCTTTTTGATTTTTCACTGGAGCAGTTTAAAGAATTTGACGCTATAGTATCAGAACTTACTTTTGATTTGCATAATTCTGAATATAACGAAGGAAATATTATGACGGAGTATGAAAAGAACTTTTCAGAAAAGGGCTTTCCCATTAACAGATGTGTAGTGTCTTTTAAGTAAAATTGTCGAAAAATGCTTGACACAAGCATTAAACTATGTTAACATTTTATTGTGTTAATGTACTGATAAGTTTATATTTTATAAAGGCGCGGTAATTATAAATACATTGAAATTTTGCACATGAGCGCAACAACCTCATGTGCTTTTATTTTGCGTTTTTATCGGATATAATTCTCAGTATAAGGCACGAATTTTCAAAGGAGGAGTTTGGGATGAAATTATTTTCCAGCAAAAAACTAATTTTTACAATTCTCGTAGTTATGACTTTGGTTTTATCAATGTCATGCGTTGCTTTGGCAGATGGTGCTGAGGCTGAGGAATTTCAGAGCATGTATTTTGCAACTTTCTGGGCGTTAGTTCCGCCAATCGTCGCTATCGGGCTTGCTCTTATTACAAAAGAAGTGTATTCTTCTTTGTTTATCGGTATCGTTTTGGGAGGTTTGCTTTCTGCTGACTGGCATCCGGTAGGAGCAATGGACAACCTTTTGAACGAGGGCATCATTGCCGCTACATCAGGAACTGCAGGTATATTTGTATTTCTGGTAATTCTGGGCATAATTGTTGCATTGGTCAACAAAGCAGGCGGTTCTGCTGCATTTGGTAAATGGGCAGAAAAAAATATTAAAACAAGAGTTGGTGCAACACTGGCGACTTTTGTTTTGGGTGTTTTGATATTTATTGATGACTATTTTAACTGCCTCACTGTCGGCAGTGTTATGCGCCCTGTTACTGACAGACACAACATTTCACGTGCGAAACTTGCTTACATAATTGATGCTACCGCTGCACCGGTTTGTATGATTGCTCCCGTATCTTCGTGGGCAGCTGCTGTTTCTGAATTTACAGAGGGAACAGGTTATTCGGGAATTGAACTTTTTGTTCGTGCTATTCCATACAACTTCTATTCACTTTTAACACTTGTGTTCATAATTGTAATTACTCTTATGAAATTTGATTACGGCCCGATGAAGCTTCACGAATTTAATGCTATGCATAACGGCGATTTATATACCTGCGGTGAAAAAGCTGAAGCAATCGTTGATGAAGAACCCGATAAAAAAGGTAAGGTTATTGATCTCGTACTGCCTGTATTAGTTCTTGTGGTAATTTGCGTGCTCGGACTTTTGTATGTTGGCGGATTTTTCTCAGGCTCAAGCTTTGTAGAAGCATTTGGCAACACCGATGCAACAGTTGGTCTTCCATGGGGTGCACTCATCGCATTGGTTATTACTATAATTTATCTTGTTGCACGAAGAGTAATTACTTTCAAAGAGGCTATGGATTGTGTTCCTAAGGGATTTATTGCAATGGTTCCTGCAATTCTTATTCTTACATTTGCAACTGCACTTAAAAATATGACAGGACTTTTAGGTGCAGCAGAATATGTAGATGCATTGATGAAATCTGCAGCAGCAGGTCTTGAAAACTTCTTGCCTGCAATTATTTTCTTAGTTGCTTGCGGACTTTCATTTGCAACAGGTACTTCGTGGGGTACATTCGGCATTTTAATTCCGATTGTTACTGCGATTTTTGATCCTACAAGCGAGCTTTTGATTATCGGTATGTCAGCGTGTCTTGCAGGTGCAGTATGCGGTGACCACTGCTCACCGATTTCCGACACAACAATTATGTCGTCTGCAGGCGGTCAGTGTAACCATATAAACCACGTTACAACTCAGCTCCCGTATGCTATAACTGTTGCTGCAGTTTCGTTTGTTGCTTATCTTCTTGCAGCATTTATTCAGAGTGTGTATGTATTGCTTCCGATAGCAATTGTTATTATGATTGCAACATTGTTTGTTATTAAAGCAGTTACTAAAAAACGTGCATAACTTTTAAAATTAATACGCCGCATTCAGCGGCGTATTTTTATAGTATAAAGGATGAATAATTATTCAGAAAATCAAAGTGTTGAGGCGGCCTTCTGAAAAGCTCCGACCACATTAATATGCTTGCAGAGTTTTAGGTAAGGATTGCACTCAAAAAAGGGGTTGCAATTTAAATTATATTGTGATATAATGTTTCAGCCAAACAAACTTAATACGAGTAGCATGTGGATATATTTCTTTTTTTGAAGAAAATGGCTCCATTATAGTTGCATATACTTTTTTTGAATTTGATAAAAACGCAAATTCCATTTAAAGTATGTGCATATATCCTCATACTACATAAAGTTTGTTTGGCGACGACCGGAGTTTTGCGTTTTTTGTGCGCTCAGCTCTCGGCTGGCGCATTTTTTTAATTTGCAGAAAATTATAAATTTGTTGATTAGTATCAATAAATACCATTCTTCATAATGCCCTTGAAGTTTCGTATTTTGATATTTATTCATAAGTAAACTCTTTTGATTAGGGGGAATTTGATAATGAGAAAAACATTAGCGCTTTTGCTGGCATTTGTGTTAGTATTCTCAATAGTAACATTGCCTGCAAGCGCAACAGAAGCTACTACAAGCATTAAATCAATTGGCATTGATAATTTGGATTCAAGCATCAATTACTTGACAGGAGCTTCAAGCACAAGTGCAAGTGGATTTTCACTTGCTTTTTCATCGGGTAACTATTCGCTGCCCAAAGTTGGCGTTGTTGATACAACTGCTGAAACACAAACAATCTACCAATATCCGCTTATTGCTAGTAAGGGTACCGAAACCATTATTAATGAGGGTTATGCAAAAGGTACTGGCTATCAGTTTATTATGGGTAGTGCTCTTGGTGAAACCTATAGCGGTACAGATGCCGACACAACAGGTAATGTTGTTACAGGTCAGCCAATGAAAGGCGCGTATCTTAAAAAAGTTGCAGACCCTGAAGATGCAGCTAATTATGTTTTGGAGTATAATTTTGGTCAGACAGGTAATAATGCACCAAATACAAAATATAAAGGTGTAATTCAGAGAATGACTTTTGGAACAAGCACAGCAATGTTAACCAAAACAGATACAACAAGAAATGAAACAAATGCTGACGGAGAAACAACTACATACACCACGTATAAGAAAAACAATTCCGGTGTTATGGCATACGAGTACAAGTTTTACATTCCTGAAAATAGTGCCAAATATATGACAGAAAATGGTTTCATAACCATAGGTGAAGTTTATTCTTATATGATGCATTCTTCAGGTCATGGTATTCTTGGCGACAGAACTGTGTATAATGGAACTACAGGAAAACTGATGCATAGTATTTATGATGTTAGCCAAAAGGTTGTTAAATCTTTTGAAATTACGCCGGATGAATGGCACACAATGAAGCAGATTATTATAGTAGACGACGAAGTTGAAACATCTGATGCATTGCAAACTTATCATCCGACAGTTATGTTGTACTTTGACGACGAGCTTATGTTTAAGGGTGAAGCATACGGCGTTTTAGGCAGAACCGGTTCTTCAGCGGCTGGTTATGAATATAACGGAAGCGGTCAGCTCAGAATTGCTGTTGCACCTTCCGCAAAGAGCACGTACGCAGATCAGACTAAGAACTTTAACATCTATATTGATGATGTAAACCAGTATTGGATTAATGATACAGGTTTAACCGTCAGCGGAATTGAAGATTCTTATGCTTCATTTGATGTCGAAAATGATTCTGTTGAAATTTCATATTCAAATCTTGCAGATTTTGATGCCTTAAAGGATGCAATCACAGTTAAGCTTAACGGTGAAGTTGCAGACGGCGTTACAGTTAATGTAACAGAAAAAGATGAAAAAACTGCCATTCTTACTTTTGATGGTATGACCTCAAATCGTGCAACTACATATTCTGTTGAGATTTCCAACTTCGCAGATGTTTATGGCTTTACTGCCGACGGAAAAACTTTCACAGTTACAACAAAAGCTCAAACCATCACAGCTGAAGACCAGATTAACAGAATTGTAACTCACAATTTTGATGCATATGATGTGAGTAGTGCAGCAAACTGGATTGGCACAGATGACGATGGTGCAGCTGTGGATAACTCACCGATAGGTTGGGATATTACAAGCCCGAGAGCTGCAACAACCGACACAATCAAGGTTATCGCAGACCCCACAGGCTCTGACCATGGTAACGTTCTTGAATACACAACTTCTTCAACTGCAACAGGCTCTAACCTTCGTATGCTTTTTGATGAAACATCGGATGCACTTGCAGAAGATGATATTCTGCAGCCGCTGACTGATACAAGAACTGCAGGCAGAAAGCTCGTTGTAAAATATGACGTGTTTGTGCCCGCAAGCGGCACAGCAAATTCAAGCTCAGCTATGCCATTTGTTCGTTCTAGACGTGATGCATCACTTAAAGACGTTAACTCAAGCAGTAACATATTTATGAGAGCAAGCTATGCAAATGGTTCAGCAATCGGCTCAAACGGTGCAAAAATAGGTAACTCAGGTATACAGTATGCTACTTCTTATGATAACAGACATGTTGGAACATTAACTTCAAAAACCATGCCGCAAGGTTCATGGCAAACTGTAACATATGTATTTGATACATCATTTACACCGGATACAACTAAAGCAAGAGGTAATAATCGTTACAGAGTATATTTGGGTAATGATGCAACACTTCCTTATGTTTCAAGTTGGACATATTATGTGCCTGATGCTGATGGTGTGATTTATGATTCTACCACAAAAACTTTAAAAGGCACACAAATGACAGAAACTGTCGGCGAAAATGATGATAAGCTTTATGACCTTTGGTCGAGTGAAGCTTTAAAACTTGGCGGTGGTTCCAAAGGATGGGGTGGTGCTTTCGTAGGTATGTTTGTTCTTGAAACAACCTTAAGAGCATCAAGCACTTCAACACCTTCAACAGTTTATTTTGATAACTTCGAGGTTTATGCTCCCGAGTTGTTTACAATTACAAATTCTAATGATAATTTAGATGAATTTGATGCTTCATTGCACAATATCACCTACGAATTTACCACAATGGTTGACTCATCTATGGCAAAATATGTGTCACTTGAAGATAAGAACGGCAATGTTGTTGAAAATGGTGTTAATGTTACTTTTGCAGACGACAAAAGAGGTATGACCGTAAAGCTTAACCCCAATGCCATTACAAGAGCAACTGATTATACAGTAAGAATTGACCCGCAGTTCCACGATATTTATATGCAGGGCTTTGATAACAAATATGAAAATATCTGGACCAGCTCATATTATGATGTGGCATTAACAACTGCAGATGTTGATTTCTTTAAAGCTGCTGCTAACCCTGAAGTATTTGAAGGCTTTAAGGCAGGAACTGAAAGAACAATCGAGTTTACATTTACTGCACCTGTTGCAACTGCACCTGAAAGTGCATTCGTTGTTACAGATGCAGACGGCGATGTTATGACAGGCTGGACTGCAACACTTTCTGCTAATAAGAAGGTTGCAACTGTAAGCCTTAAAAATCTTGATGCAACAGGCTCGTTCCCGTACACAATTTCAACTCTTTCTGATGTTACCGATGCTAACGGAAGAACAATAGCATCAATTACCGAGGTTAAGATTAACAAAGCAGGCAAGTATGAAATCTTTACTGATGATTATACAAGCGGATTTAACAGCAGTGATTATATTATCAATAACAATGCTGTAACAGACGATGTGGGAACAATTAAGGCTGCTGCCGACCCGACAGATTCTACGAATACTGTTCTTGAAATGACTGCTCAGGCAGTTACATCAACATCAGCAGGCTTTGATTTCTATGTTTCAAGAAAGCCAACTAAATATGGCGGCTCTATTGACTTTACCAACCCCGATTCACCGCTTTACGGCAAAAAGCTTGTTGTAGAAATGGATAACTATACAAAGTCGGGATATACTCAGTTTAACTACAACGGTGCATTCTTAGCATTTTCAAGAACATCTACCGCTGCTAATTTAAAAGATAGTTCTGCATATAACGGTAACTATGTAAGATATAATGCAAACGGTAAGTCTTTCGGCACTCAGAACTCTACAAACGGCAACACAAAGCTTGCTAAGAATGTTTATGCAAACAGACTTAATTCGGGTGCAAATACAAGCGTTACATTAGGTAAATGGGAAACCTTCAGAATGATTTTTGATCAGACTGATACAACCCGCCACGATACTCACAGAGTTCTCAAAATTGGTGATGATGGTTCAATTACCACAACTAAAAAAGAGTATACATTCGTTAAAAGTGTTGCAGAAGATGGTACTGTTACAACTGCAAAAACTGATATAGTTAACGAAGGTTTGAATGAGTATCCTGAATATGTTTACGACTTTATGTCAGAGAGAATTACCAACAGCAATTATTTGTTGTTCCCGGGAGAAGAAAACTTCAGCTACAACTCGGCAAATGAGTATGGAACTTTCTATGGCGCTTTGTTTGGCTGGAAGGCAGGTACAACTGCATCTACAAGATACATCGACAATTTAAAAGCTTATGCGATTGACCCGTTTAAGATTGTATCTGTAAGCTCAAATACCGATAATTTCATTCCTGAAAAGAATGCGAAAATTGAAATTGGCTTCAATCAGACACTTTATTCAGATAAGACTCAGTTAAAGTCCAACGTTATGCTTCTTACAAAGGATGAAAACGGAAAAGATACTGATGTTACAAGTGCTGTTTCAGACATTACAATCAACGGTTCAAACGATGGCTTGACTATTACATTAGACCCCAATGCTTTAACTGATAATAAAGAGTACGAAATCGCTTTCGGACCGCTATTTGTTGATGAATACGGTCAGGCTCTGGCAGTATATCAGAGTGAACTTTTAGT
Source organism: uncultured Eubacteriales bacterium (assembly GCA_964492155.1). GTDB lineage: Bacteria > Bacillota > Clostridia > RGIG6154 > RGIG6154 > RGIG2094. The sequence goes on from CAZBJD010000016.1 coordinate 20,712, forward strand.
TGACAGAAGCAGAATTTACGGCGATTACGCTATTAAATTTACTGTACTTCCTTATGAAGGCTTTAATTCTTATGTTGACACAACAACTGTTTCTAATTTCTTCGCAGGTTCAGAAAGAAATGTTGTTATTACACTTACAGACGCTACAATTTTAAATCAGGCAGAGCTTGCAAACGCTTTTGTTGTTACAGACGCTGACGGCGAAACAGTTACAGGCTGGACTGCATCACTTTCTGAAGACGGAAAAACCATTACAATTAAATTAAGCGGACTTGATGATACCAAAACGTTCCCGTATACATTAAAATCCCTTGATACTTTGGTAAATGATGAAGGAGAAACTCTTCCTGCAGCAATTACTGTTACAATCAGCAAAATTGAAGGCATTTACACCATTTTTGATGAAACCTTTGAAACTATGACTGCTGATGTTGAATGGAAGAACAATCTTGATACAAACAACTGGGTAACTGCAACCAACACAGGTGTTGGTGAAAATACTTGGAAGTATATAAATTCAACAGGAAATACTACTAACTCAGTTATGGTTGTAAATACAACTGTAGGTGACAGAACAGGTAAATTCCTTAAATATACTTCAGGTGCAGATGGTACAACACCATATCTTTTAAGAAACTCAAATGGTGATACAGGTATTAACTTCACAAGCTCAGACAGCAGTTACTATGGCAAAAAGCTTGTGTATCAGGCAGATGTATATTATGATGACTTTGCTACAACAAACGACAACGCTTCAGCATTTATGAACTTCAATGGTTCTGCAAGCGGCAAAGTTGAAGGTACATTTGCAAGACTTAATGCAAACGGTATTTTGGTTTCTTCGGGTGTTTGGGGAAATGCAGATTATTTAAGAAGAACAACCTTAAACCTTAAGAATGGTTGGCATACGGTTACTGCAGTTGTTGACCAGACAGGCAAAAACGAAAAAATTGACTATGATAATGTAAGATACTATTTAGACGGCGAACCGGTTATTGTTCCGTTCTACGACGCTGCATCAACTAACGCCCCGACATATTATATGTCAAATGAAAAGCAAAGTGCAACTAACCCTGCGCCAAGCTTTGGTACCTTCTTCGGTTTGGCATTCGGAGGCCTTTCAGAAGGAAAAAGCTTCTATATTGACAATCTTAAAGCTTATGCTATCGACGGAGTTGCTTTTGGTGTTAAAAATATTGAATTCAACAAAGCTACAGGCGTAATTACAGCTGAGTTTAACAGCGTGCTTGATGATGATTTCCTATCATTGGTAACTATTCAGGACGCAGACGAAAAAACAATCAGCGGTGCAACAAAAGCAATTGCAGCTGACGGTAAAACACTTGTGGTTTCAGGAATCACAGAGCCTGATTATGAATTGTTTACAGAATATAAGCTTGTAATCAACGGACTTTTCAGAGATATTTATTTCAATGAATTTAATTACTACAATGATTATGCATATGCTTTTGTAACTGCACGTTCAGGTGAGCTTGCAATCGCAAATGAACCTGTTGCAACTGTTACTTCAACTTCTCTTACAACTACTGTTGAAATTTGCAACAGAACTAACGTTGGTACTGAGTTTGTAATGGCTGTTGCAGTATATGACGGCTATCAGTTACTCGGTGTTCAGTCAAAACAGGTAAGTCTTGATGCTATGTCAAGTATTTCTGAAGACTTTGAACTGACAGGTGATTATTCAACAGCAACTAACGTAAAAATTCACTTCTGGGATTCAATCTCAGGTATGAACGCAATGAGCATCCCCGAACCGATTGCTTTAAGCGAATAATGAAAGGAGATTTATACTATGAAAATTAAAAAGAATATTTTTGCTTTCCTCTTATCGCTTGTAATGCTTTTCAGTATTGTTATGCCTGCTTCTGCTCTTGTTATCGGCGACACAGCTGATATTGCGGGCGTTTACGGCAACCGTGCGATTGTAATCGGTAAAGCGGAGGATTATGCAAATAAATTTATTACCGTGCTCCTTCTTGGCGGCGACGGAACTGATACATCAGATACTAACATCCTTTTTATGGATACTATCAAAGCTGATGATAGCGGCTACTATGAAATTAAAATTGAGTATGATGGTTTTTCTGCAAGTGAAGGTGTTGTAAACAATTGCACACTTTTGGTAAAAGCAGAAGGTAAGGATATTACCGATACAGTTTTATCCGCAAAAGTTAAGAAAACCGATATGCTTGCAGTTGAACTCAAAACTTCGCTTTTGGAAACCTCAGCTCAGGCTGTTGCAAAGATTAACAACCTTTATGGACAGTCACTTGATTCTGTGATGATGATTGCAGCGTATGATGATAACAATAAATTAATCGGTGTTGCAAAAGCAGATAAGGTTATTTCAGAAGAAACTGACGAAATTTCAGTTACTTATGAAAATATGCCTGAAAAATTCAGCCGTCTGGTTGCATTTGTATGGGATTCAGCAAGCTCGCTTATTCCTTATACAGAGCAGAAAGACGTTGACTATGCCGATAATGATATCAGAGCTTTGGTTATGCATCCCGGTTCTGATGAAACTATGAGAAGATTTGTTTGGTATAATGACAATCTTACATACGGCGCTAAAATTCAGTATGCGTTAAAGTCTGATTATGAAGCAGACGGCGGATTTACCGATACTAACTCTATCGAAGTTTCAGGTACTACCGAAGTTCCGCCCGATAACCCGACAAGCATTAGCTGTAAAGTTGATATCAGCGATTTAGTGCTTGACACAGAGTATGTTTACAGAGTTGGTAATACATATAAGTATGACGATACTGTATATAGCTTTAAAACATATGACCCTGACAATTCAGATAAGCAGGTGTTCATTATGACATCTGACCTTCACACAAATGCTTATGATGTAAGCAGTGTCGGAGAATCACCATATGTAAGCCAATATCAGAATTATTTCAACAATTATCTCTTGCCGAGACATCCTGATGTTCAATTTATCGCTTCAACAGGCGACAACGTTTCTCAAGCTAATATGCCCACTCAGTTTGAGCAGTATATGAACAGTGATTGGGAAATTTACCGTCAGAAGGCAGAACTTGAAATGGAAATTCTTTTTAAACCCGATGTGTTCAAGAGTGTTCCGTGGGCGTCAACTCTCGGTAACCACGAAGCAAACAACAGCGGTCAAAAATATGGTTCTGTTACAAGATGGCATTATAACCTTCCGAATGACGACGGAATAACCGGTACATATTATTCAAGTGCGTTGGATGCACCAAACACAAATGGTAACTTCTGGTTCAGAAATGGTGATGTGCTGGTTATTGGTATCAATGCAGTTCAGTATACTTCGTCTGTGTTTGCTTATTCACAGCCTGAGCATAATGCTGCATATATCAAGTCGGCAATCGAAGCAAATGAAGATGCAAAATGGAGAATTTTGATTAATCATGTTCCTCCATACAGCTTTATCGGCGGATTTACCGAGCCACCGCTCCTTCGTCAGCGCTTTGCTGATATGGACATCGACCAGTATGATTTTGATGCAGTATTTACAGGACATCAGCATTCATATTCACGTTCAAAACAGCTTTTGACAGATGATGACAGCGATTATGAAACTCTTACTTACGACGGTGCTACACGTAATTTTATCAAACCGACAGTTGTAAGTGAGGATGACATTGTACGTGATGTGGACAGCAATGGAAAAAGCTATGATATTGCAACAAACCCTGAAGGTGCAGTGCACATCAACTTACCGAGCTTACAATGGGCTCCGTATGTAGATAGAGTACATCCCGATTATGCAGATTTTCTTGAAGTTATCGTAACAAGAACAGGTAGTTGTTACGTTAATAATGCTCCGGCTACAACCTTTACTTCAGCAGATGTCAGCACCGAATGGCACAACTTAGACAGTAAGAGCTCATATGTTGCTGTAACTGTTGAAAAGATTGATAATGGTCAGCAGATGAAGTTTGAGTATATAGATAATTTAACAGGTGATGTTATTGATACATATATTATCAAGAAAACTTCAGCCGAATAATTGAATTTAACCGCCGCTTAATGCGGCGGTTTTTTGTTGACTAAAAGTTGAAAATATGGTAGAATTTATCGCAGAAAGGTAGTGGAAAATATGAAAAGACTTATCAGCTTAATTATCGTTATTGCTTTAACTCTTGGTGCAGCAGGAAATGTTGTTTTTGCTCAGGATAATGAAACAAAGCTTAGAGTCTGTGTGCTTGATGTAAACACACTTGCTAAGCTTGGCTCTGAGGCATATAGTTTAAAGAAGGATTATAGCTCAGATGAAGGTTATGTGATTAAATTTGCGGCATACGATGAGAATAATAAACTTTTGGCGACTTCAAATGATTCGGACTACAGAACATATTTCCCAAAGGAGTTCTCAAAGGTTTTGGCATTTGTTTGGCGTACATACAGTTCTAATGGCAACGATATCAGAGCAGTGTCGCTGCAGGTCGGAGCTGACGAAACAGAAAAACGACTTGTATGGTATAATGATGCAGCAGCATTGGGCGGCAGGGTACAGTATGCTTTAAAATCTGATTTTGACAAAGACGGCGGTTTTACTGACGGAAATTCCAAAATTGTTGCAGCAACAGCCGAAACTCCGTATGGCAATACTGCAAGCATAAGCTGCAAAGCGGTTATAAGTGATTTGCAGCTTGGACAGACGTATGTTTACCGTCTTGGCGGCAGGGACACTTTTGACGAAAAAACATATGAATTTAAAAATCAAAATCCCGCCAATAAACAGGTATTTGCTATGGTTTCCGACCTTCATGTTAATGCTTATACAATTAATTCCGTTAAAGAATCTAACCATGTCAATACATATAATACAAACTTTAAAAATCTTTTAAACAAACATCCCGATATTCAATTTGTCGCTTCAACAGGCGACAACGTTTCTCAAGGTAATATGCCTACACAGTTCAAAGAATATATGAACAGTGATTGGGAGATTTACCGCCAGAAGGCTGAGCTTGAATTTGAAGTTTTGTTTGCTCCAAATGCTTTCCAAAGCATACCATGGGCATCAACTCTTGGTAATCACGAAGCAAATAACTCAGGAAATAAATTTGGCAGTGTGACTAAATGGCATTATAATCTTCCGAATGATGATGGCTTAACGGGTACATATTTCTCAAGTGAATTGAATTCACCCAACACCAATGGCAACTTCTGGTTCAGAAATGGTGATGTGCTGGTTGTTGGTATCAACGCAGTTCAGCATACTACCGATGTGTTTATGTATTCGCAGGCAGGTAATAATGCTGCATATATCAGGTCGGCAATTGAAGCAAACAAAGATGCGAAATGGAGAGTTTTAATTAATCACGTTCCTCCATATAGCTTTATCGGAGGCTTTAGTGAACCGCCTCTGCTTCGTGAACGTTTTGCTGATATGAATATTGACCAGTATGATTTTGATGTTGTGTTTACGGGACATCAGCACTCATATTCGCGTTCAAAGCAACTTTTGACAGATGATAATAAGGGCGTAACAATGACAGCCAATGGAGTAACACGTACATTTATCAAACCTACTGTTGTAAGTGAAGATAAAATAAAACGCAGCGTTGATGAAAATGGTTACAGTTACGATATAGCTACAAATCCTGATGGTGCAGTTCATATAAATTTACCACCATTTGGCTGGGCACCGTCAGGTGGCTCTGTGCACCCGGATTATGCGGATTTTATTGAAGTTATTGCAACAAATAGTGCAGTTCAGAAATCAGGTTGTTATTTCAGTTATAACTCTCATTTAGATGAAAAAGAAAGACCTAATTTAACAAAAGCAGATACTAAAACCGATTGGGTTGCTATTGATGAGCCAAGCTCGTACGTAGCAGTTACCGTTGAAGAAACTCAAGATGGTCAACAGATGAAATTTGAGCTTACACAAACTGCCAATGGCAATGTTTATGATACATATATTATTAAAAAAACATTTTAATAGTTTTTAGCCGCAGATATCCTGCGGTTTTTTTGTGAAATTTAGTTTCAATACAACATATAATATAATGGTGATATTATGCGTGTTGGTATGAAACGAAAAATTTGCTTTAAAATTTTGTATTTCAAAAAAATCATGGCAATATTTATTATAGCCGCGATGGCGGCAGTTATGTTAAGTGGTTTTTTTACAAGAATATATAAACCATATATTGAATCGCTTGCAATCGGGCATGCAAATAACATTATGCATAAAATCATTAATGAAACCGTTTTAGAAGTCTTAAAGCTTGAAAAATATGATAGTTTTGTAAGTATAATCAGGGATTCGGAAGAAAAAATAATAGGTATAGAAACTGATACTGTCAAGATTAATATGTTTAAATCAGCTTTTGTGAGAGATATTGCCAAAAAAATGAAAAGTATTGAAAATGAAAGATTTACCATTCCCGTTCTTGCTTTTTTGAATAATCCTTTTTTATCAGAAAAAGGTCCTGCTGTAGCTATAAACGTGCGATCTGTCGGGTCTTTGACTGCTGATTTGGAAAGTTCGTTTATTTCGGTTGGTGTAAATCAAACAAAGCATCAGATCGACTTAAAGTGCAAGACAGAAATTGTTATCGTTATGCCGGCAATGCAGATCAAACATTTAGTAACAACAACAGTGCCGGTGGCACAAACAGTCGTTGTGGGAGAAGTACCGCAGTCTTATACTAACGTAACTACTTCAACTGAAAAACTTGATGATACAGTTTTACAGCTTGCAGGAAATTGAAAAATGTGGTATAATAGACGCACAATTTAGATGCCATCCGATTTTCCCAGTGTTTAAGCGGATTTAAGAGGTTCCGACAGAAATAGAAACAAAAAGAAAA
>CAZBJD010000017.1:0-26541 GCA_964492155.1 uncultured Eubacteriales bacterium
TCGAATTTATCAGTTCCCTCGATAAATTTGCCTTCCGTATTAATCATCTGAACAAAAGGAAGATCGTTATCGCGGCCAACTCTTGCGTCATCCTCACCAAAAGCAGGTGCAATATGAACAATACCTGTACCATCGGTAGTTGTAACATATCCGTCAGCAATTACAAACCAGCATTTTTTTTCAGGCTTAGCAAAATCAAAAAGAGGTTCATATTCTATTCCCTTGAGATCTGCACCTTTATATTCTTCGATGATTTCATATTCTTCGCCAAACACACCTGAAGCAAGCTCTTTGGCAACAATATAAATTTTATCTTCAATTTTCGCTTTAATATAATCAACATCGGCATTTACAGCAAGTGCTACGTTAGAAGGAAGTGTCCATGGAGTGGTTGTCCACGCCATAATATATTCGTCTTTTCCTTTAACTTTAAAGTTAACATATGCCGAAGTATCTTCAACATCTTTATAACCCTGTGCAACTTCGTGACTCGAAAGTGCAGTTCCGCAACGAGGGCAATACGGAACAACTTTATGACCTTTGTAGATAAGGCCTTTGTCCCATATCTGTTTAAGTGCCCACCAAACTGACTCTATATATTCGTTATGATAGGTAACATAAGGGTCTTCCATATCCGCCCAAAATCCTACTCTTTGGCTCATTTCTTTCCAAAGACCTTCATATTTCCAAACGCTCTTTTTACATTCTTCAATAAATGGCTGAACACCATATTTTTCAATTTCGGGTTTTCCGTCGATACCAAGAATTTTTTCAACTTCAAGTTCAACAGGAAGGCCGTGTGTATCCCATCCAGCCTTACGAAGCACTTTGTAGCCTTTCATGGTTTTGTATCTTGGAATAATATCCTTCATAACACGGGTCAAAATATGACCAATGTGCGGTTTACCATTAGCAGTCGGCGGACCATCAAAAAAAGTAAAGACCGGAGCATCTTTTTTAATGCTTCGTTCAAATACATTATTTTCATTCCAAAATTTAATGGTTTCAAGCTCACGTTGCTTAAAATCCAAGTCAGTGGATACTTTTTTATACACTTAAACTACCTCCTGTGAAGCAAAACATTTTTTTGCAAAAAATACTTTTCATATTATTTTACTCTAAAATATCAATTTTGTAAAGAGTTAAACGTCAATTTTAGTCATATTTTCTTTTAAAAGGGCATCCCTGTTAATGTCGCAAAACAAAATCTCAAAACCCGGGATGTACTTTTCCATTGCATCCAGCACGCTGCTTGCCTTCAAATTAGCTTTATCACCGATTGACAATATAAACTTTAATATAAGATTGTTACCAACAATATCCAAAACCGTAATCTTTTTTATCATTGGTTTTATATCGGTATCTGAAATACCTTTTTTTGTCTTTTTATCAATAATTATATCATTTCTGCCGCAAAATTCTTCAACAGCTTTAAATAAATCATCAGGACTGTCATTCAAAGTAAGATTAACAGTATATTCCGCCTGACAAAGAGAATTCATATTATCTTTTGGTTCCCATGCCCGAATAACTTTTATGTCACGCGGCATTGCACTGTTAATTTTGTTGACCAATTCAATATAATCAGGCTTGGAATCAAGTTGAATATCAAGGTACTCCTCATCAGAAGTAACACCTACAGGGAGAGGATACGCTATTGACATTTTCGGATGAGGATTAAAACCTTGTGAAAACGTTACATCAACACCCGCAATCCTGAATATTCTCTGAAACATCCGCATTAAATCAAGGTGTGAGACAAATTTTGCATAATCTTTTTTATAAAAAGAAAGTCTGACTTTATACACAGGTTACACCCCCCAATCCGTTTATTCCGCAACCGGTACATCCTTGTCTGCAATCATGGGTTGTAATGCCATTAGATGCACGTTCAAGTTCTTTTTTCAAATATTCTTCACTGATACCTACATCAATGTGTGACCATGGAAATATCTCATCCAGCTTTCTTTGTCTAAGTGCATAAAAATCGGGGTCAATTCCACATTCACTAAATACATCGAGCCATCTTTCATAATCAAAGCATTCATCCCAACTATCAAACTTACAACCTTTTTCAAATGCCTTGATCATAACTTTTGAAAGACGTCTGTCTCCGCGTGCAAAAACAGCTTCCAGATAGCTCAACTTACTATCATGCCAATTATAAGTAACATGTTTCCCAACAGCAGCTTTAAGTGCATTTTGCTTTTCAACAACACTTTCCATTTTCTCTTGACCGTGCCACTGAAATGGTGTAAAAGGTTTCGGTACAAAGATTGATGTGCTGACAGTCACCTTAACCTGCTTTCTTTGTTTATTCGGAGCTGTATTATAATAAACATTTACAACTTTCTCGGCAAGATCAGCAATTCCCAGGACATCATCAAGCGTTTCAAAAGGCAGTCCTGTCATAAAATAAAGTTTTATATTACTCCATCCGTTAGAGAAAGCCAGAGCAGATGTGTTTAACAAATCTTGTTCGGTAACGTTTTTGTTAATAATATCTCGCAATCGTTGCGTTCCTGCTTCCGGTGCAAATGTAAGCCCGCTTTTTCTCACCTTTTGAATTCTGTTCATCAAATCAACTGAAAAATTATCAACACGCAGCGACGGAAGTGCAAGGTTGACTTTTTTCTTTTCAGTAATATCAAGCAGTTTATCAGCAAGTTCGTTGAATTTCGAGTAATCGCTTGAACTGAGCGACGTAAGAGAAAGTTCATCATAGCCTGTGTTGTTAATAAGCTCTATGGCCTGTTCAACAAGCTTGTCCGGACTTTTTTCACGAACGGGACGGTATATAAATCCCGCCTGACAAAATCTGCAGCCTCTGGTACATCCTCTGAAAATTTCAAGCATTGCACGATTATGAACAATTTCTGTAAAAGGGACAATAGGATTAGTAGGATAATACACATTATCCATATCCTTTATAATACGCTTGACCGGTTTATCAGGTGCATTATCATTATTTTTCTTAATTTTCGCAACAGTACCATCAATGTTATACTCTATATCATAAAAGCTCGGAACATAAATTCCGTCTATATGAGCAATGGTTTCCAGAAATTCCTTTCTTGTTTTTCCGCTGCCCTTCCATTTAGTATATGCATCAGCAACTTCAATAAACAATTCTTCACCTGCACCCAGCATAACAAAATCTGCAAAATCCGCAATCGGTTCGCAATTATATGCACATGGGCCGCCAAAGCACACAAATGTATCATTCTTACGTTCTGATGCCAAAAGTTCCACTCCGCCTAAGTCAAGCATATTCAAAATATTGGAGTAAGACATTTCATACTGAAGGGTAAAACCAATAATGTCAAACTCATTAAGCGGCTTTTTATTTTCAAGAGAATAAAGAGGAATTTCATATTTCCTCATCATTTCTTCCATATCAATCCATGGAGCAAAAAACCTTTCACAAAGATAATCCGGATTATTGTTTAAAGCTCCATATAAAATTTTCATACCTAAATGTGACATTCCAATTTCATATGTATCCGGGAAACAAAAAGCAATTCTGCACTTAGCACTGTCAAAATCTTTAACAATGCTCCCGGTTTCACCACCAATATATCTTGCGGGTTTTTGAACCTTCAGCAGAATTTTTTCAAACATTTTATTATTCATATTTCCTCCGAAGCAGACAATATATTTAACTTGCAGACATCTGCAAGTTTAAAATCGCTATATCCGTTTGTTAATAATTTTAAAATATATTTGTTGGTAACTGCACTTGTAATTTTACCGTCAGAATCTGTAACCAGAATTACTTCCGCATTTTCAAAAGGCAAAACTTTCAGCACTTCCCTGACACGCATACTTTCTTCCACGCAAAATGTTTTAGCATTAACACAAATTTGTTCGGAATAATACACAGAAGTTATGTTATGACTTTTATCATTATGCGATTGGACATTATCCAGCAGAAACAGAGCCGCTATGAAAAGTGAAATATTTGTTTCACTCTTGATAAAATATACAATTCCAAACAACAATACTACTGCAGTGCAAACAACAGAAACACCCCTGATAATTCTATTAGCTTTAGCTTCATCAAATTCCATTCTCAATGTTGCACTTAACACTCTGCCGCCATCCAGAGGCAAGACGGGCAAAAGATTAATACACAGCATATACACATTTGTGACATAAAACATACGCGAAAAACTGTAGTTCAATTTCAAAAAACAAATTCCGGCTATAATTAGTATAATATTAACCGCCGGACCTGCACAAGCAATCAAGATTTCATGCCAATCATCAATATTTGAATCTTTTAACACAAGACCAACACCAAAAGGCTGAATTTTAATACCTTTAACACCGTAACCGCAAATTAAAGCAGCAACCATATGTCCTGACTCGTGCAGTAATGCGATTGTCAAAGCAACAGCGTATGTACTAAGATTTCCTGATACAAAAACGAATACCAGCAATAACACCCACCAGGGACAAAAACTGATAATCCTGACCACCATCCCCGAACACAATTGTATTTATTGTTCTGCTTCAGTAAAATCTACATTCAAATCTTTGTTCACAGGTAATGTCTGTACTTGTTTTAAAAAATTTTGAAAATACAAAACTGCAACATCAATCGTCTTGTTAAAATCAATATTTGAAGTCAAATAATGTTTAATTTGATTGTTGATATTCACACTTACACTGTTGTATAGGTGTGAATTTACAAAAACAAGCACAAAAATCACAACAGAAACAACTATCTGACTTAAAATTTTTTCAGCAAACACAAGATCATTATTTTTTTTAGTTGTACGAACGTTTCTCTCTGTTTTCTTCACATCAAATCATCCCTTTTATTTGTAATAACACACTAAAAATATATTTCATAAGGAATGATATTATGCTACATTATTTGCGTAACAGTCTGGATAAAACAGACTTCTTTTTAATATTCTCTATAGGAATATTTTCGCCATAAATACGCTTTGCAATATTGATAAACTCTTTACCGGTTGAGCTTTTTTCATCAAGGACAATCGGCGTGCCGCATATAGCACGTTCAATAACCTTAGAGTCTTCATAGATTACACCTATCAATCTAATACCAAGTGCCTCGATTAAAGCATCAATATTGAGCATTATACCTCGTCCGACCATATCGGGACGGATTCGATTGACAATAAGACGCATATCTTTAACACCCAACTCCTCAAGCAATCCGGCTACTCTGTCTGCATCACGCAAAGAAAAAGGTTCAGGGTTTACAACAATTAAAGCAATATCTGATAATCTTGCGGCAGTTTCAAAGCCTTCACCAATCCCTGCCGGGGAATCAATCAAAATATATTCATATTGCTTTTTAAGTTCTGAAACAATTTTTTCAAATTTATCAAAGTTGATTTTCCCATCAACTTTAAACTGTGAAGTTGGAATAAAGCCTAGCGTACCGTAACGTTCGTCTTTAATTATTGCTTCTCGAAGTCTGCATTCGCCTTCAAGAAGATCAACCATATCATAGATAACATTATTTTCAAGTCCCAACGCCAAATCAAGGTTTCTTAACCCCAAATCGGTATCAATAATAACAGTTTTATGACCAATTATAGAAAGAGCAACGCCAACGTTAGCAGTAACAGTAGTTTTGCCAACGCCTCCCTTCCCTGAAATTACAGAAATAACCTTACTCAAAATACCACCCTTTCTATCTGTTAAGTTCGTTGACAGTATATAAATCGCTAATTTCCTGATTAGTAAAATATTCAGTAAACATCGCTTTAGCAATAGGAGCTGCCAAATATCCGCCCGTACCATGTTCAATAACTATCGCAACGGCAATCTGCGGATTATCATATGGGGCAAACGCAACAAAAATACCATTATTTGAGCCTTTGCTTACTTCAGCTGTACCTGTTTTACCGCCAACTTCTACAAAAAAACCGTCGAAAACATTACTTGCCGTACCTTCTTCGGCAACTTTTTTCATTCCTAATTTTACAGCATTTAAATTTTCTTCTTTTATATCAATTTTATCAACCACAGTAACGTCTGATTTCTTAACAACATCACCGGTTTCGCTGTCTTTTATCATTTTTAATATGTGCGGTTGATACCGTGTCCCGCCATTTGCAATGGTAGCCACATAGGAGGCAAGCTGTATCGGCGTAACCAGATTATCGGACTGACCGATAGAAGCCTGAAGAGTATCCCCGGGATTCCATTTTACACCGCGTTTTTCTTTGTTTTCGGGACTTGCAACCTGCCCTTTGACTTCACCGGCTATTTCAATTCCGGTTAATTCTCCAAAGCCAAACTTTTCTGCATATTCATCAAGTTTTTCTATACCAAGTCTGCGGCCTACATCAAAAAAGTAGTAATTACAAGACTCTTGCAGTGCAGTAACAACATCAACATAACCATGTGTATCACCTGTTTTCCACTTCATACATGTAGGCTGATAATCATTATAATATTTGTACTTACCTTCATCATAAATTAAATCTTCGGGCTTTACAACATTCTCCTCTAATGCAGCAATTGACGTAAGCATCTTAAATGTTGAACCCGGTTCATACGCACCGCCAATGGCACGGTTCCACACCGGATTTGCAGGGTCTTTAATAAGCTGATTATATTTTTTATTATAATCTGACGGCAGATATGACGGATACGAAGCAATCGAAAGAACATCGCCATTATTAACATCTAAGCAAACAACACTTCCGGCATTGCAATCGGGAACAGACTGTCTGATAGTCTCAATTGTATCAGCCAGGGCTTTTTCTGTAACTTGCTGCAAATCTTTATCAATGGTCAACATAACATTATCGCCCTGTTGTGCCGGAACAGAAGTCACGATATTTTCCGAACCTTCAATTGTCTGTTCAAATCCCTGTATGCCATCTTCGCCTTTCAAATATTCTTCATACGCCAATTCAATTCCTTGCTTACCTATCAAGGCATCCATACTGTAATTTTTACTTTTTAATTTTTCGTATTCTTCCTGATATATGATACCAACGTTGCCGAGCACATGCGAAAGCATCGTTCCGTTCGGATATGTTCTAACGTTAGCTTCAGCTATTTCAACACCGGAAAATTTAGCACTATTTTCTTTAACAACTGCTACAATCTCTGCGTCGACGTCGTCAAGCAAAATATACGGATTAAATGAACTGAAACCTTTTTGTTTCATATCATAAATTATATCACATATAAGTCTTTTATCTGCTTCACTGTACGAACTATCAATTTTGTATGCATTATAAAGTTTTTCAATAACTTCCGGAGCAGATGTTCCGCTATCAAAATTATTGCTGTCAAGCCACTTCATAATTTTTTCTTCCGCATTTTCGTCAACATTAAATTCAAATTCATACGGTTTTTCTTTTGTTATAGGCAATGAATAAGTGAATTCAACTTCTTCATGATTTAAGACCTGAACCAGTTCATAAAGCATACTTGAAAGTTCCTTACGAGTCAAACCTGTATATTTAATTTCGACAGAAAAACCACTTCTGTTAGTTGCAAGAATTTCTCCGTATCTGTCCACAATATTGCCGCGGGGAGCTTTAATAGTCATAGATGTGTAAAGTTTCGCTTCTGAAACCTTTCGATAGCTTTCACCATTTACAATTTGCAAATTTACAAGTCTTATAATGCACAGAAAAAAAAGCACGCATACAATTAATATCATAAATATTGTTCTTGCTTGCTTATTGTAATAATTCATCTGTGCACCTCCACATTCAATCTCTTTTTACTTTTAAAACCGACTTATACAGCCAGAAAACTACAATACAAATCACCAAATTAACACCGCATTGAGGCAAAATAATTTTAGAAAGTGCAAAAGCATTATATGCCATACCTTTAGATGCGTAAAAAACAAGATACATCGCCAGTTCTGAAACAAGTGTAGCGCCAATCACAAAAAAAACTGATGCTTTAATATTTTTGCTGAACATACGCCGGGCAATAAACTGAATTATAATTGCAATTAAAATATACATTATGATAAATGTACCCGGGATTTTAGAAGCAAAAACATCATAAATAACCGAAACTGCTACCGCATTGATGATAGCCGTCTTCCCGCCGCACAAGCAGGACATTATAACAATACATACAAGTGCAAAGTTATAGTTAATCCAGCCAATTTTTAACCAAGGGAATACGGTAACTTGTAAAATTGTTAAAAGTATGCTGACAACAACCGCTAAAAATTTATTCATTTCCTATTCCTCCGTGCGGGTCAGCAACAAGACATCAAATATATGTTGAAAATCAACTTCCGGCTTAACTACAGCATATTTACCTGTTCCATTTTCATTATTGCGAAATTCAGTAACAGTTCCGATAAACAATCCTTCGGGATATATACCGCCTATACCCGATGTAACCACAGTATCACCTACAATTACATCAGCATCTTCAGTGATTATCGTCATTTTACAAAGTCCGCTTTTCATTAATTCCAAATCGCCGTCAATTTGAACAAAATCACCTGTACGGGAAATTTTACCGCTGACTGAATGGTCACGATCAATAACTGTGATAACCTTCGACCAATTGTCACCTGTACTTAACACCCTTCCAATCAGACCTTTTGAGTTAACAACCGGTGTATTTTCAACAATCATAGCATTTGAACCTTTGTCAATTGTGAAAACGTTAAACCAATTCCCGGCATCTTTTCCAATCACGGATGCCGCAACAGGTGCTAATTCTTCCAGCTGATCTTTCAAGTCAAGCAATGACTTCAATCTTTCATTTTCATTTTTATAAGTCAAATATTTTCTGTTTTCGTTTTTTAGAATATCAATTTCTTCTTTTAAGGATTCATTCTCTGCGTATAGATTTTTATGGTTTGCCCATGTTTGAAAAGTTCTGCTGATACTGTTCGTAACTCCGGTAATTCCCGATTGAATTGGTGTAACAACATTGCCAATCCACGAAGAAATAATATTCAATAAAGGTGTAAACACACACACAACTATCAAAATAACAACTGCAGCAATGATTGATACAATTATTATTGGTTTTCTATTATACAATTTATATCCCTCATTTAAGTCTATTCAACAAGAATTTAGTAATAACACCTGTGATTGCACCGGTAACTACAGACAACGGCAACATATACACAAGCAAATAAACAACGTTAAATGTACCCAGTACCGGGCACGCAACCATAACCTGACCAATATTGAAAACTGCACTTCCGGCAATACTTATGCCAATCAAAGACATAGTTTGCGGGTAAAAATTCTTTTTTAAAATATTCATAATCAGAATTGACAACATTACGCCGCAAATACCATAGATAATAGAAGTAACTGACGAAAACAACAAACCGGAAAGAATAACTTTAGCCGCTGCAATCAAAGTTGCTTGTCTGCAATCTAAATACATAAGTGAAAATATCACAACAATATTAGAAATACCGAGTTTAATTCCATATGCAATTCCTTGCGGAAAAAAAAGGTTTTCTACGTAACCTAAAATTAACCCTACGCTTACAAGTAAAGCAAATAAAGCAATTGAATCTTCAAAACGCCGTTGCATCCGTTTTTGTTCCTCCCTCAATTGCAACTACCACTCTGTTGGGTAAGCACACAAGACTTTGTCCATTTTTGTCAATTGTACCTGCTGCAATATCCAATTTATCCTTACAGTTTGAGTCAATGATGCAAACCGCACCATCTGAAATCTTTACTAAATTATATCCATATTCTGTTGTGACATCAATTTCCATAGCCGTTCCCTGTAAGTTATATTTGGCATACTCGACACCATTAACATAAATAACAACATATTCAGCAGAGCCACCCGCAGTAAACAAAGTTATCAGCACAGTTAAAATTAAAACCAAAGCAATTACAATAACGTCTCCGAACTTAAGATTTTTTTTCATACTCCGGTTGAACCGAAACCGCCTTCGCCTCTCTTGGTTTCATTCAAATCTTCACATACACAAAGTTCAACCTGCTGAACAGGTGAAATTACCAACTGTGCAATTCTGTCACCATGATTTACAACGAAATCTTCTTGTCCAAGATTTATCAATGCACATTTCAACTCTCCGCGATAATCGCTGTCAATTACCCCTACACTGTTTGCCAGGCAAATTCCTTTTTTGCATGCAAGACCGCTTCTTGCATAAATAAATGCCGCATAGTGACTGTCTTCGAGTGCAATAGCAATACCGGTTGGAATAATTTTAATTTCTCCTTTTTTAATCAAAACAGGCTCATCAAGGCATGCGGATAAATCCATACCTGCACTGCCGGCAGTTGCATAGAACGGCTTTGCAGAAATTTTTCCGCCTTCGCTTGGAATAAATTTAATATCAAGTTTCATATTAATATTTCCTTTCAACTTTTGCTTCTAATCTCGCCAACTCAATTTTTGCATTCTGAAGTTCCTCTTTAAGCTTATCATTTTCTTCTGCAATTTTCTTGAGTTCAAATTCTTTTTCACTCAACATATCAACAGTAGCAGAAAGTTGTGATGATAATTCCTTATTCTCCTCCTGCAATTTAAGTGTTTCTTCTGCAATATTAAGCGAAGTGATAACAGCAATCATATTGGTACTGAGTCTGCTGTTTCGCTCTGCTACTTCATTAAACTTTTTGTCCACATAAAAGCCAATTTTCTGAATAAATTCATCAGAATTTTCACTTTCAATCTGATAATCATTACCAAGCAATCTGATAACTGATTTTGTCACAGGCATTACTACCCCTCCCGATACATATATTTCTCCGATATTAAAATTGCAATAATTGATTTTGCGTCACAAATCTCATGCTTTTTAATCATTTCTTTTAACTCTGATATCGGAATCTTTTCTATTTCCAAAAACTCATCCTCATCAGGATTTGTTTTAGTTGGTACTAAACCTTTAGCCACGTATATATGCAAAAGTTCATCGGTAAAACCCGGTGAAGAATACGCTTCAGACACCTTAAAGAACTCTTTTGCTGTAAAGCCTGTTTCTTCCTCAAGCTCACGCATTGCGCATAATTCCGGATCTTCACCTTTTTCAAGTTTTCCCGCCGGTATTTCAAGCAGCACCTTTTTAGGTCCCGCTCTGAACTGCTTTACCATCAGCAGTTCATTATTTTCGGTAATCGCTGCAACACCTACCCCGCCCGGATGCTCAACAATATCTCTCATTGCCTTTTTACCGTTTGGAAGCTCAACTGTATCTACACGCATATTTACAACTTTACCTTTATATTTCATTTCGCTGGATAAAGTTTTCTCAAATAATTCCATAAATCTTCACCACTATCGTAATATATTATTATACACTATATAACAGAATTTTACAATAGACTTATTGCTGAATATCCAATTCGCCGTCTGTCAGCAAAATAGTATTTGCTTCACTCTCAGGCATAGCAGTCACTGATTTTAACTTACGCTGAATTTGTCTGGTTCGCACGCCAACTAATTTATCAAGTTCGCTGTTTGCCATTTCAAGCTTATTCTGAGCTGCCTGCAGCACATCGCCAAATTTTTCAAATTCAGTTTTCACAGCTCCAAGTACTGCCCAAACTTCGCCTGAACGTTTTTGAATAGCCAAAGTTTTAAAGCCCATCTGTAAACTGTTCAACAACGCCGCCATATTTGTAGGACCGGTAATAACAACATTAAACTGCCTTTGAACATTTTCAGTAATACCGTTTTTGACGGCTTCTGCATAAAGCCCCTCTGTAGGCAAAAACATTATCGCAAAATCAGTCGTGTCGGGCGGCGATATATACTTTTCATAAATATCCTTGGCAAATTCCTTAATTCTTCTCTCAAGTGTTTTTTTTGCAGACTCAATATCGGTCTGAACGCCGCTGTCATATGCGTCAACAAGATTTGTATACGCATCTGTAGGAAATTTTGCATCAATCGGCAAATATACGGGCATATCACCGTCACCCGGGAGTTTCACGGCAAATTCAACAAAATTCTGTGTACCTGTCTTTGTGCATACATTTCTTTCATACTGTTCCGGAGACAAAATTTCCTCCAGAATTGCTCCAAGTTGAATTTCTCCCAAGACACCTCTTGTTTTCACATTAGAAAGAGTTTTTTTAAGATCTCCAACGCTTGATGCCAAACTTTGCATTTCACCCAAGCCTTTATATACCTGTTCAAGTCTTTCACTTACAATCTTAAACGACTCACCAATTCTGGTTTCCAGAGTTTTTTGAAGTTTCTCATCAACAGTTTGTCTCATTTGTTCAAGTTTCTTTGAATTGTCATCTTGAATGTTTTTTAAGCTTTCTTCAATCGTTTTACGCATATTTTCGAGTTTTTGCTCATTAAGCTTATTGCTTTCATTCATCTGCACAATAAGAGCTTGCATACGACTGTCCTGCATCTGAGTGAACTGTGACTGTGAAGACGTTAAAACATCACTGAATAATTTAATTGAAGATTTAACTTCATCCGTAATTTCTTTTTTTGCCAATGATAAATCACTATTATTTTTTTGTGAGCAAAGCAATACAATAACAGTAATCAATCCTGCAATTACAATTCCTGATAATATGTATACAATCATATTCAACCTACCTTATCTGACCATCGCCGAAAATCACATATTTGTAAGTAGTAATTTCTTTTAATCCCATCGGACCTCTTGCATGCAGTTTCTGAGTGCTGATACCGATTTCGGCACCAAATCCAAATTCTCCTCCATCGGTAAATCTCGTGGATGCATTGACATACACCGCCGATGAATCAACTTCGTTAGTAAACTTAACAGCATTTTCATAATTGCTTGTAACGATAGTTTCGGAATGTCCTGTACTATGCTCCTCAATATGTGAAATTGCTTCATCAAGATTTTCAACAACTTTTACTGAAATGATATGATCCAAAAATTCTTCATAAAAATCATCTTCACTTGCAGGTATAGTACCTTCAAAAATACTGCAGGTTTTATTGCAGCCCCTTATTTCAACACTTTTTTCGCAGAGTGCCTTTAAAATAACAGGCAAAGCTTTATCGGCAATATTTTTATGCACCAGCAAGGATTCAGCGGCATTACACACTCCCGTACGCTGCGTTTTAGCGTTAATTACGATACTTTTTGCCATATCAATATCTGCATATTCATCAATGTAAATATGACAATTTCCTGTTCCTGTTTCTATAACAGGAACAGTTGCATTTTCAACAACATTATTAATAAGTCCCGCTCCGCCTCTCGGAATAAGAACATCAATATATTTGTTAAGTTTCATAAGTTCAGCTGCAACCTCTCGCGAAGTATCTTCAACTAAAGTGACAATATTTCCATCCAATCCCACATTTGAAATAGCTTTCTTAATCACGCTGACTATTGCCTTATTTGAGTTGATAGCATCACTTCCGCCGCGGAGTATAACTGCACTTCCTGCCTTTATACAAAGAGCAGCCGCATCAACAGTAACGTTAGGACGTGCTTCATATATAATGCCAATAACTCCCATAGGCACTCTTTTTTTCGCTATCATCAAACCATTCGGTCTTTTAACAGCAGACAAAACTTCTCCTATCGGGTCATCAAGAGCAACTATTTCCGTCACAGCCGAAGATATAGCAATAATTCTTGAATTGTCAAGCATCAGCCTATCGATAAGCGATTGCTTTATATTGTTGTTTTTTGCGTTCTCAATGTCTTTGCTGTTTTCAGAAATAATAAACTCTGAATTTTCAATAAGCTGCTTTGAAATCTCTTTCAAAAGTTCATTTTTTGTATTCGTATCGCATATTGCAATACTCTTAGATGCCTTCTTGGCGTTAAATCCCAAATTGTTTAAATAATCCATGTTTTTTCCCCAATATGTATCTTATTTAAAAAGTGTTCCAACATCTTTACCATCTATTATATCATAAAGAATTGTCGGATTTTCTCCATTACACACGACAGTGTGAATTCCGCAGTCTGAAGCACGTTCTGCCGCCATAACTTTGGTAAACATCCCCCCGGTTCCCCGTTTGGACCCTGCACCGCCCGCAACATCTTTAATTTCATCAGTTATTTTATCAACAACAGAAATTCTTTTAGCATCACTGTTATTACGCGGATCTTTATCATAAAGTCCGTCAATATCAGTTAAAATCACCAACAAATCTGCATTAACGAGAACAGAAACGACAGCTGACAACGTGTCATTGTCACCAATAACAATTTCGTCAATCGAAACTGCGTCATTTTCATTTACAACAGGAACTACATGCATATCCAAAAGAGTATTAAACGTATTAGTAACATTTTCTTTACGTTCAGGTATATCAATGACATCCCTTGTAAGCAACACCTGACCTGTCTTATACCCATATTCGGAAAACATTTTATCATATAAGTACATCAACTCGCATTGACCGACAGCTGCAGCGGCCTGTTTTTCACGAGTGAGTGCAGGTCTTTCTTTCAAGCCAAGCTTTCCCACTCCGACGCCGATAGCACCCGAAGACACCAAAACAACTTCAATTCCTCTATTTTTGATATCCGCGATTGTTCTTGCCAATTTATCAATTCTGCCGATATTTAATTTACCATTCTCATAAGTAAGGGTTGAAGTCCCAACCTTTACCACAATTCTTTTAACTGTATCCATTTTTTCTCTCAATGTCATCACCTAAAATCCATTATATTAACTATATTTTCGCCAATTTCTTTAAAAATCGGTGCTGCAGTTTCACTGCCTGATTTACCATTTTCCACAAATACACACATTGCATACTGCGGTTTATCTGCCGGAAAAAAGCCTGTGTACCAACCATGTTGATAACGTTCATTGTTGACTACCCACCCCGTTTGTGCACTTCCTGTCTTTCCGCCTGAGCCGCACCCTTCTATAAAACCTGAAGTACCGGTTCCTGAAATGTTGGTCTTCAGCATCATTTCATATATCAAATATGCAGTCTTTTCAGAAAGGACTCTGGTTTCGCCGGCAATTTTAAGAGTCTTTTTATTTTGGCCCACGCTGTCAACAACACAATCAATCGAATTCACAGGTTTAATAAGTCCGCCATTTGCAATTACTGCAGATAGAACAGCACCGTTAACAGCGTTGCCGGAAAGACTGCCCTGACCAATTGAAATGTTAGCCAAATCCGCAAGATAATAATTATCTTTATCAGGCAGATTACCGTCCCCCTGAGTAAGCGAAGTGGGATTTAAGACTTTCTTCCCCAACCCAAAACGTTTGGCATATTCAATTATTTTTTCATATCCTACTTTTAATCCGGCTTCTATAAACACCGGATTACATGAGTGCATAAAAGCTTCTTCAAAAGTTATTTTTCCATGACCAAATATGTTGTGACAATCAATTTTCTGATTTGCAACATAGCTGTATCCCTTACACTCAAACATATCAGAAATTGTTACCGCACCTTCTTCCAAAGCTGCCGCTGCAACAACAATCTTAAAAATCGACCCCATATCATAATCAGCGAGTGCACGATTTGTCAGACTACCGTCATCGGAATTCAGATATGCCCCGACATTATTGGGATCAAAGGAGGGATTTGTAGCAATAGCCAACAAGTCAAAACTTTCAACATCCAAGATAACTACCGATGATTTTTCACCGGAATTTTTAAGTATTTGTTCAGAAATTCTGCAAAAATCCAAATCTAAAGTCGTTTTTAATTTGCTGATATTCAAATTTTGTCCTGCTACCTCAATTTCCCCGCCCGGCACAAAACGCATAAGAGCATCAGCACGGGCTGAAACACTGTAATCAATATTTGATGAAAGGAATTTATTATAAACCTTCTCAAGTCCGGACACACCCTTAGAATCACTTACATAACCAATTAAAGATGCACAAGGATAATCATGCAAATACCTGTCGGCTACACTGAGCATTGAAATATTAGTATAATTTGTTAATTTAGCCTTATTATTTCCTTTAACTTTTGTAAAAGTTTTGCCGAAAAGTTGAAGTCTTGAGTATATTTCATATTCGTTTTCATTACTGTACCCTGCCAGAATTTTGCATAACTCAAAATCTTTTTCGGTGTCGCTTGAAGAAAAGATAACTGCGTAATCAACTTTTTCTACACCGGTAAAAGAACGCATATTTCTGTCTAAAATATCGTTGCGTCTGTCTGCAACATTAATTGACAAGCTATTCTGTTGTTCAGCTTCACTCTTAATTATAGGTCCTTGTACAATCATAAGATTATACAATCGTATGATAAGAAATAAAGCAACAAATCCAAACAATGTTCTTAATAAAAAAACTTTTGTAACAATTTTTTGTTGCATACCCAATCACCTCAGTGATTAGTTTGCTCATTATTTACAAAAATTATCTGGCTTTTCGCAAGATTGTACCTGCCGGGCACTTTATATCGCACGGGATAAAAAGTTTCATCATGGCATGCGGACAGCTTTCAATGCTTTCAAAGTTTTCATTAAACATTTTTGTAACTTTAAAAGTCCTGAATTTTTCACCGGGTATCATCAGTTCAACATCATCACCGATAAAAAATTTATTTCTTTGTGTAACATCAAGCATATTTTTTTCATAATCATATCGGTTGACAACGCCAACCAAATCATATTCCCTTTTATAGGAACCAGAGCCGTAAATCTGCTGATTTGCATCCGGTTTACCGAAGAAAAAACCGGTTGTATATTCTCTGTGGCTTACTTTTGTAAGTTCCTCAGCAATACTCTCATCAAAAGGCAACCCGTCAAAATATCTGTCAATAGCATCTCTGTACGCTTTAGTAACTGTCGCAACATAATACTCAGTTTTTACTCTGCCTTCAATTTTAAAACTTGTAACTCCTGCTCTGATAAGTTCAGGCACGTATCGAATCATATTCAAATCCTTGGAATTGAATATGAAAGTCCCTCTGTCATTTTCAAATACCGGGAAATATTCACCCTCACGCTTTTCCTCCATAAGGTGATATTTCCATCTGCACGGATGTGCACATGCTCCAAGATTACTATCTCTGCCGGTCATATAGTTTGAAAGCAGACATCTGCCTGAATATGAGATGCACATTGCACCATGAACAAAACATTCGAGTTCAAGCTCAGCGGGGGTATTCTCTCTTATTTCCGAAATCTCGTTAAGAGAAAGTTCTCTTGCCAATATAACCCTTGACGCACCAAGCTTGTGCCACATATTTGCAGATGCATAATTAACATTATTAGCTTGCGTACTGACATGAATGTTAAATTCAGGTGCCGTAGATTTTACAATATCAAAAAGTCCAATATCTGACACAATGACAGCATCAGCTCCATATGAATAAACTTCGCTGATATACTCCTTAAAACCATTCAAATCATCATTATGGGGCAAAATATTCGCCGTAATATAAACTTTTTTTCCTCGTTCATGTGCAAACTCGATACCTTCTTTGATTTCCGGCATCGAAAAATTTTCAGCAGCCTCTCTTAAAGAAAAGGCTTCACCGCCGATATATACAGCGTCCGCACCATACAAAAAAGCAAATTTTAATTTTGAAAGACTGCCTGCCGGAGCAAGCAACTCAGGTTTATTCAATATTTTTACCTCTTTCGTTATAAATTGAAACTGCAACACCATCTCCGATTGGAATAACAGATGTTACAAGTTTTTCATGATTGCAAAGCATAACAAGGTATTCTCTCATCCTTCCAACAATCGTTTTCTGGCGTCTTTTGACAATAGAATCCTCTGCTGTCATCCCCTTATACAACACATTATCAGATATAATTAATCCGCCGTCATTTATAAGATTAATTGCATAATCAAAAAATTCATTATAATATCCTTTGGCAGCGTCGATAAATATAAGGTCATATTTAGCACTCAGGCACGATAAAACCTCAAGACCGTCCCCTTCGATAACGCGAATTCTGCCGGACAAACCCAGTCTGTCAATATTTTCAAGTGCAAGTGTTGTCATATCACTCTCACGCTCAATGGTTGTAATATGGCATTCTTCGCCCGAAGCGAGAGCCATTACCGATGCTGAATATCCAATTGCAGTCCCGACTTCAAGTATTTTCAGAGGTCTTTTAAGCTTACACAAAACCTCTAAAAAAGCCTTCATTTCTTTGTGAATAATCGGAACTTCGTTTACATCGGCATACTCTTCCATTTCCAAAAGATACCCCTGTGTTTCAGGCAAAATCTGATGAAGATATTCAGTTATATATTCATAATTAATTTTTTCGCCCGCCATTACATCAATCCCGCCTTTTTCATATTCTTCAAGTGCTGATTGTATGTTTTTGCAAAATAGTGTTTACCATTCCCGTCGGCTGCAAAATAAAGGTAATCCGTTTCTTTAGGATAAAGTGCTGCATTTATACAATTCAATCCGGGTGAAGAAATGGGTCCTACCGGAAGTCCTTTATTGATATATGTGTTGTAATCAGATACAATTTTCGTATCTTCTACCGATAAAACAAGTTTTCTTTCTTCTAAAATATACTGAACTGTTGCACACGACTGCAAATATCCAGCCGATTCTTTCGACTTGTCAAGACGATTGTAAAACACACCGGCAACCAAAGCAAGTTCATTTTTAGCTGCCGCCTCACGCTCAACAACAGATGCCATAGTTATCAATTCATCAACCGTAAATCCAAGCTCATTTGCTCGTTCTTTCATACCGACAGTAAATTTACTGTTAAAATTATCAAGCATCTTTGTGATTATGCTTTCAGCATCTTCGGTATATGCAAACTCGTAAGTATCAGGGAAAAGATAACCTTCAAGTTCCATATTTCTTCTTTTTATATCTTTCAAAAACCAATAGTCATAATTTTCAATTTTTGCTGCAGAATTAAATTCATTCGCAGTAACAAGACCTTTTTGCTCAAGCAATTCGGCAATTTCCCGTTGTTCCATTCCCTCGGTAATTGTAACAGTAACTGCTTTAGCATACGCAGGAGTTGATAATTCATCAATAACAGCACCATAACTTTTTGAGTCAAAATTATGAATACCCATATGATAAGTTTTTCCGGCAAGTTTGGAAAAAAACACAAATAAACTTTTTGAAGAAATTACCCCATGTTCCTTCAATTGAGAGGCAATTGTAACAATTCCGCTTCCCTCGCTAATTTCCATGGTAACAATATCTTTAGTCCTTAAAATACCGGAAATTTCAAAAATTAAAATCAAAGCAACAACAATTGCAACTGTTGCGATTATTTTTATCAACTTCTTATTCAAATGTTGCCGCCTCCGCCTCTTACTCAAAATAGATTGAATTTTTAACTTTAACAGCCGCCGATGTTCCTTTCAACACTCTTATAATCTCAAAAGCAAAATTCATAGCAGTTCCTGCTGCCTTTGAAGTGGTAATATTTCCATCGGTAACTGCTTTCTTCACAGATATTTTTGCACCTGTAAGCTTATCTTCAAACCCCGGATAGCATACTGCATTAACATTCTCTGTCAATCCCAGTTCACCCAAAATCCACGGTGCTGCACATATTGCCGCAACCCGTTTTCCGCTATCAGCCTGATTTTTTACCAATTCCATAACATTTTCATTCGCCATAAGATTAGGCACACCCGGTATTCCGCCGGGAAGAACAATCATTTCACAATCATTGCTGTCTGACAGCATAACATCACACTTAACAGTAATATTGTGGTTACCTGTAACAAACAAGTCGCTTTCCGCAGAAACAACAGATACATCTATATCGGCACGTCTGAGCATATCAACCACGGTAAGTGCTTCAACTTCTTCAAATCCGTTTGCCAAAAAAACATTAACCATTAATAATTTCGCTCCTTATTTTGCGTTTTAAAACATCTTTCATAACAGACACAAAAATTTCATCACTGATACTTTCAATAGTTCTTACTGACCCGCCTTCAACGCAAAAAACTTCCTGCCAGTCAAATTTTTTTGCAACATAAAGTGCATTTTCATAACTTTTTTCAAGATATGTATGATCTCGTTCGTGAATATCTTTCTTTTCACTTCCGTTAATCTTATTAGCTCTGTCTTTCATAAGCTCAATTGCATTTTCCGGCGGCATATCAAGAAAAATTACTTTATTCGGTACCGGAAGCTTCAAGAGCTTATATTCATAGTCATAAAGCCAGTCAAGATACAGATTTTTAATTCTTGTACCATCAATTTTAGCAGCCTGATGAATCATATTTGAAGTTGTATAACGGTCAGCAATTATTACTCCGCCATCAAGATAAAAATCTTCCCATTTTGTTTTATATGAAACATATCTGTCAACCGCATAAAAAGACGAAGCTGCGTAAGCATTGACACCTTCTGCTTTTCCTGAGATTTCACCGTTTAAATACATTTTAACAAGTGCAGATGACTGACTTTCATAATCAGGAAAAGTTATTTTCATAACTTTAAATCCTTCGTTTTCCAAACGTTGTTTTAATATTTCTGATTGTGTTGCCTTACCGCTGGAGTCGAGTCCTTCTATAACAATTAATTTACCTTTCACTCTTAAATCTCTCCTAAATACTCTTTTCTTTTAAGTGTTGCTTTTCCGCAAGACATTTTACCCTCAGGGCAAGGTCCGGTAAGACATTTCGGTCCGCACTTTTTAAATAAAACGGGTGCAACCTCTTTTACAAGCCTCAGCATTTCATCAGCAAGTTCTCTGATTTCCCACTGTGCTCTTTCGCAACATCTGTGATTAAAGAAATTATATAAACTTCTTGCGTTAAAAGTCATTATCAATGTCGTCGCACAGGCGTTAGGCAATACATATCTTGCATCTTCGATTGCTTTTTTTTCTGCAGCAGTTTTAGCTGCTTTTTCATCCTTGCCCGATTTTAAAAATTCATCATAATGCTTTTTAAACAAAATATCGGTAAGATCATTGTACGCCTTCTGTTCCATTTGCATTGTATCTATATAAATCTTTTTTGCATTTTCATCTTTTTCAATTTCAGGGGGAACAACATATTCAAATTGACCTTCTTTAACGTAACGCTGAGATTTAACGGTGTAGCTTGCAAGTCTGTGGCGGGTAAGCTGAGCAAGCAAACTTCTGCTTACGCCCGAAACACCAAAAGTAAAAGTAGTATGCTCGATAGGGCTCTCGTGTCCCATTCCCAAAAGCATATTCAAAAATTTTTCTACTCCCTCATCGTCCAGATTTGATGATATGGAATCCAAATCCGCATTTGAATAACAAAGCTTTGCACCTGATGCAATAAGTCGCTCACAATCTCTTGTGTACTGAATCAGTTTAACTTTCATTTTTTAAGTCCCCTTTTTAAAACAACCTTAAGCAAAAATACAGGTATCTTTGCCATTCTTCCTATCCTTTGAGGCTCTTTCAGCAATCTGTAAAGCCATTCACAATTTAATTTAATAAAAATGTCCGGTGCACGCTTTGTCTGACCGGACAAAACATCAATACTGCCGCCCGCACCAATCACTATACCGGCATTCAAAATGTCAATATTTTCGGAAATCCACAACTCCTGTTTGGGTGCACCAAGACACACCAGCAAAAAGTCCGGCGAACTGTTTCTGATTTCCTGAATTATTGCGGTATCATCATCAAAATATCCGTTATGTGTACCGACAATTTTAATTCCCTTATAATCCTCTGCAATTTTTTTTGCCGCTAAATCAGCAACCCCCGGCCTTCCTCCAAAAAGATATACGCTTCCTTGCCTATTTGCAAGTTCGCCCAAAATACCTTTAACAATATCAAACCCGGCTGCACGCTGCTTAACATTACCACCGACAATTTTTGAGGCATAAACAATACCTATACCATCAGGCGTTACAATATCGGCACTGTTCAAAATTTCTCTGTACTCCTCATTATCAATTGCAATATTAACGATTTCCGGATTAGGCGTAACTATAAAAAACGGTTTGCCGCTATCAAGAGAATTTATCGCCTTTCTAACTGCCTGCTCAACTGTATAGTTATCAAAACGAACACCCATAATATCAGTTTTCATACACTGCTCCTTCGATAGTCTTAATAAGTTTTTCACCGCTGACACCGCCGTAAGCAGTTATTCTGCACAGCTTATAGGGGTCACTATCCTCAGAATTAACTTTGGTGATTTTATCATTAATTTCAACACAAACATCATATCCCGCAATTCTTGCCTCATTTCTGACAATTACACTTGAAAAGCCATACGGATATGCGAGAACATTTACCTTAGTACCAAGATTTTTTTCAATCAGGTACTTTGATTTTCTGAGTTCAAGTATCAAATCGTTTTTGGAAAGATTTATAAGTTCACTATGATAATGAGTGTGACTCTGAATATCAATTACACCTGAATCAACCATTGTTTTAGCCTGTTCCCAGGTAAAATGCGGATATGTAACAACCCCGTCTACACCCATTCTTCCGGTAACAATGAATATAGTTGCTTTCAGCCCCATTTCTTTCAGTATAGGAAATGCTACGGTATAGTTATTAAGATATCCGTCATCAAAAGTTATTAATATCGGTTTATCGGGAAGGTTCTTACTTCCGTTTAAATAATTGATATAGTCCTCAAATAAAATCGCAGTATATCCGTTTTCTTTAAGGGCCGTCATTTGATTAATAAAATCTTGGGATGACATTTCAACGTTTGTGTTATGTGATTCGTACTCATCGTTAATATTATGATACATCAAAACAGGAAGTCTGAGTTCTTTCGCATAACAACTCATATTCAAAATAACAAGTACAATTAACAATGCAAAAAAGCGTTTCAAACCATCACCTCACAGATATACTTATTATAGTATATCATATTTTTTGTAATTTTCAAATAGATTTTAAAGATTTTTGTATAAAAAATAAAGGTTTTCGCATATTGACGAAAACCTTTATTCGGAAATTTACAATCAGGTATGTGAAATCCTGTCATTTTTTCCGCGATCGCGGAACAGCAAAGTAATGCACCAAATGCCCGCCAATCCAACGAGCCCATAAATAATTCTGCTCACGATTGCAAGCTGTCCGCCAAAAATTGTCGCTACAACGTCGACACCGAATAATCCTATAGAGCCCCAATTCAGCGCGCCGATTATAACAAGTACTAAAGAAATTACATCCATAAAATTCAACTCCTTCAATTGGTTAGCAATAGTATTTGCCAATTTAAAGATTATATACAGATTTTTCTTGCTAACTTTTTAAAATAATGTTATAATATAGTTACAAAAGAAATAATTTCATAGTTTGATTAAGGAGGAATATTATGAGTTACGTTATTACTATCGGTCGTCAGTTTGGCAGCGGAGGTCATGCAGTTGCCGAAAATTTATCAAAATTGCTTGGTATCGAATACTATGACAAAAACATTATTGACCTTGCATCAGAAAAAAGCGGCATCAGCAAGCAGATGTTTGAAAACTCCGACGAAAAGCACAACAGTTTTCTTTATTCACTTTCTATGGCTCATTACGGCGGTCTTGTTTCTCAAAATTACCTTAACGATATTATTACAAATGACAAGCTGTTCCTTATACAGTCAAATATAATTAAGGATTTGGCTGAAAAAGGTCCTTGTATTTTTATAGGCAGATGTGCAGATTATATTTTATCAGAGCATCCCAACAAGCTCTCTGTATTTATTCACGCAGGACTGGAATCAAAAGTTCAGCGTGTTATGGAAAAAATGGAAATCAAAAAATCAGCCGCTGAGACTTTAATCAAGAAAACAGATAAATCAAGAGCTGCATACTATAATTTTTATTCCAGCAACTCCTGGGGTGCCGCTGACTCCTACGACATTTGCTTAAATACAGATGTATTTGGTATTGAAGGTGCAGCACAGCTTATCAGGGATTATGTTGAAAAAAATATGGCATAACGTTTAACGGAGGAATATATGGCTTTTGACGCATGCGTCGTAAAATGCTTTGCACATCAGGCAAAATCTACTTTACAAGACGCCAGAATTGACAAAATACATCAACCTCAAAAAGACGAGTTGTTCATATCTTTACGCGGTGCCCACGGCGGAATTAAGTTGTATATCAGTGCCAATCCCAGTTATCCGAGAATATATTTTACCGATGAAAAAGTTGAAAACCCCACTGAACCGCCTATGTTTTGTATGCTTTTAAGAAAACACATCGGCTCGGGCAAAATTAAAAGCATTTATCAACTTGGATTTGAACGCATTTTGGTTTTTGAAATTGAATGTAAAAACGAGCTTATGGAAATTACCACAAAAAAACTGATTGTGGAAATCATGGGCAAGCATAGCAACATTATTCTAACCGACGATGACAATGTTATTATTGATTCTATAAAAAGAATTGATATTTCCACAAGCTCAGTAAGGCAGATTTTACCTTCATTACATTATAAAACACCGCCCGAGCAGGATAAAATCAATCCGCTTATGTGTGATTATGATGATTTACCCGAATACGTTTCGGATCCCGAAAGCTATATTATGGCTAACTTCTACGGAATCAGTAAGCTTACAGCGAGAGAAATCGCGTATTTATCTGCAGCTTCGCCTTTTAACAAAGTTATGAGGGATATATTTACAAAAATATCCGAAAACGCATTTTCGCCTTGTGTTATCTACTCTGCTGACGGTAATCCCCTTGATTTCAGCGCTGTAGATATTACACAATACGGCAGCAGTTTCAAAAAATATACGTCTGACTCAATTTCTGAAGTTTCAGAAAAATATTATTCGGAAAAAGCGTTAAATTTACGTTTATCACAGTTTTCCGCTGTTCTCGCAAAACTTGTCAACAATAACATTGAGCGTTGCAAGAAAAAGCTTGCAATATTTAATCAGCAGCTTTTAGACAGTGCAAAACGTGATAAATTTAAAATGTACGGTGAGCTTATTACATCCAATCTTTACCGAATTGAACACGGCGATACTTCGGTTTTTGTTGAAAATTATTTTGAAGAAGGCATGCCTCTGATTGAAATTAAGCTTGATGAGAGCATTTCTCCCGCAAAGAACGCTCAAAAGTATTTTACAAAATACAACAAAGCGAAAACCGCCGAAGAACAAGCCCATATTCAAATTAAATCCGCTACCGAGGAACTTCAGTATCTTGAAAGTGTATACGATGAATTACAACGTGCACGCAGTTATTCGGAAATTGCAGAAATAAAGGATGAATTGATACAGGAAGGATATATTTCCTCAACAACTTCTTCCAAAAAGAAAAAAGCTGCTGTTTCAAGTCCCGAAAAGTATGATTATGAAGGTTATACCATTTATGTGGGAAAAAATAATAAACAAAACGATTATTTAACATTAAAAATTGCCAAAAGCAACGATTTATGGTTTCACACCAAAAATATTCCGGGGTCTCACGTAATAGCAGTAAAGCAATTCGATGAAGAAATTCCTGACAGGGTTATTTTAAAAGCAGCTGAGCTTGCCGCAATTCATTCTAAAGCCAAAGGCGGAGCCAAAACTCCCGTCGATTACACAACTGTTAAAAACGTAAAAAAACCCGGCGGTGCAAAACCCGGAATGGTTATCTACGATAATTATAATACGTTATATATTAACCCGATTTAAAACCCTTGAGCTAGTGCTCAAGGGTTTTATTAACAACAGGAAAAATCATCTGTATTCATTTTCATCGACAAGTTAAATAATTTCTAATCGCTCGGTGTCATACCGGCCCGGTTTTGCGGGTCAAAAGCTTATACCTCAAACACTTGATAAAGTTGCACGTGCAAGAAAGTTCTTAAATGATAAAGGATATTCAAATGTAATATAAGCATTGAAAGGATTTGATTAAAATGGCAGAAATGATGAAAAAAGTTGTAATGGAAGGTCCCAAAAAATCAAAAATTATTGAAGTTCCTGCTCCTCAAATCAATGATGACCTCTCAATGGCGATAAATAATTGTTGACCTTTTAAACAATATGTGTTATAATTAACCGAAATGTATGAAAAGGTTTTCATACGCTATTTATCACATTTTCAGAGAGGATGTTAAATATGAAAAATTTTAAAGTTGGTCTTCAGCTTTACAGTGTTCGTGACGCTATGGCTCAGGATTTTGAAGGAACTCTTCAGAAAGTTAAAGATATGGGTTATGACTACGTTGAATTTGCAGGTTTCTTTGAAAAATCAGCAGACGAAGTTAAAGCTATCTTAGATAAAATCGGTCTTACTGCTATTTCTGTTCATCAGGGAAATCAGCTCTATCTTGAAAAAGGCAAAGAAGCTATTGACTACCTTGCTAAAATCGGCGTTAAGTATTGTGCTATTCCATGGTATGGCCTCGACAAATGGCAGGATGATTTTGATGGCACTATCAAAGCTTTCACAGAATTTTCTGCAGCACTCAAAGAAGCAGGTATTCAGCTTTGCTATCACAACCACGACTTTGAACTTATAAATGATATTGATGGCATTCACTTACTTGACAAACTTTATGATACCCTTCCAACAGATATCATTGACCCGGAATTTGATACGTGTTGGGTCCACTATGCCGGCGAAAATCCTGTAGAGTATATTGAAAAATATGCAGGCAGAGTTGAAATTGTTCATCTTAAGGATTTTGTTTGCACAAAACTTGCCGATGGTCCTGTTTATCATTTAATCGACAAAAACGGAAAAGCAGATAAGGGTGCATCCAAAGAAGAA
>CAZBJD010000018.1:0-24939 GCA_964492155.1 uncultured Eubacteriales bacterium
CACACAAGATTTATCTGCATTTCAAAAAATCTTGAAATTTATCCCGGTGCAAACAAGCTCAGTATGCTCGTTTGCGCATCGCATACTCCGGGTTCTCTTTATCACCTTATTTCAAAATTCTCGGCACTGGGCATAAACTTAACAAAAATCGAAAGCAGACCCATACCGGGACGTGACTTTGAATTTATGTTCTGCTTTGAAATGGAAATTATGTCTCATACTGACGAACTTATTGCACTTTTGTCAGGTCTTGATGATGTAACGTACTTAGGAAGCTACAGTGCGTAATTTCCTCGTGAAATTTCAACTAATGTTCACAAAAATTACACATATCACCAGTATAATGTCATTACTAAACTGACAATGGAGGAATTGGTTTTGAAAATTAAATTACCAAAAATTAAATTACCCCGGTTTATCACCAAAAACAAGAAAAGAAGCATAATAATAGGTATAATTGTGCTTTTGGTTTTAGTTCTTGCAATTGTGGGCTTGGCGGGCAAAAAGAAAGCTGTTTCAAGCGACCGAACCTACAGTGAGTACACCGTTGGTAAAGGTGATATTCAGGTTGTAATTTCAGGCAGCGGAACAATCAAGGCAAACGAGCAGTATGACATTACATCTCTTGTCACCGGTGACGTGCTTACTGCAAACTTTGAAGAAGGCGACATTGTAGAAGAAGGTGCGGTTTTGTATGAAATTGATACCGAAAGCGTTAAAAACTCAATTGAGAAGGCTAAAAACTCGGTTGAAACCGCAAAAATGTCTTATGATGATGCATTGGAAGACGTTGCTAACCTGAACGTTAAAGCAAATTGCTCAGGTGTAGTTACAAATATATACATAAAAGAAGGCGACAGCGTTTCAAAAGGCGGAAAGGTTGCAGATGTTGTTGACGACTCAACAATGATTTTGAAAATTCCTTTCAACGCAAATGACGCAAATAACCTTTATGCAGGTCAGACCATTACGGTAAGACTTGATTCATCAAGCTATGAATTAAACGGAAGAATTTCCAAAGTTTCAACAGGTGCAACTTCGTCTTCCACAGGTGTAAGCGTAAAAACAGTTGAAATCGAAGTTGAAAACCCGGGAACAATCAAAGCAGGCGAAAAAGCCATTGCTTATACCTCTCAGTATGCTTGTAACGAAGCAGGTATCTTCGAGGTTAACGAAGAAAGAACAATTACCGCAGAAGTTTCAGGCGATGTAAACTGGGTTGCCATCGGTGTTGGCGACAAGGTTTCAAAAGGTCAGAAAGTTGCAGAGCTTACAAGTAAAAGCGTAACAAGTGCTGCAAGAAAAAGCTCACTTTCTTACAACGATGCTCAGCTCAGCCTTGACAATCTTTACGAAGATATGGCAGACTACACAATTACAGCCCCAATCGGCGGTACTGTAATCAGCAAAGAAACAAAAGCAGGCGACAAGCTTGATAACACAAACAAATCAACTGTTATGGCAGTTATAGCAGATATGTCAAGAATGCTTTTTGAAATCTCGGTCGACGAGCTTGATATTGCAAAGCTTGAAGTCGGTCAGACAGTTTCTGTTACCGCAGACGCCTTAGAAGGTCAGCAGTTCTCGGGATATATTGACAAAATCAGTATTATCGGTACAACATCAAACGGTGTTACAACATACCCTGTAACGGTTGTTGTTAACGACCCCGACGGTCTTATCCCCGGTATGAATGTTGATGCCGAAATTATAGTTCAGGAAGCAAAAGACGTATTAAGCGTGCCGATTTCCGCTATTATGAGAGGAAATATGGTCGCAGTTAAATCAAACGGAAAATCTCAGGAATCAAAAGCTTCCGAAGGCACACCTGCAAGAGACGGAAATGCTCCTGCGAATATGCCTCAGGGTAATTCGGAAAGACAAAACGGCGGAAATAATGCCGGAAATACGGAAAACAACCAAAAGAGCAGTGCTGCCCGTGCATTCGGTCAGGATTTGCCCGAAGGTTTTGAATTAAAACGTGTTGAAATCGGAATAAGTAATTCAGACAGCGTTGAAATTATATCAGGTCTTTCGGAAGGCGATATCATATTAGTTCAGCAGACTGCTTCAACTACCACCACCAATCAGAATATGATGATGGGCGGTATGGGCGGCATGGGCGGCGGTATGCCCGGAGGTAATATGGGCGGCGGTATGACCGGCGGCGGTGGCGGTATGCCCGGAGGCGGCAGATGATAGATTTAAAAGATATATATAAAATCTATTCTGACGGCGATAGCGAAATCCGTGCTTTAGACGGCATCTCCTTAAATGTTAAAGAAGGCGAATTTATAGCCATAGTAGGACAATCAGGTTCCGGTAAATCAACCTGTATGAATATTATAGGTTGCCTTGACGTTCCTACAAGCGGCTCGTATCACCTAAACGGAACTGATGTCAGCACAATGGCTGACGACGAGCTTGCAACAATCAGAAATCAAACACTTGGGTTTATATTCCAGCAATATAACTTAATCCCCAAGCTTACTCTTTTGGAAAATGTTGAGCTTCCTCTTGTATACCGCGGATATGCTCCGCAAAAAAGAAAAGAGCTTGCTCTTGCCGCTCTTGAAAAAGTAGGGCTTGCGGACAGATATAAAAAATTCCCGTCACAGCTTTCGGGCGGACAGCAGCAAAGAGTTTCAATTGCAAGAGCTCTGGCAGGTAATCCGAAGGTTATTTTAGCCGACGAGCCCACAGGTGCTCTTGATTCAAAAACAGGTAAAGATGTTCTTGAGTTTTTGAAAAAATTAAACTCGGAAGGCACAACTGTCGTTATGATTACTCATGATAACAATATTGCCGCTCAGGCTAAAAGGATAGTCAGAATTGCCGACGGCAAAATTATATCGGACGAAAGGCAGGCGGGCGTATTATGAATATAAAACAGTCCTTTATTCTTGCTCTGAAAAGCCTTCAGACGAGTAAAATGCGTTCCTTCCTTACAATGCTTGGTATTATCATCGGTGTTGCGGCGGTTATCATTCTGGTATCTATCATAGACGGCTTTAAAAGTGACCTTGTGGGGCAGTTTGAAAGCCTTGGCTCTAATCTTTTAACCGTTTCAATCTCCCCGAGAGGAAGCAACAGAACCGTCGAGCCTGAAGATATGATTGAAATTGCCGATGAAAATTCAGACCTTTTGGCGTATTGCTCACCTGTGGTTTCAATTATGCAGCAGGCAAAATTCGGAACCGAAACAAGCGACACCACAACAATCACAGGCGTAAGCGAGGAATATGATAAAATTCAAAATCTTGAAGTTACCGAAGGCAGATTTTTGCAGTATATGGACATTAACAAGCGTTCAAAAAACTGCGTAATCGGTACATATATCGCACAGGAATACTTCGACGGCAATGCCCTCGGGCAGACTCTTAAAATCGGCGGCAACACCTTTACTGTGGTAGGCATACTGGAAGAAAAAGCCGACAGTGAAGAAAGCTCTGATGATGATAAAATTATCATTCCTTATACTTTATCAAGAACTTTGAACAGAAGTGCAAGAATTACATCTTATATGTATTCCCTTGTTGATAAAGAGCGTTCGGAAGAAGCAAAAGAATTAATTTCAGATGAGCTTTATCAGGTTTTTTCAAACACAAGTGCCTATAATATAGTTGCTATGACCGAAATGATTGATATGATTGACGAAATGACCGGAAAGCTGACACTTATTTTAGTAGGTATTGCGGCAATTTCGCTTCTTGTAGGCGGTATCGGAATTATGAACATTATGCTTGTATCGGTTACCGAAAGAACCCGTGAAATTGGCATAAGAAAATCTCTCGGTGCAAAAAAATTCGACATTTTGAGTCAGTTCGTTGTTGAAGCAGCCACCACAAGTGCCTGCGGAGGAATCATAGGAATAGTTGTGGGAATAATAGCTTCGATAGTCGTCTCCAACCTGATGGGCTTTTCAGCCGTTATCTCTGTAGGTGCTGTTGTAATTGCTTTCAGCGTATCGGTTGGCATCGGAATTATATTCGGATATATGCCGGCAGGAAAAGCTGCCAAATTGAATCCTATAGACGCTTTGCGTCATGACTAAAAGAAAGGAATCTGCTTTATGAAAAGAATTATTGCTCTTTTGCTTTGCTTTATGCTTGTGCTTCCTGTTGCAGGCAGCGTAGTTTTTGCAGAAGAAAATAACAATACAAATCAGTTAACCGTTTTAATGAAGGATCTTGAAATTATGAGCGGTGACGAAAACGGTAATTTTAATCTGGGTGATAAAGTTACCCGTGCAGAATTTGCCAAAATGGCAATTGCAGCGTCTGAATACAGAAATTCCGTTGCATCAACCTCTTTCACATCGCCCTTTCACGATGTTCCCTTCACTTATTGGGGTGCTTCATACATAAGAGCCGCAGCAAACAACGGATATATCAAAGGTTATCCTGATTCAACCTTCCGCCCCGAGAACACAGTTACACTGGAAGAAGGCGTAACAATTGTTCTTAAGCTTTTGGGTTACGGCGATGATTATTTTGATCTTTCATGGCCTGCCGGTCAGATGAACGCCGCAACAAACTTTGAACTTTTAGACGGTGTTAATGCTTCCATCGGTCAGCCTCTCACAAGAGGCGATGTAATGCAGCTTATCTACAATGCTCTTACAACGAATATGAAAGATAAAAGCACAACGCTTTTAAATTCATTCGGCTATTCATATATGGACGATACAATTTTAATTGCAACCTCAAACGAGGATTCGTCAATTTCTGCAAACAAAATTGTTACAAGTGCGGGAACTTTTGAAATTCCTTATACCTTTGACAAATCTCTTTGCGGCTACAAAGGCGAACTTATCTTGAAAAATCAGAACACAGTTGTATCATTCCTGCCCTCTAACACAAGAGGTGCTCAGTACACTTTAAGCACAATTTTGAATAACGATGTTTTGGTGTACGACGGCAATAAAACAACGTCTGTTAACATCGGTGAAAGCACCACTATTTATTATAAAACTGAAAAAACTACATTAAGCGGTGCAAAATCAAAAGCATCGGTAGGCGACAGCGTTTCGGTTTATGTTAACAATTCGGGCGACACAGAGTATGTTATGATAGGAAGCTCTGCCATGACAGGTCCGATTACAGTTTTGTCCGACCTTTCAGTCTACGGAATTAACGATTCCACTGCAGTTTACAAAAATGGTAATGCCGTTACCAAATCAGATATTCAGGTTCGTGACATCTTGTATTACTCAAAAGCTATGAACGTAGCATGGGTTTACAACAACAAAATCACAGGTGTTTTTGAGAGTGCATCACCAAACCGGGATAACATTGAAAGCGTTGTTATTTCAGGTAAGAGCTACACATTGGAATCTGCTTCGGCATACGAAAAATTCGTAACCGGCGGCTCATTGAGTCTTGGCGACACCGTAACAATTCTTTTGGGAAGAAACGGTGAAATTGCAGATGCTTACAAAGCGTCAAGCGAAGATTCAAAATTAATCGGCTATCTTATCGGAACAGGCACAAAACAGTATGAAAATGCAAACGGAAACAGTTATTCATCATACTACGCAACAGTTGCTTTTGCAGACGGAAGCTCGGTTGAGTATAAAACCGAAAAAAATTACCAAAATTATGTTTGCTCAATTGTAAACGTATCTTTCGATGAAGACGGTGCAAAAATCTCAAAAATAGCAACAGGAAACAACAAGCTTGCCGGTAAGTTTGACGCTGATTTAAATACTTTGGGCAGCGCAAAAATTGCAAATGATATAAAAATTATGGATATTGCAAATACTGAAGTTTCGAGTGCTCCCAGCTATATCACAGTTTACAAGCAGCGTCTTGACGGTGCTTATCTGACTACACAGAAGATTTTGTGTTTTGAAAAAAATTCAAACGGCGAAATCACATCGCTTTACTTAAACAACGCAACGGGAGATTGCTATGAATTCGGTATTGTAACCGCAGTCGGAACAGGATCATATTCTTTAAATCTCGGCGGTTCTTCTGTCAATGCAGGCGGCAGCACAACCTACTCCGTAAGCACAGGAAATGCAGTAAAAGCACTTGTTTCAGGTAACTCTGTAAGCACAATGCAAAAACTTTCTGAGGTTCCTGGAAAATTTAAAGGTGCAACCCAAACCTCACTTACATTCGGCGATACCGAGTACAAGGTTTACGATAAAATTGCAGTTTATGAACGTGTTGCAACAGGTCAGTGGCAGTCACTTACCTATGCAGATTTCTTAAGCGGCAGTACACCTAAAACTGTTCAGGCTTATTATGATAAAACCGAAGCCAGCGGCGGCAGAATAAGAGTTTTGGTAATTACAAGATAAATACAAAGGAGGTCAGAGATATGTATAATATTTTAATTGTTGATGACGAAGAACGTATCAGAGATATTTTAAAAGAGTATTTCGATTTCGAGCAATTTTCGTATATGGAAGCCCAGGACGGTGCAGTTGCAATTGAAATGGTTAAAAAGCATAGCTTTGACCTTGTTATTTTAGACATTATGATGCCTAAAATAGACGGGTTTACCGCATTGCGTGAAATCCGTAAATTCTCTGATGTCCCGGTTATTATGCTGAGTGCCAGAAGCGAAGAATACGACAAGCTTTTCGGC
This sequence comes from uncultured Eubacteriales bacterium, assembly GCA_964492155.1. GTDB lineage: Bacteria > Bacillota > Clostridia > RGIG6154 > RGIG6154 > RGIG2094. The sequence continues at coordinate 6,598 of CAZBJD010000018.1, forward strand.
TTTGAAATGGGCGTTGATGATTATATCACAAAGCCTTTCAGTCCCAAAGAGGTTGTCGCAAGAATAAAAGCCCTGCTTAAAAGGGTTAAGAATGAAGAAAAAACCTCTAACGCAATCAGTCTGCCGGGAATTGAAATCGACGAAACCGGCAGAAAAGTTATGGTAGACGGCAAACCCGTTGAGCTTACTCCCAAAGAATACGACATTTTAGCTTATATGGCTAAAAACAAAAACGTAGTTTTATCCCGTGAGAAAATCTTAGAGCAAATCTGGGGATATGAATTTTTCGGAGATGACAGAACTGTTGATACTCATATAAAAATGCTTCGTAACAGTATTTCCCCCTACAGAGATTACATTAAAACCGTATGGGGTATCGGCTACAAGCTGGAGGTGGATGAGTGAAATCCATAAAATTTAAAATGTGGATTAATATGATGGCGGTGGTTGCAGTGTTAATCACCGTTATCGGTCTTTTTTTGATTGTTTTTCTGCAGGATTTTTACGAATATTCCAAAGAAAGCGAAGTTAAAAAAACTCAGAAACAATATATATCCATTCTGGAAAGCTCAGAAAATATGGGCACTGCCTATGACAAGATAATTGAATTGAGCCGCCAAAGCGACAGTTTTGTTGAGATTTACGATCAGGACAGAAAGCTTGTTTTTTCTCCTTTTATGTATGTGTCAAACAACGAGCTTTTCGGCAAAAGAGTATCCTCTAATGACGTTGTCACCACCTATGCCATGCCTTCCGTTATTCAGAGCATGGAAGAAAACGGTCAGAAGTCACACACTCTTAAAATTCAGCCCCATAAAAACAACGGAATTTCAACAATTGTGCTTATAAACACATTTGAAAACAACAACCTTAAGTATTATATTGCTTCTCGTGCCTCGCTTCTTCCCATGCAGGATACAAGTATGATTTTCCGCAGATTTTTTATAATAATCATTATTACGTTGCTTATTACGGCACTGATAACTTCATTTGTATTTGCGGAATTATTTACAAAACCGATAAGAAAAATTTCAAACGCCGCAAAACAGGTTGCTGCAGGAAACTATAATGTAACTCTGCCCTCCACCGGTCATAAAGACGAAATGAGTATGCTGGCTGAAGATTTTAACCATATGACCAGAGAAATCGCGAGAGTTGACAATATGCGTAAAGACCTGCTGGCAAACGTATCACACGAGCTTAAAACCCCTCTTACAATGATAAGGGGATACGCAGAAACAATTAAAGACTTAACGGGTAACAATCCCGAAAAACGTGAAAAACAACTTGACATTATTATAGATGAGTCTGACAGATTATCAGATTTAATTACAAATGTTCTTGATTTATCTCAGCTTCAGGCAGGCAAAATAGAGTTTACAACCGAAAAACTCAATCTTTCAAATCTAATCACAGGACTTTTGGGAAGATATGATATTTTCCGCGACCGGGGATACGAATTTGAAATAAATATTACCCCTGACATTTATTCAAAGGGCGATTATTCCAGACTTGAACAGGTTATCTGCAACCTGATTGACAACGCCGTAAACCACAGCGAAACAGGTACGCCCATTAAAATTTCTCTTGAGAAAAAGAGCTGTGCATATTTTTCGGTTACCAACTACGGAAATGTAATTGAAAAAGAAAACATCAATCACATATGGGATCGCTACTACCGCATAGACAAATCAGGTAAACGCCGCGTTACGGGAACGGGTATCGGTCTTTCAATAGTAAAGGAAATTTTAACCGCACATAAATTTGAATTCGGTGTTGAAAGTAATGAAGATACAGGAACAACATTCTGGATTGAATTTCCTTTAAGCGATATATAACTCGTTCGCTTTGCTCACCTTTTTTAATTGTAATTGCCTGTTTGTAAGGTTATAAGACAAAACTGCCCGAATAAGAGAGAAATAAATCTCTTTTTCGGGTATTAATTTTTCAGTTATATTCTTTGCTGTGCAAGGTGATAGCTAAATGCCAACGCTGATATCTGAAAAAGCTTGCATTTTCGCTGTGTTTGTGCTACAATTTCAATGTAAATACGTTGCATCCGTTTCGGAGTGACAGTAGGAGGAATTTAATATGAAAAAAACAAATACCAGAGAATTGGTATTGGTTGCCCTTTTTAGTGCTGTTGTTTTAATAATGGCATTTACGCCTATGATTGGTTACATACCCTTAGGGTTTACAAGAGCAACCATTATCCACGTTCCCGTTATTATCGCATCGATAGTAATGGGTCCGAAAAAAGGCGCGTTTTTAGGCTTTTTGTTTGGATTGACCAGCCTTATCAACAACACAATCAACCCAACGGTTACATCTTTTGTGTTCACACCGTTTTTCTCGTTGGGAAATGCAGAACCAAGCTGGCTTTCTTTAATAATCTGCTTTGTGCCGAGAATTTTAGTGGGTGTGGTGCCTTACTATGTAAGAAAGCTTACCAAAAAATTTTCAAACACATTAAGCTATATTTTAGCAGGCCTTACAGGGTCGCTCACAAACACAGTTCTGGTAATGAATTTAATTTATCTTTTGTTTAAAGAAAGCTATGCCGCAGCGCAAGGTAAAGCGGTTGAAGTTTTGTATTCCGCAATCGGAAGCGTTATTTTAATCAATGGCGTTCCCGAAGCAATAATTGCCGCGGTGCTTACTCTGGCGGTTTGCAAGGCTCTTTCAAGGGCAGTTAAAAAGGATTTTTAAAAAATTCAACCGTGTGATTGAATTCACACGGTTTTTTACTTAATTTTCTTGCGTTTTGGGGCAAAAATTGATATAATAATATAATAAACAAAAAACCACTTTGCGATTTTTAATCGCAATTATTCATTCTTCACCATTCACTATTCATTTAACTATACTTTACGGAGGTAAATATGTCCGAAAATCAGAATAAAATCAGAAACTTTTCCATCATAGCTCACATTGACCACGGTAAGTCCACTCTGGCAGACCGTCTTTTAGAGCATACGGGGCTTTTAACAGAGCGCGAAATGGAAGAACAGATACTTGACAATATGGATATAGAGCGTGAACGCGGAATTACAATCAAGGCACGTGCAGTCCGCCTTTTATACAAAGCCAAAGACGGTGAAACATACGTTCTTAATTTGATTGACACTCCCGGTCACGTTGACTTTAACTACGAGGTGTCCAGAAGTCTTGCTGCTTGCGAGGGTGCCATTTTGGTAGTTGATGCAGCACAAGGTATTGAAGCGCAGACCTTAGCAAACACCTATCTGGCACTTGACCACGATTTGGAGCTTTTGCCTGTCATCAATAAAATCGACCTTCCGGGTGCAAGACCTGATGAAATCAAAAAAGAAATTGAAGACGTTATCGGAATTGAGGCAGACTCTGCACCTTTAATTTCTGCAAAGCTCGGCATCGGTATCGAAGATGTTTTGGAGGACGTTGTTAAAAACGTTCCCCCTCCGAGCGGCGACAAAAACGCTCCTTTAAAGGCTCTTATTTTCGACTCTTACTACGACCAGTACAAGGGCGTTATTGTATACATCAGAGTTGTTGAGGGCAGCTTAAAGCCGGGTCAGAAAATCAGATTTATGGCAACAAACAAAGAGTTTGACGTGGTTGAAGTAGGTTATCTTCATCCAAACGGTCACTTGCCTGCAAATGAAATCACCGCAGGCGAAGTTGGATATATTGCGGCAAGTATTAAAAATGTTCAGGACACCCGCGTGGGTGATACCGTAACACTGGCAACAAAGCCTGCTGCCGAGCCGCTTCCCGGTTACAAAAAGGTTAACCCTATGGTTTTCTGCGGAATTTATCCCGCCGACGGTTCTAAGTACGGCGACCTTCGCGATGCCTTGGAAAAATTGCAGCTTAACGATGCGGCACTTTCCTTTGAACCTGAAACCTCAATCGCATTGGGTTTTGGATTCAGATGCGGATTTTTGGGGCTTCTTCATATGGAAATCATTCAAGAACGTATCGAACGCGAATTCAATCTTGATTTGGTTACCACCGCTCCCTCGGTTATTTACAGAATTACAAAAACAAACGGCGAGGTAATTTATCTTGACAACCCGACAAATATGCCGTCGCTCACCGAAATAAGTATGATGGAAGAACCTATGGTTTCTGCGTCAATTATGCTTCCCACCGAATTTGTGGGTAATATTATGGAGCTTTGTCAGGAACGCAGAGGAAGATATTTAAACACTCATTATTTAGATGAAAACAGGGTAACTCTTTCTTATGAGCTTCCCTTAAACGAAATAATTTACGACTTTTTTGACGCTTTAAAATCAAGAACAAGAGGCTATGCCTCATTTGATTACGAGCTTAAAGGCTACGAAAAATCAAGTCTTGTTAAGCTCGATATTATGTTAAACGGCGATGTTGTGGATGCACTTTCATTTATTGTTCACACAGATAAATCTTATGCAAGAGCAAGAAAAATCGCCGAAAAATTAAAAGAAGCAATTCCGAGACAGATGTTTGAAATTCCAATTCAGGCGGCAATCGGAAACAAAATTATCGCCCGCGAAACCGTTAAGGCAATGAGAAAAGACGTTCTTGCAAAATGCTACGGCGGCGATATCACAAGAAAGAAAAAGCTTTTGGAAAAACAAAAAGAAGGTAAAAAACGTATGCGTCAGGTTGGTACTGTTCAGGTGCCCCAGGAGGCATTTATGTCGGTATTGAAGCTTGACTGAAATTCGGAGGGGCTTAAATGAATAAACCCGGAATTTATATTCATATACCCTTTTGCATTAAAAAATGCAACTACTGCGATTTTAACTCGTTTTCGGCAAATTCTGATGCACAAAACGAGTATACAGCCACGCTTGTAAATGAAATAAAAAGCTTTAAAAATTATGAAAGCATCGAGGCCGACTCGATTTTTATCGGCGGCGGAACGCCGACTCTTTTAAGCGATGAAAACCTTGAAAAGATAATTTCGGCACTTAAAGAAAGCGTTGCTTTTGCTCCTGATACCGAGTTTACAATTGAATGTAACCCCAAAACTGCAAATCTTAAAAAATTCAGGTTGTTAAAAGAGCTTGGGGTTAACAGATTAAGCCTTGGCGTGCAGTCCCTTTGCGACGCTACCTTGAAAACCTTGGGGCGTGTGCATAACGTTAAAGATTTTCTTGAATGTTATGCGGCAGCAAAAATTGCAGGTTTTGAAAATATTAATTTTGACCTTATGTTCGCCATACCCAATCAGTCCCAAAAAAACTGGGAAAAGACGGTTAAAACTGCAATTAAATTTGAACCTGCTCACATCTCGGCTTACGGTCTGCAGTTAGAGGAAAACACCTATTTTTATGAGCACCAAAATCAATATTTGTTTCCAAGCGACGAGCAAAACAGGCAAATGTATAATTTTTTGGTGGATTATCTGGAAGAAAGCGGCTATTTGCAATATGAAATCTCAAACTTTGCAAAAGAGGGGTTTAGCTGCCGCCACAACTTAAAATATTGGAATTTAACTGATTATATCGGCTTTGGCTTGGGTTCAAGTTCGTTTTACAAGGGCGTAAGATATCAAAATCCCGAAAAAACCGAGGATTATTTAAAGTTTGCACAAAATTTTGTTCCCCTGTGGGAGCAAAACCCCGCCGAAAGCGAAAAAGACCTGATTTCAGAATATATGTTTTTGGGGCTTCGCCTTAACAAAGGCATAAAAGGCTCGGATTTTGAAGAAAAATTCAACAGAAGTATGTTTGACATTTACCCCGACGCTATTGAAAAAAACATTAAGCTCGGTCTTTTAAATTATGAAGGCGACAGGATATTTTTAAGTCCCAAAGGCTTTGACCTTGCAAACTCTGTTATGAGCGACTTTATTTTAGATGAAGGTGATTTAGATGAATTATAAAACATTCGGCAATTTAAAAATAACATCGGTTGTTATGGGAACTGATGTTTTCGGTGCTGAAATGGATGCCGCACCTTGCGAAAAGTTGCTTGATTTATATGTGGAAAACGGCGGAAATACCATTGATACTGCAAGAAGCTATTCGATATGGTCAGGAGATTTTTCACCGGGGCAAAGCGAAAGAGTTATAGGTGCATGGCTTAAGAGACGCGGCAAGCGTGACGATTTGATAATTTCAACAAAATGTGCTCACCCTGCGTCTACCAAAAGAATGGATATTCCAAGACTTTCGGAAGAAGAAATTATTTCCGACTTGGAAGAAAGCTTAAAAGATTTAAAAACCGATTATGTTGATATTCTCTGGCTTCACAGAGATGACGAAAGAGTGCCTGTTTCAGGCATTATGGAAGCTTTAAATAAGCTGATAAAGCAAGGCAAGGTATTGAATATCGGTGCTTCAAACTGGACTGCAAAGAGAATTAAAGAAGCAAACGAATATGCTGAAAAAAACAATCTTGTACCTCTTTGTGCTTCGCAAATCAAATGGGCATTGGCAAAAACCTCGCCCACCTCAAAGGTTGACCCCACGCTTGTTGAAATGACCAAAGAAGAATACGAATTTTACAAAGAAACAAAAATGCCGGTATTTGCATTCGCATCTCAGGCAAAGGGTTTTTTATATAAAATGAAAAAGGGCGGCATTGATGCACTTTCCCCAAAGGCAAAAGAAAGATATCTGTGTGAAGAAAACGTGGAAAGATTTGAAAAAATCAACGCTTACTGCAACGAGAACAATATCTCTTTAGAAGGAGCGGTGCTTTCTTCTCTCATAAGCAATCCCTACTTTGACACTGCGGCAATTGTGGGCTGCAAGAACGAAGTACAGCTTTTGTCTTCATTAAAGGGTGCAGATGCAGAGCTTGACTATGAATTCTTTGAAAATCTTATGTTTTAGAATATTTTGACTTTAAATTCCCATACTAAATAAAAAAGTCGCCTTCGGCAACTAATGTTCGCTTTGCTCACTTTTTTAGAGGTAGACTTTTATGAAACAAGCAAAATTACTCAAAAAGCGAGTAATTTCCTATGTTATAAAAAAGTATGGGAGTTTTTTTATGCTTTGGTTTGTATTTTTATTCGGCGGCTTCGGCTACTGCCTTTTAGAGCTTATCTGGCGGGGCTACACCCATCCTACAATGGCAGTTTTGGGCGGAGTGTGTCTTGTTGCAATAGTTTTTATTAACAATCGCCTCTTTAATCGTTCAAGAGTTTTGCGGGCATTTTTGTCAGCCGTTTTTATCACATTGGCGGAGTTTTTGTCGGGAATTTTAATCAACATCGTGTTTAAGCTCAACGTGTGGGATTATTCCTCTATGCCGCTTAACATTTGGGGTCAAATCTGTCCCGTTTTTTCTTTGATGTGGTTTGCTTTGAGTTATATTGTTATTATGGTTTTGGAAAAGCAACAAAAAAAGGAGTGTAAATAGATTTACATTCCCTTTTTGTAATTCCTTATCATTTACTTGGATTTAATCTCATCCACACATTTTCTGCAAAGACACTTATCTTTAAACATAACCGTATCAGTATCTGAGCCGCAAATTATACATTGTTCGTTCTTTTCGTATCTTTTAACAATAACTGCATCTCCGTCGCGGTAAATTTCAACCGGTGTGTCTTTTTCAAATCCGAGAATTTTCCTTATGTCTTTCGGGATTACAATTCTTCCCAACTGATCCACTCTTTTACCGCTATCTGTCGTTTTACTCATATTTTTTACCACCTTTCGATAATATTATACATCGTTTGGTAGAAAATGTCAACACTTTTTTGTTATAATTTGGAAAAATTTACATATTTTTTCCAAAATTGCCTATTTTTTACCAAGTGCGGCATTTAACGCGTCAAAAAGTGCGTTGTTTTTAAATTCTTCCTGTTCTTTTTTCGCCTTATTCATATAGTTTTTGACATCGGAATATGACGAATTTTTCTTATTTTCTTTCTTTTCGTCTGCTTTCTGAGAATATCCGCAGGTACATCTGAAGATTTTGCCGTTTTTCGACTCTGTCAAAATCATTTTCTTATGGCAGTTGGGACATCTTGCATTTGTATTGAAAGAAACATTTTTCCTGAAACGGCACTCTGTATTTGAGCAAACAAGCATTTTGCCCTTCTTGCCATTTACCGACAAAAGATACTCGCCGCATTCGGGGCAGATTTCTTTTGTTAAATTTTCGTGCTTATATGTTTTGGCACTTGTTTTTACCGCTTCAACCAACGATGTGGAGTAGCCTTCCATTTCTTTCATAAAGGCTTTGGAATTTTCTTCGCCTTTGCTTATTTTCATAAGCTTTTCTTCCCATTTTGCAGTAAGTTCCGGAGATTTCAAATCAGAGGGTACGATATCAATAAGCTGAATTCCCTTTTTTGTTGGCACAAGAGTGTTGTTCACCCTTTCAACGCTGCCGCTGTCAACAAGCTTTTCTATGATATCTGCCCTTGTAGCAGGAGTTCCGATACCCGAAACTTCTTTTAAAACGTCTTTCAGGTCAGAGCTTTCAACAAATTTTCCTGCATGCTCCATTGCATACAAAATTGAAGCCTCGGTGTAACGGGAAGGAGGCTGAGTATGTCCCTCTGTAAGCTTTGTATCAAGGATTTTAAAGCTGTCGCCCTCTTTGATTTCAGGCATTGTCTGGTCCTCATCCTCGGATTCTTCCTCATCAACTAAGTTAAACACGTTTTTCCATCCGTTGTTTTTAATAATCTTACCCTTTGCGTAAAAGTCTTTTTCATCGCACTCACACAAAACCGTTGTGCTTTCGTATTCAAAAGCTCCGATAAACATTCCCAGGAAACGCTTTACAATAAGGTCAAAAATATTTCTTTCTTCTTCAGAAAGAGCAAATTTGTTAACGCTTTGCTCGGTGGGGATAATTGCGTGATGATCCGAAACCTTGGAATTATCTATAAATCTTTTATCCGCCTTGTACTTTGATAAGTCAATAGCTTTAACAATTTTTGCATACTCATTGATTGAAATTGCATCAAGGCGTTCTTTGAATGACTCTGCAATATCATCTGACAGATATTTTGAATCTGTTCTCGGATATGTTACGATTTTGTGACGCTCGTAAAGGCTCTGCATAATTGAAAGCGTCTGCTTTGCGGAGTATTTGTAAATTTTATTGGCATCACGCTGAAGTTCTGTCAAATCATAAAGCTGGGGTGCAGGCTCACGCTTGTTTTCTTTTTTTACTTCCTTAACGGTTAAGCTTTTATCTTTTAAGCTTTCCGAAAGCATCTCTGCTGCGGCCTTATCATAAATACGTGTTTCTGAGCTTTTTGCCTTATACTTAAACTTCAGATTTCTTGTAATTGCCTCCAATGTATAAAAAGGCTTTGAAGAAAATTTTGCAATTTCCTCCTCACGCTTTACAATCATATAAAGTGTGGGAGTCTGCACTCTGCCTGCAGATAAACGGGCATTGTATTTACAGGTAAGCGCTCTTGTAATGTTAAGTCCCACAATCCAGTCGGCATGGGCACGGCAAACACCGCTTTTATACAAATTTTCATACTCTTTCCCGTCTTTTAAATTGTTAAAGCCCTCTTTAATAGCCTTATCTGTCTGAGACGAAATCCACAGTCTTTGAATAGGCTTTTTAAAAGCCGCTTTTTCAATAATCCAGCGTGCAACCAGCTCACCCTCACGGCCTGCATCTGTTGCTATAATCAAGCTTTCGGTGTCTTCTCTTTTTAATAAATCCTTTACAGTTTTAAACTGCTTTGAAGTTTCTTTTATAACCTCAAGCTTAATTTTATCAGGCAAAATCGGAAGATGCTCCATCCTCCATTTTTCGTAATCCTTACTGTATTTATCAGGGGTTGCAAGAGTAACCAAATGCCCGAGTGCCCACGTAACAGTATATTTTGAGCCGTCGATATAGCCGTCAGCTTTTTTAGTTGAACCCAAAACTCTTGCAAGCTCTCTTGCAACAGATGGTTTTTCGGCTAAAACTACAATCTTTCCCATATATATTCTCCTTAAACATTTAAGGGCAAATCACCATTTGCCAATCGGGCAATTCTATAATAACTCGCCATCTAAAGACCAGGTCTTCGCGTCAACAATTTTGATTTTTATAATTTTTCCTGTTAAATCTTCAGTACCTTTAAAGTTTACAACCTTATTTTCAACCGTTCTTCCCGACATTGTATCGGGGTCGTTTTTAGAAGGTCCGTCAACCAGAATTTCAACTGTCTTACCAACGAACGCGTCGTTGCTTTTCTTCGAGCTTTCGTTCTGCACCTCTAAAAGTCTGTCGAAATTTTTCTTGATTTCTTCATCTGAAAGCACAGGTGTCATTGTTGCTGCCTTTGTACCGTCACGCTTTGAGTAAATAAAAGTGAACAGTCCGTCAAACCCAACCTCTCTTACAAGACTTACGGTGTCCTCAAAATCCTCGTTTGTTTCGGTGGGGAAGCCAACGATAACATCACTTGTTAAAGCGATATTCGGGATTTTTTCACGAAGCTTTTTGATAATTTCAAGATACTTTTCACGGGTATAGCATCTGTTCATATCCTTTAAGACCTTGTTGCTGCCCGACTGGAAAGGAAGGTGCAGCTGCGGACACACCTTTTCACACTCTGCCATAGTGTTGATAAGCCTGTCTGAAATATCCTTCGGGTGAGAAGTGGCAAAGCGAATTCTTTCAATTCCGTCGATTTTGTTAACCTCTCCTAAAAGGTACGCAAAATCAGGCTTTCCCTCCAAATCTTTTCCGTATGAATTAACGTTCTGCCCTAAAAGTGTTACTTCCTTGTACCCTTTTGACGCTAAATCCCTTACTTCATTCAAAACAGCTTCCACGTCACGGCTTCTTTCTCTGCCGCGGACATAAGGTACAATACAGTAGGTGCAAAAATTATTGCATCCGTACATTACAGACACCCACGCCTTATGATTATCGTCGCGGGAAACGGGCATATCTTCCGCAATAATTCCGTCACTTTCAACCACGTCTTTAACTCGTTTTTTAAGTGCCGCCCTTAAGATTTCCGGAAAGCGGTAAACCGAGTGCGTACCGAAAATCATATCAATATGCTTAAATTTGGTTGAAAGCATATCTGCAACCTTTTGTTGCTGTGCCATACATCCGCATACGCCGATTATAACGTCTTTTTTTCTTTTTGATTTTAAAAATTTAAGTGCCCCAACATTGCCCTTAAGCTTTTGCTCTGCATTGTCACGCACGGCACAGGTATTGAACAAAATTACGTTTGCGTTCTCTCTGTCATCGGTTAAACGATAACCCATTGAACAAAGCATACCCTTTAAACGTTCGGAATCGTTTTCGTTCTGCTGGCAACCGTAGGTTACCACACAGGCAGTTTTTTCCTTGCCTGATTTTAAATTCATATCCCTGATTTCAGCGGCAATTTTCCGCTGTTTTTCAAGCTCTTTGCTATCTACAATAATTTCTCTTTTAGCCATTTAATTTTCCTCTAGTAATTTATTTTTAATATCCCACAGCGGTTTTGACAAATCAACATAATACTTATGAGGATTTTCAAATCGCTTTACCTCATCCCAGAGAGAGTCAATCTGTTCTCTGCAATAATCTCTGACTTCGGAAAGAGGCTTTTTGTCATAAATACATTTACCGTTTTCAAACACTTTAACCAACAGTTTCTGTGCTTTAAAGTCTGTAACAACCTTTTTCTTCCATGTGTATTCGGGGTCGAAAATTACATAATCTTTTGTATCGTCAATCTCCTCATCGTGCAAAGTTATAACATCTGCAATAGCTTTGCCCGTTTCCTTTGAAAAAAGTCTGTAAAGCATCTTAAATCCCGGCGTTGTAATTTTTGCAACATTTTCACTCTTTTTGATTTTAGGAATAATTTTTCCGCCGCTTTCCAATGCAACCAGCTTATACACACCGCCAAAAACAGGCTCTGCCTTTGAAGTTATAAGTCTTTCGCCAACACCGAAGGAGTCGATTTTCGCACCTTGCACCAGGGTATCTCTTATGATATATTCATCCAATGAGTTTGACGCCATAATTATGCAATCTGAAAACCCCTCTTTATCTAAAATATCACGCACTTTTTTTGAAAGGTAGGTGATGTCACCGCTGTCAATTCTTACCCCTTTCGGTCTTTTACCCATTGGCACAAGCACTTCTTTAAACACCTTAACTGCGTTTACTATACCGGATTTCAATACATTGTAGGTATCAATCAAAAGCACGCAGTTATCAGGATAGTTTTCTGCATACGCCTTAAAAGCCTCGTACTCCGAGTCAAACGCCTGCACCCAACTGTGTGCCATTGTGCCTACCGCAGGAATATCAAACATTTTTTCGCAGATTGTGCACGCAGTACCGTCGCATCCGCCGATATATGCCGCCCTTGCACCATAAATCGCACCATATGCCCCCTGAGCACGTCTTGAGCCGAACTCAAATACCTTTCTGCCCTCTGCCGCACGGACAATTCTTGACGCTTTTGTGGCAATCAGGCTCTGATGATTAACGGTCAAAAGCAGCATTGTTTCCAGAAACTGTGCCTGAATTAACGGTCCTTTTACAACAACAATCGGCTCCTGAGGGAAAATGGGTGTTCCCTCAGGAACAGTCCACACATCGCAACAGAATTCAAAATCTTTAAGATAATTAAGAAAATCATCCGAAAACATTTTCTTAGCCCTTAAAAACTCAATATCAGACTCTGTAAAAGAAATATTTTTCATATACTCTATAAGCTGCTCAACTCCGCACATAACTGCAAAGCCGCCGTCTTCGGGAACTTTTCTGAAAAACATATCAAAATAGCCGATTTCGTTTTGTTTACCCTGCACAAAATAGCCGTTTGACATTGTAAGCTCATAAAAATCCGCAAGCATTGTAAGATTTAAATTATTACTTAATTCACTCAATTGGAATTTCAACCCTTCCTATATAAAAAATTCCTCTGTAATTTAAAAATCAGGTTTGCCGAAACCTCGGCAAACCTTGCTTTTAAAGTGTTCTCTTATTTCTGAGGCTTTCTTACATTAACAAAATAATAAATAATTTCGTAAACGTAGAACAAAAGTGCAAATACTGCGGCTGCCGCATAACGCTTAGCTGTATACATAAATACGTTTAAAAAAGCCGGGATGTTAATAAGATAATAAAATCTTAAAAACAAAGCGATTACCAGCACCACAGCTGCCATCACAAGATAGTAAAGTGCTGATTTTCTGCCCTTTGCCATAAGCACAACACATGCGACTATACCCAAACCTGAGATAATCATAAGCAAGTACAAAATATTAGGCATATTTATTGCCATACTGACAGAAAGCGAGCCTTTATACATAAAGAATAACAAAAACTCACCAATTATAATATACAGCGTTGACAATAAAAATCTGTTTACCACTGCTTCATTTTCTTTTTTCATACCCAATCCAAAAATCCTTTCTGTTTAATTTGCGGGAAATTACAACAGGTGTTGTAACGGTCAAAAATCACAAAAGCCTACCATAGAAATGTGAGCCCCGCGAACATAATTGCCCAAAATGGCTTTTTATAACTCTCCGAAACAAAACATTAAAACTGCCAAAGTTGCAGTTGCCGCCGTTTCGGTACGCAAAATTCTTTTTCCAAGTGTAACAAGGGGAATATTTTCGTTTTTAAAACACTCTGCCTCTTTTTCCGAAAACCCACCCTCGGGACCTATTATATAGCCTGCACTTACAGGTGTTTTCCCAAAAGCAAGCTCTTTAAGCGAGCCTGTTTCAGCCTGCTCGTATGGTGCAAAGCAAATTTCGTTTTGTTTCAAAAGCTCAACCGCTTTTTTAAATGAAACAGGCTCTGCAACAATCGGCACCGACGCCCTTTTGCATTGCTTTGCCGCTTCAAAGGCAATTTTTTGCCATCGCTCGGTTTTTTTTGCCGAATCTTTAATTTTCACAACCGAAAATTCGGTTTCAACAGGAACAATCTCTGATATTCCAAGCTCCGTGGCTTTCTGAATTATATAATCCATCTTAGCCTCTTTTGCGACACCCTGAAAAAGCGTAATTTTAGTTTTAGGTTCGGCAAGAGATTGGTAAATATCTTTAACCGAAACCGTAACGTTTTGCTTTGAAACGCTTTCAATAACGCTTTTTGCAATAAAACCGCTGCCGTTAAAAAGCTCAACCTCATCACCTGCCGACAGCCTTAATACCCTCTGGATATGTATGGCTTCCGAACCCGTTATTTCGACTGAATTACCAATATTAAAATGCTTTTCAACAAAACATCTGTGCATACTAATTCCCTTCAATTTTACTATTTTAGAGTGCATTTGTCAATATTTTAAGCTAAAATAGTTGATTATTTTTAAAAATTTGGTATACTTATAAGTAAGATATTAACAAAAGGAGTAAGTTTATGAATACCAACGAAAATTTAAATCCGGTTTTTTTCTATTCCGCAAAGACAGATTCTGAAGCTGAAATTATTGTTTCAAAGCTCAAGGCATGCGGAGTTGAAGCCTTTATAAAGCGTGACGATACAGGTGCTGTAAGCAAGCTTTATACAGGTCAGTCTGTTACGGGGGCTGACATTTATGTGCCCTATGCTGCACTTTCCGACGCAAACAACATTTTATCAATCAACGAATCGGACATTCCGCCTTTTGGAGGCGAAGACCCGCAGAAAGCAGTTTTTCCGAAAGGCTTTTTGAAAAAATACATTTTATTGGGTGCGGCAATTATTATACTTATAGCTGCCCTTTTCTTTGCGGGCAAGCTTGCATAAAAAACTCTTTGGAACGGGAACACCCGTTCCTCTTTTTATTATACCAAATTTTTTGCTCTCTTTCAATAGATTACTTGATTATTTTTATATAATGTGGTATACTTGTAAATAGTTTTTAGGTTATATTTATAAGGAGGACACTATGTATAAAGAAGCTATTGAAAAATTCACAAAGATGATTGAAAGTCAGCTTGAAAGAAATGAAAGAATTAAAAACCAGAAAGAATTTACAGATTACTCAAAGCTTGATAAGATTATTGTCGGCGTTGCAGCGGGCGATGGTATCGGTCCTGCAATCACAGCCGAAGCAGTTCGTGTTATGGAATTTTTGCTTGCCGATGATATTAAATCAGGTAAAATTGAATTAAGAATTATCGACGGTCTTACAATTGAACGCCGTGCAGCAGAAAACAAAGCAATTCCTGATGATGTTCTGGAAGAACTCAAAAAGTGCCATGTTATCTTAAAGGGACCTACAACCACACCCCGCAAGGGCGACCCGTGGCCTAATGTAGAAAGTGCCAATGTTGCAATGAGAAAAGAGCTTGACCTTTTTGCAAACGTTCGCCCCGTTAAAATTGAAGAAGAAGGCATCGATTGGACATTCTTCAGAGAAAACACCGAAGGCTCTTATGTTTTGGGCTCTTGCGGCATAAATGTAACAGATGAAGTCGCATTTGACTTCTGCGTTGCAACTACGGAAGGCTGCGAAAGAATTGCACGTGCTGCATTTGAATTTGCAAGAAAGAATAATAAAACAAGAGTTACTGCCGTAACAAAGGCAAACATCATCAAAACAACAGACGGTAAGTTTTTGGACATCTGCAAAGAAGTTGCAAAAGAATATCCCGAAATCACATTTGATGACTGGTATATCGATATTATGACTGCAAAGCTTGTTGACAAAAAACGCCGCAGCGATTTTCAGGTTGTTGTTCTTCCGAACCTCTACGGCGACATTATCACAGACGAAGCTGCAGAATTTCAGGGCGGCGTAGGCACTGCAGGTTCAATCAATATGGGTAAAAAGTATGCAATGTTTGAAGCAATTCACGGTTCTGCTCCCAGAATGGTTAAAGAAGGCAGAGATAAGTATGCAGACCCATGCAGTATGATTAAGGCAGCATCGCTTTTAATGGCTCATATCGGCTACCTAAAAGAGTCAAATCTTCTGGAAGAAGCAATGAACATTTGTATCTTCAAAGAGAAAAAGCTTGTTATGACAGGCAGAGATACCGGTGCAACCTGCACTCAGTTTGCAGATTATATTATGGAAACTGTTAAGAAATTAAAAGCATAAAAAACTAACAAAACCGCGAGTTTTTCGCGGTTTTTCTTTTATTTATTTCTTTTATATAATTAATATGTATCTTTTGTGCAAGTTTTTCCTTGCTTTCCGAATGGTTAGAATACTCTTATTTTAAGCATAAAAAAGGGGCTGTCTCAATAATCTAAACTTATGTATAATTATTCCACTTGTAGGGGGCATTCACGAATGCCCCGCGGGCGGTTCGTGAACCGCCCCTGCGATTTTGAATATTTATACAAAGAAAATGATTATTGAGACAGCTCCTTTTTGTTTTAAAAATATATTGAAAAATATTCAGGATCGTCCTGCTCCATATTTGCAGCAAAGGGATAGTCACACACCTTGGTTGAAAAGCTCTTTTCCCCTTTGGTAAATGTAGCTTCCCACGCAGCGAGCACATCTGCATCAGTTTCACATTTTTCAAGTGTGCATTCGTAGCCTTCATCAATAAGATTTACGCCATCAAACATTTCTTCTGTTTTGTTGCCAATAAGCTTACTTCTGCACAAAAGCACAACACCTTTTTGCAGAATTGAACGGGCACTGTTTAAAAACGCTCTGCCTGAATGCTTTTCATAGTCCCATTCTTCTCCCTTTCTGTAACAACACCAGCTGAAATATTGCCAATCTTGCTCTTTATACTGGGGAACAGGCTGTTTAAACTGATGTATCTGAACGCTGTTATCAAAAATTATTTCTATTACAACATCATTGTTTTCATTTGGCTGAATATCCGACGCCTTAACCGAGAAAAAGCCCGCTTCTGCAATATACTCTTTACCATTTACAATTACTTTTCCCGTTTTTGTCCATGCAGGAATACGCAAAACAATATCAACAACAGAATCAATATATATTTTTGCACAACTGTCTGCAACATAGTCGCCTTCAACCTTTATTTTAACCGGTTTTCCGTCAACCTCTATCAACGCATCGTAGTTGTGATACATATTCACAAACAATTCGCTGCCCTTTGTCATTACAGAGCATTCCGTAATATTTAAAAGTCCGCGAGGTATATTGTTTACGCAACAATGGCTATGATCCATCTTCGCCTGATAGTGAGCATACCCTTGCATACCTGCTCCGCGCAGAACTCTCGCTCCCCACTTGCCATCTTTGCAAGGGCTGGCAATCATTGGATTATAGTAACAAAGTTCAAGGCTGTCAAGATATTTCACTTTACCTGTAAGCTTGAACAATTCATGGCAAACGCGAATGTAATGAATAGCATCACATGGCTCGGTAAGTGCATTAATCTCCGCCGCAGCCGAGCGATAATTATCGTTATAGCCTACGCTGAACAAAAGATTTTTTTCACATCTTTCAAGAATTTCATAAAAATTCTCTGTAGCCTGAAGATATTTTTTATCGCCCGTTACACGATAAAGTTCAAGCAGACCATCAAAACAAGAAAGCGATTCATAGGTTTTTGACCACGATTTGAAGTCTTCATACCAGTCAGGCGTATCTTTATCCGCCAGAGAATTCACAATAAGTCCCGGCTTCTCTTTTTCCCATCCATCAGCAATTTCAAGGCAGAAATTAAGATATTTTTCATCTTCTGTAATACGATACAAAATAAGCATGGGTTTCATAATTGAACAACTTGCAACTCCGCTGAAAGTACCTGTATGAAGAATATTTATATTCTTTTCTTTCAGTTCTGTGATTAACTGGTCTGCCATACGAGTCGCACAATTCAGAATTTTTTCATCGTGGGTAAGCTGATAAACTTCTATCATTCCCCAAAGCGTATATTTTCTGCACCAGATGTTCCAGTTCCAATCGCAAACCCAACCCAAAACGGCCTTGGTAACTTCAGGATTTGCCGGATACACCATAGCCGAATCTTTGTATGTACCAAGATACCCATCTTCTCTCTGAAACTCCATGAGATTATATGCTGCCTTCTTTACAAAAGCTTTAAGCTCATCGTCATGATAATATCTGCTGACTCTTACCGCACTTATAATCCATTTGCCCCAGTATTCACCCTGCCATATTCCATAAATGCCTGCCTCATCGTCAATCTGATTGCGAAAAGCATCTTCAGTTTCCTGATATATAACATTGCGGGCAAAATCAGACAGCACCCTTTCGCGAAAAAAAGTGTCCATCAAAGCCCCAATTTTACCATTAATACGCACATCTTCCATTCGTGCCTGAACAAATAAGTCTTTTGCTTTATATTCCTTCACCAAAATCTCTCCCTGATAAATATACTTTATTTCAGTTTAATCCGCAATTTGATTATTGTCAATTACCATATATCGTATTTTATTAACAAAATCCGATATGTTAGTAAATATATGCTTTTGCCCATAAGTAAAATATCTCTCTTTACCACAAACTGTGCAAAGCACAATACCACT
>CAZBJD010000019.1:0-24376 GCA_964492155.1 uncultured Eubacteriales bacterium
TGCCCCCTACAAGTGGAATAATTATACATAAGTTTAGATTATTGAGACAGCCCCTCGTTTACATATTTGCAAAAAACGCAACTGCATATGCATCAGGTCCTGCGTGAGTTCCTACAACGCTGCCAATCATAACACCGTTTAAATCTTCACCCAAAGCCTGATAGCTTTCTTTATTGACGTTTAAATAGTCTTTAAGCATTTTATCGCTTAACCCTGTGTATCCGAATACAACAGGCATATTAAAATCAATTCCGCCGTACTTTTCAACT
Source organism: uncultured Eubacteriales bacterium (assembly GCA_964492155.1). Lineage (GTDB taxonomy): Bacteria > Bacillota > Clostridia > RGIG6154 > RGIG6154 > RGIG2094. The sequence goes on from CAZBJD010000019.1 coordinate 270, forward strand.
TCGGTATTCATCATTTTACCGCCCATCTTTGTACCGCGTGCTTTTCCAAGTGTTAAAATCTCGCCGTCTTTAACTGCAATTACCGGCTTGATATTTAATATTCCGCCCGCGATTGCTGCAGTTTTGGAAACTCTGCCGCCACGCATCAGATACTCAAGAGTATCAACTACCGCAACAATTCTTATACGCTCACTTTGTTTGTTCAACTCGTCGGCGATTTCTTTCGCTTCCATCCCGTCTTCTGCAAGCTTTAACGCATACTCAGCCAAAGCTCCTGCGCCTATTGTAACATTTTTGCTGTCTACAACAAAAACCTTATCCTCAAACCCCTGTGCCGCAATAACTGCACTCTGATGAGTTCCCGAAAGCTTTGAAGAAATTGTAATAACAACTGCACAATCTCCGTCGGAGGTTGCTTCCTCATATGCCTTCACAAATCTGTCGGGCGACGCAAGACTTGTTTTCGGCATCACCTTACTCACAAGCAGTTTTTCGTAAAACTCTTTATTTGTAATAGTAACACCGTCGATATACTCTTCATCTCCGAAATGAACATTCAAAGGAACAGTTATCACCTTATCCTTTAAATTTTCCGAAATATCAAAAGTTGAATCAATAATAATTTTTACGCCCATCTATATCTCCCGTTATGCTCCGATTTTTCTGAACTTATCGTATCGTTTTGCCAAAAGTTCATCCATTGAAGTATTTTGTTTTTCTGCAATTTCAGAAATCAAGAATGCTTTTAAATCGTCTACAATCTCGTCTTGAGTTCTGTCGGTTTCATCAATTATTTTTTCAATAACTTCAAGCTGCAAAAGGTCCTGAGCAGTAAGCTTCAATGCACTTGCAGCTTCTGCTGCTTTAGAAGAATCCTTCCACAAAATACTTGCACAGCCTTCAGGTGAAATAACTGAGTAAACCGCATTTTCGAGCATTACGGCAGTATCACAAACGCCAAGTGCAAGTGCACCGCCGCTTCCGCCTTCGCCGACTACAACTGAAATAACAGGGGTTTTCAATCCCATCATTTCAAAAAGATTTTCAGCAATAGCTTCGCCTTGACCGCGTTCTTCTGCACCTATTCCGCAGTACGCTCCGGAGCTTCCGATAAAGCAAATAACAGGACGGTTAAATTTTTCAGCCTGTTTCATAAGTCTTAAAGCTTTTCTGTATCCTTCAGGTGTAGGGCAGCCAAAGTTTCTTCTCATTCTTTCCTGAATTGTGTCACCGCGCTCCATTGCGATAACAGTAACCGGCTCGCCGTTTAAAAGTCCGACACCGCCGATAATTGCAGCATCATCACCAAATCTGCGGTCGCCGTGAAGCTCAACAAAATTATCTATCATACGGCTGATGTAAAAGCCGCCCATAGGTCTTTGACCGCTTCTTGCCTCCATAACCTTATCATATGCACTTATCTTTTGTGAATTACTCATAATTATTCACCGCCTTTTTCCCGCCATGTACTGACAAAAGCTTTCCTAATGTATAAGTAAGTCTTTGTCTTGTTTCAATCATATCAACAAATCCGTGTTCCAGCTGGAATTCCGATTTCTGAAATCCTTTCGGAAGCTTCTGACCTGTTGTCTGTTCAATAACTCTCTGACCTGCAAAGCCAACCAAAGCATTAGGCTCTGCAATAATAATATCGCCGAGCATTGCAAAGCTTGCAGTAACACCGCCTGTTGTGGGGTCGGTTAAAACTGTAATATAGAGTCCGCCTTCATCGCTGTGCTTTCTTACTGCACCGCTAACCTTTGCCATCTGCATAAGAGATAAAATTCCCTCCTGCATTCTTGCTCCGCCCGATGTGGTAAATCCGACAACCGGAAGCTTTTCCTTTTTTGCATATTCAAAAATTCTTGTGAGCTTTTCACCAACAACTGTTCCCATGCTGCCCATCATAAAGTTTGAATCCATAACGAATATGCAGGTTTTTAAGCCTGCAATTGAGCAAGTTCCGCAAACAACTGCTTCATTTAAGCCGCTTTGTTTTTTCGCTTTATTAAGCTTATCCGCATATTCAGGAAAGTCGATGATATTTTCGCTTTTCAATTCTTGATCAAGCTCCATAAAAGAATTTTCATCTGTAATCATTTCAATTCTTTCGTATGCATTCATTCTCATATATGCTCCGCAATCGGGGCAAATCATTAAATTATCTTTAAGAACCTTATATGGTTTTTCCGCACCGCATTTTTTACAGGTGCGTTTTTCATCAGGCTTAATAAAGCTGAGTATATTTTTCAAATCCATTTTAGACACCTCCGAAGGACTACTTCTTTTCAGTTATTGCAAAAGAAAATTCCGCCGATACGCAAAGCTTTCCGTCAACAAAGCCCTGACCTTTTGCAAAGTAAAATGGTTCTCTTACCTTTGTTATTTCACATTTTGTTTCAAATAAGTCACCGGGAACAACAGGCTTTTTGAATTTTACATTGTTGAGCCCTGTAAAAAATGGTAAAAATCCGTCTTTTAACGTATCTTTAACGCAAACACAAACCGATTGTGCCATAATCTCGCACAAAATTACACCCGGAACCACGGGATTTCCCGGAAAATGACCGTTTAAGAAAAACTCCTTGCCCGTAATCATCTTTTTGCCGCAAGCTACGCCGTCAACAAGCTCCGCCTCGTCTAAAAGCAGCATATCATCTCTGTGGGGAAGTATGGTTTTAATTTCTTCGATATTCATATCCGCCTCCGAAAATTACACTCTGCAAAATCCAACGCAAGCGTTGTGACCGCCAAAGCCGAGTGATGATGACATTACAAAATCAAGCTCGGTTTCTTTTGCAACATTAGGTGTATAGTCAAGATCACATTCTTCATCTTTTTCTTTGTAACCGATTGTGGGCGGAATAATCCCGTCATTAAGTGCTAAAATTGATGCGATAGCTTCAACTGCACCTGCAGCACCGAGTAAGTGACCCGTCATAGATTTTGTTGAGCTGATATGCACCTTGTACGCATCTTCTCCGAACACATTCTTAATAGCCTGTGTTTCGGTTTTATCGTTTAAAGGCGTGCTTGTTCCGTGAGCGTTGATATAAATCTTTTCAGCATCAAACTCGCCCGCTTCTTTTAAGCAGTCAGCAATTGCTCTTGCAGATTCTTTTGCTTCGGTATCGGGAGCCGTAACATGATAAGCATCGCAAGTGCTGCCATAGCCTTTAACCTCAGCATAAATCTTAGCCCCTCTTTTTACTGCATGCTCGTATTCTTCAAGAATAAGTGCACCTGCACCTTCGCCCATAATAAAGCCGCTTCTTCTCTTATCAAAAGGAACTGAAGCCACATCTTTATCTGTGCTTTCCGAAAGTGCCATACAATTTGTAAAGCCTGCAACTGCAAGCTCTGAAATAGAAGCTTCTACGCCGCCTGCTATGATTGCATCAGCATAGCCATGCTTGATTGTCCTGTATGCTTCGCCGATTGCAGTTGTACCTGTTGCACAAGCAGTTGAAACTGCAACACAAGGACCTTTTGCACCAAACTTGATAGCAACATTTCCTGCTGCAATATTATAAATCATTTTAGGAATAAACATCGGCGATACCCTTGAGGGACCTCTGTTTAAAAGATTGTTATGCTCTGCGATAAATGTATCAAATCCGCCGATACCCGAACCGTAGTAAACTCCGAATCTTTCAGGGTCAATATTATCTGAAATACCGCTGTCTGCCACTGCCTGAGAAGTTGCAGCCAATGCAAACTGAACAAATTTATCGGTTTTTCTGATTTCTCCCTTTTCCATATAAAGGCTTGCATCAAAATCTTTAATTTCTGCAGCAAGCTTTGCCTTATAATCAGTTGTATCGAATTTTGTAATAAAATCAATACCGTTTTTTCCCGCCTTCAAGCTATCCCAGAATGATTTAACATCATTACCTACAGGAGTAATTGCTCCAAGACCTGTAACTACTACTCTTTTCATATTTATAAACGTTAACTCCTTTCACGGAAACTAAGTCTGAAAGAAAATTGCTCAGGCAGTGCCGCTTTATACTTGTATTCACAAAGAAGCAAAGCAGCACAAGATGAGTGATTTTATTCAGGCTTTATCCTCTATTTTCTACATCGCAAGACCGCCGTCAATGCGTATTACCTCTCCTGTGATATAGTCAGAAGCAGGACTTGCCAAGAACGCTGCTAAATTTGCAACATCTTCGGGATGTCCCAATTTCTTAAGCGGAATCTGTTTTAAAAATTCTTCTTCCGAGCCAAGGTCTTTGGTCATATCAGTCTGAATAAATCCCGGTGCAATCGCATTACAGCAAACGTTTTTACCGCCGAATTCCTTTGCAACAACTTTTGTGAGTGCAATAACACCCGCTTTGGATGCAGAATAATTTGCCTGTCCCGCAAGACCGATAAGTCCCGAAATTGAAGAAATATTTATAATTTTTCCATATTTTCTCTTGATGAAATTTCTGCCTGCTGCCTTAATCATATTAAAACAGCCCTTAAGATTGGTATTCAACACCGCATCAAACTCCGAATCTTCCATAGTAACAAGAAGATTATCTCTTGTGATACCTGCGTTGTTTACCAGAATATCCACTCCGCCAAACTCTGCTGCAATATTCTTAAAAACTTCCTTGCAATCTTCGGAATTTGTAACATCAAGCTTGTAAAATGCAGATTTTACACCATATGACAATACTTTTTCCTTAGAAGTCAGAGCCTGTTCCTCGCTGCAATAATCAACTATTACAACATCTGCTCCCTCTTTAGCAAACTTTTCGGCGATAGCAGCACCGATTCCTCTTGCTGCACCTGTTACTACCGCAACTTTTCCTTTAAGCATTCTCTTTCACCGCCTGTATGGTTTTTTGTAAGGTTTCAGCATCCTCAACAGAATACACATTAACCTCTTTTGATATCTTTTTAATAAGTCCCGAAAGTGTTTTGCCTGCACCAACTTCTATGAAATCGGTAAAGCCTTCCGAAATCATATTTTCGATTGTCTGCTGCCATTTTACGGGATTTTTAATTTGCTTAGTCATAAATTCTCTCACATTTTCGCCATAAGGCTCAGCTGTAAGATTTGCATAAACAGGTATCTGCGGCCGATTAATTTCATAGTCGCCTAAAACTCCTGAAAATTCTTCTGCCGCATCGCTCATAAAGGGTGAATGAAAAGCCCCGCTTACTGCAAGCGGTACAACTCTCCCTCCAAGCTCCTTGATTTTTTCGGAAAAACCTTCCAGAGATTCTTCCAATCCCGAAACAACCGTCTGACCGGGGCAGTTAAAATTAACTGCATAAAGCTTTTCAAAATCCTTTGCAGCATTAACTACAGTTTCAGCATCTAATTTGAGTACGGCTGCCATAGCAGTTTTTTCTTTTACGGCACATTTCCCCATAAATTCGCCGCGTTTTGTAACAATCTTAAAGCCGTCAGCATATGTATAAGCTTTGGCATAAGCAAGTGCTGCAATTTCGCCCAATGAAAAACCCGCAACTGCATCTGCATAAATGCCATTCTCGTTTAAAGCAAGTGCTGATGCCAAGTCAACAAGATAAAGGCACGGCTGAGTGTTTTCAGTCTTTTTAAGTTCTTCATCAGTTCCTGAAAAAGACTGTGCCATTGTACCCTTTCTGATTTCTTCCGCTTCTTCATACAATTTTTCAGCAAGTTCAGAGTTTTCGTAAAGTGATTTACCCATTCCGCTGTACTGAGCACCCTGACCTGAAAAAACAAATGCTATTTTACCCATTTTTTTGCTCCATTTAATATATTTTCTGCTTCTTCAACCATTTCTGTTATTATCTCGGCACATGATTGCTCTTTGTTAACCATTCCGCTTATTTGTCCTGCCAAGAAGCAGCCTTTTTTCTCATCTCCGTCAACTACCGCAGCACGCAGTGTGCCCACCGCCATATTTTCAAGTTCTTCATCCGAAATACTTGTATATTCTGCCTTTGCATATTCTCTTGAAAAAGGTGATTTAATGCTTCTTACGGGATGACCTAATCTTTTTCCCGTAACAATAGTTGATGTATCTTTAGCTTTTAAAACTTTATCTTTATAGGCACGGCTGATATTACATTCAGGTGATGTTAAAAATCTTGTTCCCACCTGAACACCTACTGCCCCAAGCATAAGGCTGGCCGCAACCCCTCTGCCGTCCGCAATTCCTCCTGCCGCAATAACAGGAATATCCACCACATCGCAAACCTGGGGCACCAATGCCATAGTTGTCATATCACCCACATGGCCGCCCGATTCGCCGCCTTCTGCAATTACAGCGTCAGCACCAAGACGTGCAACAAGCTTTGCAATTGCCGCAGAAGGCACGACAGGAATAACTTTTACCCCTGCCGCTTTCCACATACTCATATATTTATCAGGTGTACCTGCGCCTGTGGTTACAACAGCAACTTTTTTGTCTGCAATAAGCTTTGCAATTTCGTCGATATTGTTACCCATAAGCATAACATTTACACCAAAGGGCTTATCTGTAAGCTTTCTTGCTTTATCAATCTGCTCTGAAACATATTCTGCGTTTCCGCTTGCAGCAGTAATAATTCCGAGTCCGCCGGCGTTTGATACAGCCGCTGCCAATACGGCATCCGAAATATGTGCCATACCGCCCTGAAAAACAGGATATTTAATTCCGAGCATTTCACAGATAGGAGAACTAATCATATGTTTTCGCCTTCCCTTTTTTAATTAGCCGTTGATTTTTGCGTCGATATAAGCAACGAGTTCTTTTACTGACTTACCAACTTCAGCAGGTTTAATTTCAATGCCGAATTCATCTTCCATTTCCATCATAATTTCTACTGTGTCAAGTGAGTCAACTCCGAGGCTTTCAAATGTTGATTCCTCTGTGATTTCTTCGATGTCCATCTCAAGGTGGTCTGCCAATAATTCTTTTACTTTTTCAATTGTCATAATTTTTTCCTCCAAAAAATTTATTTTTTATATTCTGATTAAACAAGCTGCGCTTGATAATCCTCCGCCAAATGCACACATAGCAACTATGTCGCCTTCTTTGAGCCTGCCGGATTTTGAAAGCTCTGCAAACGCCATTGGAACGCTTGCCGATGAAGTATTGCCGTACTTATCAATATTTACAACAAACTTATCCATCGGTACGCCAAGTCTTTTTGATGCAAATTCAATAATTCTTATATTTGCCTGATGGGGCACAATATAATCAATATCGTTGATTGAAATTCCGGCTTTTTCCGCCACATACTTAACATCTTCTTCAATTCTTGTTACTGCAAACTTAAATGTTTCCTGACCTTCCATAAATATATAAGGTGTTTTTTCTTCACCCTTATAGAAAGGAGATTTTCCTGAAGTTGACGGGATTTCAATAACCTCGTTACCGCCTTTTGTATAAAGCCTTGATGCTAAGTATCCGTCACCTTTACCGACAACCATTGCACCTGCACCGTCACCGAAGATAACACAGGTTCCTCTGTCAGTCCAGTCAACAATTTTACTTAAACGTTCAGCACCTAAAACCAGAATATGGTTTACACCGCCGCGTGCAAAATATGATACTGCAGTATCAAGAGCAAACATAAATCCGCTGCATGCTGAACTTACATCGAATGCCGGGCAATCAGCCCCTATTCTTCTCTGAACTTCACCTGCAACTGTAGGACAAACTGTTTCAGATGTAATGGTTGCTGCAATAATCATATCAAGTTCTCCGGCAGAAATCCCCGCATCCTTTAATGCATCTTCCGCCGCCTTAACTGCAAAATCTGCTGCAGTTTCGTTAACTGATACTCTTCTTTCTTTTACTCCTACTCTTTTAACAATCCATTCATCAGAAGTTTCAACCAATTCCGACAAATCATCGTTTGTTACAACCTTTTCAGGCACATAAAAACCCGAACCTAATATTTTAATCGACATTTTTTCACCACCTTCAGCACACAGTGTGCTACTATTTTTTTAAGGAGGCTCTGCCCCCCCTGTATTTATCACTTCGGCACGTAGCGTGCTAAAGTGTTAAAACAGAAGATTTCTCTCCTGTTTAAATCATTTTTTAAGTCCTTCAATAAGATAGCCAAATCCGAATTTGAAGTTTTTGATTGCTTCTTCCTTCGGCAGCCTTCTGCCTACAGCATCGGCATTGTAGCCTCTTAAAAAGCACCAGATTGTGTAACTTAACATATCAGAGTCAACATCTTTAAGTGCTCCCACGTCATTGCCGAGTTTTACAATCTTTTTAATTTGTTCAGTCCACCACATACGATTCATATCCGTTAGCGAATCATGTTCAAACATATAATTTGAAAACTGCATCTTAATATCATATGTGGCAGTTAAAACTTTAACGCCTATATCCATGGCAAATCCGAAAAAATCTTTTCTTGGGTCAATATCAGACTTGATGGTTTTCTGCATTCTGTAGACAGCTTTTGTGTAAACTGCTTCCAATACATCGTCAATATTTCTGAATCTGTTATAAAAAACTCTGTTTGTAGTGCCAAGCTCGTTTAAAATTTTTCTGACGGTGATGGTATGTGCCCCGTCTTGCTTTGCAAAGCGTTCTGCAATATCAATAATTCTGTCAGACACTTCATCCTGAATAAGCTCTTTTTTTAAAGTCAAAGCGGCTGCCATGCTTACACCTCCGTCAGCACACACTGTGCTAATGGATATATTACCATATTTTTCATCATTTGTCAACACATTAGTGTGTATCTTCAATATTAATAATACAATTTTTAAAAAAATGCAAAAAAATCAAAAAAATGCTTGCACTATTTTAAAAGTTGTGGTATACTATTTGGGCGGAAAAAATACGCACGCTTTTTCTGCCGGCTGTGGTCCTTATACAAAGGCTGCCGGAAATACAGAGAAAAAGCGGAGGAAAAAACCACGGAGGTGTAGTAAAAATGGCAGTTATTTCTATGAAACAATTGTTAGAAGCAGGTGTTCACTTCGGTCACCAGACAAGAAGATGGAACCCAAAAATGGCAGAGTATATCTTTGCTGAAAGAAACGGTATCTATATCATCGACTTGCAGAAAACTGCAAAGAAGGTTGAAGAAGCATACTCGTTTATCAGAGACATCGCTGCAGACGGCGGCGAAATCCTTTTTGTAGGTACTAAAAAGCAGGCTCAGGAGTCAATCAAAGAAGAAGCTGAAAGAGTTGGCATGTACTATGTTAACGCAAGATGGCTCGGCGGTATGCTCACAAACTTCGGTACAATCAAAAAGAGAATTGAAAGATTAAAACAGCTTAAGAAAATGGAAGAAGACGGCGTATTCGATCTTCTCCCCAAGAAAGAAGTTTCAAATCTTAACAACGAAGCTGAAAAACTCGAAAAGTATCTTGGCGGTATCAAAGATATGAAAGATATCCCGGCTGCTATGTTCGTTGTTGATCCTAAGAAGGAAAAAATCGCTATCGCAGAAGCTCACAAGCTTAATATCCCGGTAGTTGCTATCGTTGATACCAACTGCGATCCCGAGGAAGTTGATTATCCTATCCCCGGAAACGACGATGCTATCAGAGCCGTAAAACTTATCGCTTCAACAATGGCTAACGCTATTTTGGAAGGTAAGCAGGGCGAATCTTTCAGCGTTGCTGAAGATGAAGACGGCGAAGAAGCTGTTCAGGAATAATTTAATTTAAAATCAGGCGGTCTTTTGGTGGCATAATTAAAAGACCGCTTATCAATATATGAAAGGAAGATGTTATTATGGCATTTACAGCAAGTGATGTTAAAGATTTAAGAGAAAAAACAGGCTGCGGTATGATGGATTGTAAAAAAGCTCTTACCGAAGCTGATGGCGATATGGACAAAGCTATTGAAATTCTTCGTGAAAAGGGAATGGCAAAAGCAGTTAAAAAGAGCAGCAGAATTGCTGCTGAAGGTCTTGTTGATATCGTTGTTGAAAACGGTGTCGGCGCTATGATCGAAGTTAACTCAGAAACAGACTTCGTTGCTAAAAACGAAGAATTTGTTGAAATGGTTAAGAATTTCGCAAAACAGGTAATCGTTGAAAATCCTGCTGATGTTGATACTCTTCTTGCTTCAACAATCGGCGGCAGCACAGTTAAAGATATTTTAACAGAAAAAATTGCTAAAATCGGCGAAAATATGAATGTAAGAAGATTTGCACGTTTTGAAGGAGCAGTTGTTGACTACATTCACATGGGCGGCAAAATCGGTGTTATGATTAAAGTTGAAGCTGACCTTTCAAACGCTGCTGCAGTTACAGCTGCTAAAGACGCTGCTATGCAGATTGCAGCTATGAATCCTTTGTATATGGACAAATCAGTAGTTCCTGCTGAAGACGTTGAGAAAGAAAAGAGCATCATTTTAGCTCAGATTAAAGAAGATCCTAAAATGGCTAACAAACCCGAAAACATCCTTGAAAAGATGGTTGAAGGTAAAATCAACAAGTTCTTTGAAGAAAACTGTCTGCTTCAGCAGAAGTTCGTTAAAGACGACAAAGTTTCAGTTGAAAAATATCTTGCAGCTAACGGCGTTAAACTCGTTGACTATGTAAGATTTGAAAAAGGCGAAGGCCTTGAAAAGAAAGAAGACGACTTTGCTGCAGAAGTTGCTTCAATGACAAAATAATCAAACCAAAAATTAAGACCTCACAAAACGGTTTTTAAAGCCGGATGTGAGGTTTTTATTTTGCCGATATGTTGGTGCATAAACGCCAACTCGATATATCTCTGCAAAAATCCTTCATAACACTTTGCAAATCAGGCAGCTTTTTACAAAAATTTATTAAGCCATATATCTGCCTGAAGCAGATAAAGCATTGTTTCAGGTCGCGGGAAAAGTCTTGTAAATCTTAAAAGTTCTTCTTTTTCGATAAATCCGAGCATAAAATCCGTTTCTGTAATTTTCTTGTAAAAAAGCGACTTAAGTGTTCTGATATTTTCTCTAATGGGTTTTTCTTTCGGTTTTTTCAGACAGTTTTTTAAAAGTTTTTCTTCGTATTTTAAACTTTTCAGCGAATACTCGACAACCGACTCATCCAGAAAAGGAAAGACAATATTTTTGTATACCGCCTTTTTAGCAGATATAACCTGCGGCAAAACAATAGAAAGCTTTATATATATCGCCTCTTTTTTTGAAATATCTTTTTCATCTTCGTAAGAAAATGGCGGAAGTGTTGATAAAAAATCGTTTATAAACTCTTTATCTCCCGCGTCACAGCCTTTCATCGGGAGCTTAAACCTTTCCGGAATATTAAAAACACTGGTGAAATTTACAAAACTCTCATCGCTTTCCAAATTACTCAAATCATTTAAATTTATGTACGGCGACGGCATATCTGTTTTTTCTACAAATCTGTTTAATCTGTCGAAAATTTCGTCTTCCGTTATGACTTTTTCAATTGCAGGAGCAGGTAAACTCTCTTTTTTCAGCAGATACTTGAAGCCTCCGATTGTCTGCTTAAAGCTGTCGGCGGCGGTATCAAAACCAAACGTAAAATAGTTCTCAATTGTAAGTTTTTTGTCCTTATACACAACAATATTACTTGGCGGCACCTCATAAATCTTGTCAAAAAGCGTTTCAAAGCTGAGTCTGCTGCCGGCAAGAGTGAAAAGTTTGCAGTATATATCATCACAAAAATCCTTTTTCACAAATGGGAACTTCAATAATGACTTAATTCGTGATGCGAATACTATTCTCTGTCCGTCATAATAATAAAAAAACTGATTAAATCCGATTTTATCGCGTGCCAAAACAAGTTCTTTTTCACACCCGTCCCATATCACAACAGAAAACGCACCGTGAAAAATCTTAAACGCACCTTTACCAAATGCAAAATAACTTAAAAGTGCAAGTTCGGCTGCCGTTACCCCCTCAAAAACAACACCCCTCAGCTCCAGGCTTTGCCTTATTTTATCATAATTTTCAACATTACCGTCTACCGCTGCAAAGCATTTGTGCCCCGCTATATCCTTTATGTAAAAATCACGTTTAGCTGATATTGTGCATCCATTTTTCTGAAAAGCTTCTTTTTTGGTATCAGTTACGTATTCACACATCTTTTTCCAATATGAGCTTTCGGGCTTTAAGCTTGCCGAAACAATCCCGCACACCTCGCACATCTTTATTTCGTCCTCCCTTGTGCCCTAAAAAATATATATTATATATTATTCCCGAGCGGGCACAAGTGCTACAAAATCTTTGATATGTCAAACCCCTTGGTTCTGTTGTACCTTTTTAATTCGTACAAACATTCGGGGTCGCGTGTTATATAATTAGTTCCTTCCTCGCAGCCATAAGTTACTTTAAAGCCCAACGATTTTATAATCCTCAGTGCCTCGTCATTCACTGCTCCGAAGGGACAGGTAAACGCAGTTGGTGTTATACCCGAATTAATCTGTAACAATCTTTGGTTTTTAACAATATCATCTTTAAGCATTTTTTCATATTCTTCATCTGTTTCTTTCTTTTGTTTAAGTATTCCCTTTCTTTTGTTTAAGTTGTGCAGATTATATGAATGATTTTGCACCTCAAACACACCTTCATCACTCATAGTCTTTAGCATCTGCCAGGTAACATGTGAATAATTGTTGTTAAATGTCTTTTCCATTGAATATTGTTCAGTATAATAACCTATTACCGACAATACTCCTTTCATATTATATTTTTTTAGCAGCGGATATGCGTATGAATAATTATTGTAATATCCATCATCAAATGTAATAATAACTGATTTTTCAGGAAACTTTTTACCTGTTTCCACATAATCAATCAAATCTTTTGTAACAATAGTTGTATATCCTTTTTCCTTTAAGTATTTCAAATCATTTTCAAACATCTCAGGAGTAATTACGTAATCTCCTGCACGATTATTATCATTTAAAATGCTGTGGTACATTAAAACGTTAAGCGGTTGCCCGTTTTTTACTGCACCTACATCTTCAGTTTTTTTGAAATACAACGCGTATATGGCAAAAGCCATACAAAAAACTGCAAGTGCCATCAAGAATACCGAAATATACTTTACTGCTTTCAATTTTCTTCTCCTTCCGGTAATACTATTTCAATCTGCGGCGGTGTACTTTCCGAATTATTTTCATTTGTTCCCAGGTATATAACCGCCGTAATTACTGTAACCAAAAACAATACAACAAGTATTGTTAATGCTCCTTTACTCACCGTTAACACTTTCATATAAATTCACTATCCCATTCCATGTTTTTCTGTCTATCTCTCCTGTTTGAGGGAGCAACAGTATTTTTTGAATTTCCTTAACACTTTCTTGCATACTTTCACTATTAATATTCTGAAAAGTATTGCCAATCCTTAAAATCATAATTTCTGCAAAAGCGTTTACATCGCCTGCATTCGGGTAAATATCAGCAAAGCCGAATTTATTTTCCGATGCATCTGCATCCAGAAGCACTATGTATTCCCATGTGTCATAATCAATCACGCCATTTGCTTCCAGCCCCGCCTGTTCCTGAATTATTATAACAGCCGCCTCGGTATCATCTCCAAATATGCCGCTCGGAATTATAAGCGGAATTTCCTGATTTCCCGAAATCCGTCTGAGCATTTGCTGAGCGTACTCCACGGGAGTTGAAATTGTCATATTGTTTTGCTTAAAATTACTGTCGCTGTCACCTTCGGACAGCTTAAATCCGGGATACTGCCTTGTCTTTGAATTAACTGTGCTGATTGCATCATAGCTTTGACTTCGTATCGCTCTGTGAGTCCTGCTTTCAACAGCACCGCTTTGAGTTATTCCCTCAATTCCCTGAATTTGTATAACACTTTGCTGAGTTGCAGGGCCAAAAACTCCCGTTTCGGCAACCTCGCCCACATTATTACCCGAATATTTAGCAATATAGTTGATGTGCCTTTGAATTGTCCTTACAGCTTCGCTTGTTTCACCCCGCAGCAGCACTCTTCCCGAAAAGGGACTTAGCCATCTGTCATTTGGGAACGGTTCTCTTAAAGTTAAATAATCTGCAATTGTTATATAGGCATTATACAACGCCTCTAAGGTTGTGCCATCCACAATTCCTGTTTGCGGCAAATTAAACTCTTTCTGTATGGCACGAACAGAATTTGCCGTCCTCTCTGTATAAACTCCCGAAAGGTCGGTCGGAAGTGCCGTAGGATAAAAATATGATAAAAACTGTAAAACATATTGAACGTCCCACACCTCTTTACCCGTACTGCCTATTGTTAAAGTATTTTGTGTAGTTTGTTTAACATCTTTTGCTATTCTTACTGAAACTTGCGTTCCCATTGATACGCTTGGAAATTCAGAAAGCCTTACTCCCTCTGATTCAAGTTCGGAAAGCATTTTTATTCCCACAAATAATTCTACAAGTCTGTACCATGTAACCCGCCCTACAATTCCGTCAACCGTCAGTTTAAAGATTTCCTGAAATTTTCTTACTGCATTCTCGGTATTTTCATCAAAAACTCCGTTTACAGGGTTTATTTTAGGAATTGCAGGATAATTATTTGAAATTCCGTTTAAAGACCTTTGTATTACTATCACGTTAAAGCCGCTGTCACCAAGTCTTAAAGGTGTTCCCGGATATGACTCGGTAATTCCGTCAATTGCAACATCCTCCACCAAAACAATATCATCTCCGTAATAATATGCCAAGATATCATAAGCCCCCAACCCCTGATTTGCCAAATCTACCGAGCCCCATTGCGACAAACCGTCACAGGTTGAAGTCGTTCCGTTACAGAATTTTGCTGCCAAAGGCTCTAAATTTTCATAACGCTTTATATATGAGTTGAAAATTTCGTCTACTATTAAAGAAATATTTTCAAATATATTCCTTCCCTCCTCAAAACTTTGGTCAAGAGCAGTTGTAGATGTTATATCAAAATCATATCCCCGCGAACGATAAAACTCAAGATACACTCTGTTTAAAGCATAGGATATCTGTGCATAGATATTTGCCCGAAGCGAGCTTTCAGGCCATGTGGGGTATATTTCACCCGATGCAACATTTTTTATATAGTCCTGAAAAGAAACCGTTACATTTCTTGCATTTGAATCAGGCGGTCCCATATGAACAGTTATATATTCAGGTATTGTAGGATATCTTACAGCCATAAATTTCCTCCTTTACAAGTTTTGCGGCAACACAACAAATGTATTGGTTGTGTCAATTCCATCAGTGTTTTCGGGCAATGGTATCATTACTGTATTTTGAATTGTTGTCTGTCCTGAAAACACCTGAACATCTTTTATCAATGTCCTGAAAAAGCCTTCTTTTATTACTCTGACATTGTAGACAGAAAACGGTCTTACATTTCCGGGGCTTTCAGACAATTCCATATCAGGTGCGTCAAGCTCAACTATCGGCGTATTCCCGTTTTCATCGGTTACAAGCGAATACAAAAGCACTTCCCCTTCCGACTCTGCAAGAGATACATAAACCTGAGCGTTTTCTATTGGCAGAATTCTCCCTGCCGTAAAGGCGGAAGCACCAAATAAACCTTTTTCCATATAAAAAACCTCCCTGATAAATAATACTCAGAGAGGTTTTGTCCTATAACTTTATATATTCAATTGGTATGGCAGTTTGCCTGTCATTTCTGCTTTTCCTAAAATAGCATCTGCCGCAGCTTCAACATTTAAGTCGTTTATTCCGCCATAAAGCTGAAGTACAGTCTGCTCATGAACAAAATAATCGTCCAGGAAAAACGGAGTCGAAAAGTTAACAAGTATCTTTTTCGCCTTGTCCAAAAGATGAACAGTCCACACGGAATTAAAAGAATCAGGGAAAATATCAACCTGCAACGGGCCTGAAACCAAATTTATTATGTAGTCAAAATTATCAACTTTTGGACCAAGTCTGTCTTCCCAGAACTCAACAAAGTTGTATCTTACCTCGGTTTCAAAACCGTTTTTATTTAAAATTTCTGCAAAATAGTCTGTGCATTTAACTGCATTTTCATAATGTCTTCCCAACCCTTTTGGCGAAACAAGATTTACAAGCACTTTTTTCTTGTTTTTGTCAATCGGAATAATTCCACGTTCATTTTTTACAAGTGTTGTGCTCTTTTTAACAATTTCCTTAAAGGTGTCATCAACGTATTTTGCATCAACCTCGGGGAATTCTCTTGTTTTTTCAACGATACCAAGTCTTTCATAGAATCTCTCAATTCTTTCAATTGCATCATCTAAACGAGACATCGGTATATTGCCCTTTTCAATTTCTTCCACAATTCTGTCCCCTGCTTCAACAGGTGGCCAGAGAAGAAAATCCGCTCCGCAGGCAAATGCCGCAACCGCTTCTTCAACCTGGTCGCCATAAGCTTTTCCTCCCATAGTGAGAGCATCTGTTACAACTGCCCCGTCAAATCCAAGTTTTTCTTTCAAAAGACCTATTGTTAAATCTTTTGAGTAGGTAGCAATCGGCACGTCACCATAATCGGCTTTGTCGGAATATGATTTTAAAGTAAGATGCGAAGTCATCACAGACATTGAGCCTGCCTTGAATACTTCGCTGTAAACCTTTCCATAAGTTTCCATCCACTTATCAAAGGGAAATACATTATGTCCGTGAGAAATATGAAAGTTTATATGATGAGTTCCAACGCCCGGGAAATGCTTAACAGTTGCCGCAACATTCTGACTCTGCAGACCTTTAACAACTTGGGCAAACATTTTTGCTGCATATTCTGCATCATTGCTCATAGGCTGACCGCTGCTGCTGGAAAGATTTCTGCAATATGCCATATCAACGCAAGGTCCCAAAAGCCAGTCAACACCGTTAGCATTCATCTGCATACCAAGACATTTTCCGTAATTATATGCAAGCTCCTCTGAGTGAGTACCGCCTAAAACAATTGCAGTAAGCGGATCTAAGCCATTATCCCCGATATTTGCACCATCTGCACAAACAACCAGTGGATATGAGGCAGCTTTTCTGCATTTTTCAATGAAGTCCCGTCTTGGTGTAGCCTCCCCTTCTTGCATTTCTATAAGACCTTCTGCAGGCCCTTTGTGATAATAAAATCCGCCAACAGGATACTTTTCAAAAAACTCCTTCATAGTTCCTGCTATTCCCATTTGAAAATCTCTTATTATAATAGTTCTGTATACCTTTTCACGCAAAGTTAAATCTTTTAAACTCATAAAAAATCACCTTATACATATTTTAACACAGTAGCATTTTTTGAAAGTCCCCAATGTGTCATTGGGGACTTTGTGCGAACGAACAAATTTGCAAAACCAATGCGAAATGGTAGTTTCGCATTGAGCATATTAATACATTCCCATTCCGCCGCCGGGCATTCCGCCTGCAGGAACCGGAGCTTCTTTTTCAGGCTGATTTGCAACAACGCTTTCTGTTGTAAGAATCATTGCGGCAACGCTGGCAGCATTTTGAAGTGCACTTCTTGTAACCTTTGCAGGGTCAACGATGCCCGCTTTTAACATATCCTGATATTCTTCGGTAAGAGCGTTAAAGCCAACACCTTTTTCGCTTGATTTAATCTTTTCAACGATAACTGCACCCTCAAGACCTGCATTTTTAGCAATCTGCTTAACAGGTTCTTCCAAAGCTTTCTTAACAAGCATCATACCTGTTTTTTCGTCGCCTGCAGCATCAGCTAAAACTGCATCAATTGCAGGAATCGCATTGATGTAAGCAGTTCCGCCGCCGGGAACGATACCTTCTTCAACAGCAGCTCTTGTAGCAGCGAGTGCGTCTTCAATACGAAGCTTTCTTTCTTTCATTTCAGTTTCTGTTGCAGCACCAACTTTAACTACTGCAACACCGCCTGACATTTTAGCAAGTCTTTCCTGGAGCTTTTCTCTGTCAAAATCAGAAGTTGTTTCTTCAATCTGAACTTTAATCTGATTAACTCTGCCTTTGATAGCATCATTATCGCCTGCACCATCAACAATAATTGTGTTTTCTTTCTGAACAACAACCTGTCTTGCACGGCCGAGCTGCATAATCTGAGTTTCTTTAAGGTCTAAGCCCAATTCTTCAGAAATAACCTGACCGCCTGTTAAGATAGCGATATCTTCAAGCATAGCCTTTCTTCTGTCACCAAATCCGGGAGCTTTTACTGCAACAACAGTAAATGTACCTCTTAATTTGTTAACAATCAAAGTAGCAAGTGCTTCGCCTTCGATATCTTCAGCGATAATAACAAGTTTTTTACCTGCCTGAACAATCTGTTCCAAAAGCGGTAAAACTTCCTGAATATTAGAAATCTTTTTATCTGTGATTAAGATGTAAGCATCATCAATAACTGCTTCCATTTTATCAGTATCAGTTACCATATAAGGTGAAATGTAACCTCTGTCGAACTGCATACCTTCAACAACTTCGACAGTTGTTTCAGCTGTCTTTGATTCTTCAACAGTAATAACACCGTCATTTGTAACCTTTTCCATAGCATCGGCAATTAATGCACCGATTCTGTCGTCAGCTGATGAAACTGCAGCGACACGTGCAATATCGTCTTTGCCGTCAACCTTCTTGCTGCCTGCAAGAATTGCTTCAACAACCTTGTCAACTGCTTTTTGCATACCTTTTCTCAAAATCATCGGGTTTGCACCTGCAGCAACATTTTTAAGACCTTCTCTTACCATTGCCTGAGCAAGAAGTGTAGCAGTAGTAGTACCGTCACCTGCAACATCGTTAGTCTTTGTTGAAACCTCTTTTACAAGCTGAGCACCCATATTTTCAAACGGGTCTTCAAGTTCAATTTCCTTTGCGATTGTAACACCGTCGTTAGTGATAAGCGGTGCACCGAATTTTTTGTCCAAAACAACATTTCTGCCTTTCGGTCCTAATGTAACTTTTACAGTATCAGCCAGCTTGTTTACGCCTCGCTCTAAACTTTTTCTGGCTTCTTCGCCGAATAAAATATCTTTAGCCATGATTTATTCCTCCTATTATTTACTCAACTTTAGCCAGAACATCGCTCTGTCTTAAAATAGTGTATTCTGTACCATCCAACTTAACTTCTGTACCTGCATACTTGCTTGTAATAACCTTGTCGCCGACTTTAAGCTCCATAACAACTTCTTTGCCTTCAACAATTCCGCCCGGGCCTACTGCAACAACTTCGGCCATCTGCGGCTTTTCTTTTGCAGAACCTGTAAGAATAATACCGCTTGCGGTTGTTTCTTCAGCTTCTACCATTTTTATAACTACTCTGTCTGCTAATGGTTTGATATTCATTTAGCATTCTCCTCTCTGTTTCTTTGCATTAGCACTCAACACCATCGAGTGCTAACAAAGTATATTTTACCACTTTGCTTATATTTTTCAACTTGATATTTCGGGCTGATTTGCCCTAAATTTCAAAATTAAGCCAATATTTCTTTTGATTTCTTTGATTTTTGCGTGTTTTTAAGCTTTTTCATCAAAAGGAATGCCCATATATTCATACGCAAGACGTGTTGCACATCTTCCCCTTGCAGTCCTTGTCAAAAAACCCTGCTGCAGTAAATACGGCTCGCAGACATCCTCAATGGTATTGCTTTCTTCACCTACCGACGCTGCAATAGTATCAATTCCCACAGGTCCGCCTGCAAAATTCCTGATAATAGTGGAAAGAATTCGTCTGTCGATGCTGTCAAGACCCAGCTTATCAACTTCCATCATATTAAGTGCCATATCCGCAACTTCTCTTGTTATAATTCCTTCTGCCTTAATCTGAGCATAATCACGAACACGCTTTAAAAGTCTGTTTGCAATTCGGGGAGTTCCGCGTGAACGCATTGCAATTTCTTCAGCACCGTCTTTTTCAATAATAATGTCAAGGATTTTTGCGGAACGCACAACAATATCGGTAAGTTCTTCTTTTGTATACATTTCAAGACGGCTGATAAAGCCAAATCTGTCACGAAGGGGCGAAGATAACATTCCGGCTCTTGTGGTTGCGCCGATTAAAGTAAATTTCGGAAGTGCAACACGCACAGTTTTAGCAGAAACACCTTTCCCGTACACAATATCAATAACAAAATCCTCCATTGCGGGATAAAGTATTTCTTCAACACTTCTGTTAAGTCTGTGAATTTCGTCGATAAACAAAATATCATTTGTTGAAAGATTTGAAATAATTGCAGCCAAATCACCCGGGCGTTCGATTGCCGGTCCCGATGTAATTCTTATGTTAACTCCCATTTCGTTTGAGATAATGCTTGCTAAAGTTGTCTTACCAAGTCCGGGAGGACCGTATAAAAGAATATGGTCCAAAGGTTCATTTCGCATTTTAGCCGCTTCAATAAACACCTCAAGATTTTCTTTTGCTTTTGACTGACCTACATACTCTGAAAGCGATCTCGGTCTTAAAGAAAAATCAATATCTTCATCTTCGGTTGTATATGTAGATGTAATGATTCTGTCTTCCATTTAATTAACCTCTCCTCATCAGATTTTTCAAAGCCTGACCTATAATTTCTTCTACAGTTCCCGAAAGCCCTGCGACTGCCTTTTTAGCCTCGGGTGCAGTGTAACCAAGTGCCAAAAGTGCTTCCGCTGCTTCGCTTGTACCAACCGCATCTTCTGACGGCGATACAATTTCAAGGTCCATTTCTTCGCTTTCTTTTTTCATTTTATCCTTAAGCTCCAAAACAATTCTTGCAGCAAGCTTGCTGCCTACACCTTGAGCCGCAGTTATTGCCTTGATGTCGTTTGTAACAACCGCCGCAATGAACTCGTTAGGCTCCATTGCAGATAAAATTGCCAGTCCCACTTTAGGACCTACTCCCGAAACCGAGATAAGTTGCTCATACACGAAAAGTTCTTCTGCCGACGAAAAGCCGTAAAGCTCCATTGCATCTTCTCTTACAACAAAATGAGTGTATAGCTTAACTTCTCTTCCGATATCCGCAAGCCTGCTTTTTGTTTTAGGAGATACAAAAATCCTGTATCCCACACCGCCCGCTTCAACAATTGCTTCTGAATGAGTTGTAAATTCAAGCGTTCCTTTTATATATGCATACATATTCCATTCCCTTTCTTTAAAGACCTAAAACTCCGCCGAGCGACGATGAATTTGCATGGCAAATTGCAACTGCCAAAGCGTCTGCCGTATCGTCAGGTTTCGGCACTTCTTTGAGTCCCAAAAACATCTTAACCATTTGCTGAACCTGATTTTTATCGGCTCTGCCGTAGCCAACCACCGCCTGCTTAATCTGAAGCGGGGTATATTCGTTGATTTTAAGCCCGCTGTTTGCAGCAGCCAGAACAATTACACCTCTTGCATGGCCTACCGCAATTGCAGTTTTAACATTTGTATTGAAAAACAGCTCCTCCACCGCCAGAACATCCGGCTTAAAAAGCTCAATAAGTCTTAAGACACCGTCATAAACCTCTTTTAACCTAAGAGGCATATCCATTCCTGCAGGAGTGGTAATTTTTCCGTAGTCAACAGTTTTATATTTTCCTTTTTCATAATCAATAACCCCGTAACCCACAATAGCAAATCCCGGGTCAATTCCAAGTATTCTCAAAAATTTCCACCTCTGTCTTTTACTCCGTCACTGTAATACATACTCACATACTGAGTAGGCGGCATCCCTGCATTGGCTTTAAAAAACTTTGAAAAAGAAAATACATCTTTAAAACCAAGCTTTTCAGCCGCATGCTTCACCCCGTCATTTTCGTGAGTTAAAAGCTGCTTTGCCCTGTCAGCTTTAAGCTTGTTGAAAAACTTTATGGGAGAATATCCGAAATACTGTTTGAAAACCCTTATAAAATAATTTGGGTGAAGATGAAGTATGGCGGACATTTCCTCAACCGTAATCTTCTTGTCGATATTCTTTTCCATATAGCTGATAACAGTTGAAAAATCAATGCTTTCCTCCGAAAAATCGAACTTTTGGGGATTTGAATTTTCAAGATATACCGATAAAATATTGAGCAGCATTGCTTTCCTTAAAACCATCTCGGAAAAAATGTTTTTCCCGTCTTCTTTAAACATCTGTTTAAAAAGTTCTGCCATATATTCAGGATTGGGAACATTAATAACAGGCTTGCATTTTAAAACCTTGAACAAATCCTGACCGCCCACAGTTGCATCGAAATGGCACCAATGCTTTTGTAAAACACCTTTTTCGGTAATTCCGTAGGTCTGAACAGTTCCCTTTGGCATAACTGCCATCTGATTTTTTCTGATTATGTACTTTTCTCCGTTGATGGATATTTCACATTCTCCTTCGGTTACAAAGTATATTTTGTTGGCATTTGGAACATACCCTGCATTTTCCCACTTTGAAATATACTTAAAAAATCCGCCCGTAAGCAGATTAACCTGCATTGTCGCAAAATATTGAGTTTTAGGATAATATTCACGCATTTGTATCACCTTAAGTCAAATCTTCACTACCTATATTATACCTGCAACACCTTGGTATGTCAAACATTTTTTGTAACAAAAAAAGTTAATTTTATACAAATAACACGACCTGTTTTTTATAGTTTAAATATCGGAAAATATGGTAAATCTTTCGGAATTTAGGGTATTGTTTATTCTTATGTTTATGATATAATTCCCATTGAGGTGATACTTATGAAAAAGTTAAAAGAACTTAAATTTGAAGAATTAACTTTAGAACAAAAGTTTGGTCTGGTTTTAACCTTAAATCCCTGCGGATATATGGAAAAGTATCCTGAATATGACTGGGCAACAGAAGAAAATGAATTTTTGTTTGACCTTATAAAAAAACGTGCCTTAGGTGCAGTGTGGATTACTCCAACAATGGTTGGTGCACAAAATCTTATGAAAAAAGTTAAAGAAACCGCTGATTATCCGATACTTATTTTAACCGACGCAGAATCAGGTCTTGGTGACTATAAAATCGGCAAACACAATGCCTTAGGCAGAGCTGACAGCGAAGAACTGGCATACATTTTCGGCAAAATCACCGCTATTACTGCAAGAAAAATGGGATATAACGTAGTTTGCAATCCGCTTCTTGATATGGGCAACACAGGAAGCGAACGCTGGTTTGGTCATAACAAAGAAAAAGTAACAGCACTTGCTTTGGCTGAAGCACAAGGACTTCACGACGGCGGTGTTTTAACCGTAGGAAAGCACTATCCCGGCGGAAACAACATTTATAATGTTGACTCTCATATGGCAGAGTCGGTTTCTGACAATACAAAAGAAGAACTTTTAGATTATGCACTTTATCCATATATGGAGCTTGACAACAAAGGTCTTTTAGACGGCGTAATGACAGGTCACAAAAGATTTATAAATATTGACGATACCCGTCCTGCAAGCCTTTCAAGACCTGTTATCAACATTTTCAGGGAAGCAGGCTTTAACGGCTTTGCAATTACCGATGCTCTTTGTATGATGGGTATTCAGGCAAAATTCGGCGACCAAAACCCAAGCGGACTTTGCATCGAAGCAGGAAACGATTTGGCTCTTCCTTTCGGATTTTATAGCAGGCAGTATTACAACGATGTAAAAGAGTGCTATGAAAAAGGCATTCTTACAGAAGAACACTTAAACGAAGCAGTTAAAAGAGTTTTAGACGCTCAGCACAAAGTTCTTTCAGAACCAAAATTCACCGAATACGAAGATGAAGATGAAGATATTAAAGCGTTCAACTCAATAAACCAAAAATCAATTATCACCATAAAAGATGAAGGCATTTCCGCATCAATTCCAAAAGACGGCAAACACTACTTTGTTGTAATGGTTGATAATGGGGTTGCTATTAATAATGAAGGGCACGTTGATGTTGACACCTTCACTGAAAACTGGAAAGACCCGAATACAATAATTAAAAAAATCAAGGAATTGTTCCCGAATTCCGAAACAAAAGCGATTTATCAGTTCCCGACACAAGAGCAGATGTCAAAGGTTTTGTCGGATACTTTGGGCTTTGAACATGTTATCTTCTTAACCTATGCCGAAGCTTTGGCATACACGGGCTCTGCCCATCTTACCCGCAGAATTGAAGCTTTAATTAACGCAATGCAGTTTACAAACAGGATTTCAGCCCTTATTCACTTTGGTGTTCCAACCGTTTTAGATAATCTTTCGCACATTCCGAGAATTATTTTCGGCGGCACATCACCTGACGGTGTTAAATATTCGTTAGAAGCCTTGGCAGGTGAATTTGAACCTACAGGCAAGCTTACGTACGACGTAAAACTCAAATAATTCTACTTT
>CAZBJD010000020.1:0-23727 GCA_964492155.1 uncultured Eubacteriales bacterium
CTTGGCACTTGCAATGCTTTTAACATCTGTTGCAGCAAGTGCGGCTATGCCTGTTACTAAAATTCCTGAATTTCTGGATAAAGCAGGCATTGTCACTGAAGGCACTTTTGCTGATGACACAAAGGTACTCACCAGAGGCGAATTTGCCCAGATGATTTCAAAATTAATCAATATTGACAACTATACAGGATTATCAACAACTCAGATTTTTAAAGATATTCCGCTTGATCATCCGCTTTTTGACGTTACAACTCTTTTGAATCAGATGTATTTCATTGTTGGTGACGGAAACGGATATTTTGAGCCTGATGAGAACATTACTGCTGAAGCAGCTTGCAAAATTTTGGTTCATCTTTTAGGAGACCAGTATTTTGCTCAGTATTACGGCGGATATATCCCTGCTGCGGCTTCAAAAGGTCTTTTAAGCGGTGTTGACATTGCAGAAGGTCAGACAATTACCGTTAAGGCTGCAATGAAGCTTATCTACAACACAATGGTTGCGGATATTTCAAATTCAAATTTGTATGACGGCGACGCGGTAACAAGCAATCCTGCACAGGAAATGTTTATGTCAAAAAGACTTGGCATTTATAAGACTGAAGGAACTGTTACAGACGATGGTTTTACCAGCCTTGCAGGCGATACAAAAATAAAAGAAGGCCAGATTAAAGTCGGTCAGTATGTATTCGAAAACCAGACAGGTATGGAAGACCTTTTAGGTTATTCTATTGAAGGTTTTTATAAGTATGATAAGGAGGCAGACGAAAAAATCCTTATTTTTGCATACATCAATGAAAATAAGACCAACGTATTGGAACTTAATGATATCGACATCATAAGATATGCAAATCTTACATATGAATACTTTGCAGATGAAAATCAGGACGAGATTGAAGAAGCATTCCTTAATGCTAACTACAGAATTATTTATAATGGCCGTGTGTTTTCAACAGAAACAAAAGAAGCTTCATTTGTAAAGACGGTAGAGGAGATGTTAAAGCCTGAAAACGGTTATGTAAAGCTCATTGATACAAACGGCGACGGTTTTTACGATCTCATTAACGTTACAGATTATGAAATCGTTGTAGTTGAAAGCGTTGACATTGAAAAACGTATCATCTATGGTGATATAAGATATACACCTGTTACAATCGACCTTGGCGAAACAGGAGACAACCTCGTTGTCAGAAGTGCAAATGGCACTGATTACCAGTTTGATACAATTAACACAGGCACAGTGTTGTCAGTAGCAAAAACTGCAGACGGCAAGAGTGCAAGAATCGGATATTCAACCGAAAAAGTAACAGGTATTCTTTCTTCAATTGACGGTATAGATTATTATATTGGCGATACAGAATATGCTTCAACAAAAGTATTCAGAGATTATGTTTCATTAAATAGTAATGAAGTAAAAATCGGCTCAAACTTTGTATTCTACTTTACATTTGACAACAAAATTGCATACTGCGTATCTGAAGCAGAAGATGCAACAAAAATTGGCTATTTGTATAACGTATATTTAGAGAGTGCAATGGATAACACTCTTACAATCAGACTTTTAACAGATGGCAGCTCGGTTGCTGACTATGCAGCAGCAAAAAGAGTAGTTGTTGACGGTAGAACCTATAAAGACAAGACAGCACTTGCTGCATACCTTGAAGGTTTTGAAGGCGGTCTTATCAGATACAGAGTTAATGGTGACGGTGAATTCAATTTCATCGATACACCATACGATGCAGCGTCATTCAATCCTAACTATATGACAGAATCAGATGATTCACTTTATATTATGAGCGGAGCAAACCACTCAAAAGGTTACTACTACCAAAAAACTCAGTCATTTATGGGAATGGGTGTTGCTCTTGATTCAAGAACAAAATGCTTCCTTGTACCTTCAGGCGAACCAATTGAAAATATTATAGTTACAGACATTACAAATACAAGTATAAAGAGTAATAAGCCTTACACAATTACAGCTTATTCTACAAAAACAGGCAGTCTCTTTGCAGAATATGTTATGTATGATGTAACCAGCAGATATCCCTCGGTTCATGACGATGAGAGTCCTGTAATGGGTGTAATCACAAAGGTTGCAGAAACAATCAATGATGAAGGTATGACTGTTCATAAGGTTACAATTTGTGACGGCGACCAGTATTTTGAATACATTACAGAAAACGAAGATGTTATCAAATGTAACTGCGGTTTAGGTCCTTGTGCAACAAATCCGATTGTAGCTTCGGCTGGTGATGTTGTTATGTATAAACTTACTGACAATATGCTCTATGATGACAGTCTCTTTGTTTGCTATGATTATAGCGAGGATGAATTAGTAAGCATTGGCTGCCGAACATTTACAAGAGAAGGTAAATGGGGCGAATACCATAGCTTTAGCCCTGCAAATATTACTGAAGATGGAACAACAGAATCACTTTCAGGTATAACAGTTGTACTTCCGTTCTATATGAACAGACTTGAAAATAACGTAGCAGAACTCGTGTTTGATTACTGGCCGGTTTCTCAGTACAATTCGGGTGAATATTTCGATACAGCTACACAATCTTCAGTTAAAAGAGTAATGGGAATTTCAAATGCATTTACTATCAGAGTAAATCCAAAGGCAAAAACCTTTGAACCTATCAGACATAATGATATTAAACTTTACAACGATGGAAACGGTGAAATTCAAAAAGGTTTAGTTATCATCAAACAGTGCGAACCTATCATGATGATTTACTACAAATAATAGGAGGTTGACTTAATGAATAAATTTCATAAAACAGTCGCCTCGATACTTGCGTGTCTTATGCTTCTTACTTCTGCAAACTTTGCAGTTTTAGCAGAAGAAGCGGCAGAAGTAACAGAAGTGGAAGAAATAGCAGCACAGCCTGAAGCAGTTATTTTATCTGCATCAAACGATGCTGAAGGTACTTCTGCAGGTATACTTGACGGCATAAATATTGACTGGGATAACTATGTTACGGAATCTACAGGTACTCAGCTTACCAGGGATTACGCATTAGGTTTGAACAGTGACTACTTATATGATTCGCTGCCAAACGATACTCAGGGACGTTTCGACAAAATCCGTGAAACGTTTCCTGATGAAGTTCCTGTTTTTGCACCTTATACAAAAGCAGAAATGGCAGCATCAAAAACAAAATTCTACGTATCCCCTGATGGCAGCGACCATAATCCGGGTACAATAGATGAGCCTTTCAAAACTCCTGAAAGAGCGGTAAGAGCAGTTAACAATTTAGCAAGCAAACAAGGCGGTGTAACTGTTTACTTCAGAGAAGGCGTTTACGCTATTTTGGATGCTTTGGTAATTGGAAACAAATCAGGCGGTGCAAGTGAAAAAGACCTTGTTTTTTACACAAATTACGAAGATGAAGAGGTTACCTTCACAGGTGCTGTAACAGTTACAGGTAAAGACCTTAAAAAAGCAAATGAAACCAATGATGCAGCGTTTAACAGAAAAGTTAAGGATGATTTTAAATCACAGATTTACTCTGTAGACTTAAGCAAACTTGGTTATTCAAGCTTTGGTACATTTACAAGAAGTGCAAGACCTGCACTTTATGTAGATGGTACACTTTATACAATTGCAAGATGGCCTAACGCAGGTAACACCAATATGGCGCAGTACACAGGTGCAGATGGTAATCACGGCGTTGTTGAAGTTGGTGATATTACACAAAGTGGTACTACCGCTGGTACATATACAGGCGTAAGAGGTATCGGTATTGAATTTCAGGTAGCAAACCCAAGACCGTTTAACTGGGAAAACACAGATAATATCTGGTTTTATGGTTACTTCTACGCAGAATGGGCACCATATCACTTCCGAATTAAGAGCTGGAACGAACAGAAAATGACAATTAAGTCTTACGACTATTCAGCCTATGGCGCTAAGTATCAGAAAGAAAAGAACTTCTATTACTACAACATTTTAGAAGAACTTGACAATCCGGGTGAGTTCTTTGTTGATACCAAGTCAGGTATGCTTTATATTTACCCGACTATTGATATTAAAGACAACACATTGATTCAGCTTGTTACAACAACAAATGATATTGTTACTTTAGATAATTCTAAATATACAGTTTTCAACGGTATTACTTTTGATATGGGTTACGACTGTATAAATATGAAAAATGGTGCAAACAGAAATATTATTCAGCGTTGTAAAGTAAAGAATCCAAGTCGCTATACCTATATTCAGGATAGTACAACATATGAAAACGGTGTAATTTGCTCAATACTTGTCGGTGAGTGCAGTATGCAAGGTCTTCCTTATGCTACAGCCAACAGGCGGGCAGGCAATTTTATGCAGAACTGTTATTCAAAGCGTGTTTCTATTAACAATGGTGAAGGAAACATAGTTTCACATAACCTTGTAACAGGCTTTAATTCAATGGGTATTTCAACCTCATCAGGCGGTTCTGAAAGAATTATTGAGTATAATGAAACTGTTGCAGGACCTGACGTTGGTCTTGACGCCGGTCTTTACTACAGTAATGGTTCACCGAAAAATACAGGTAACATTATAAGATATAACTTCTTTAACCGTTCAACGATAGTGCCGAGAAGTACACCTTTTGGCATCTACCTGGATGACCGTACGGAAGGTACTTATGTTTACGGTAACGTGTTGAATGAGGCAAGAATTTACTTGCATGCCGGCTCTAACAATATGATTTACAACAATATGATTTGTAAGCTGCCTAACCATAATGCACTTTCAAATTCAAACAACTATGCTCATACAACTACCACCGGTAACAGCTGGGCACACTTGGTTATGGGTAATAGTTCAACAAGATATACCAAGGGTTTTCAGGGTTATTATACAACCTCGTGGCAGAGCCGTTTCCCATACCAGTATGATTGGCAGAGACGTATGGTTGCTCATAAGTATAATTACGAAATGAACCCGAGTTATGATATTCTTGCCGACAAGGAAGGTGAATTTCTTTCATCACCAAGAGAAAACATTTATAAGAACAACGTTGCTGTTGGCCTTAAAGAAGGCGTTGTAATCGTAAGCAGAGAAATAGATTATGTAAACGAAAACAATTATCTCTTTACAGACCCGTCGGCTTTTGAATTCACTGATTGGGAAAACGGTGTTTTGGATGTTACTGCTGAAAAACTGGCAGAGCTTGCTCCGGGCGTTGAATCATTTAAGACAAACGCTCAGATGGGTCCGATTTTCGACCCCGCACTTTTACCTGAACCGTTGGTTTTGGAAGAACTCAAACCACAGGCTCCTATGAATTCGGATAAGGTTAAGATATTACCAACTTCAATCATACTTCAATGGAATGAAGTGTTTGGTAAATCATCTTACACAGTAAAACTTGCAGAAGACCCTAACTTTGAAAATATTATCTTAGAACAAGAAACTCAGGATGAGTATATCAATCTTCCTGACCTTGAGTTCGGTAAGCAGTATTACTGGACAGTATCTACTAATTCATGGACAGAAAAAGTTAGCAAAACACCGTCCGTAATGCCAACTGCAACATTTGTAACTTATACATTTGATGAAGCTATCAATTACATTGAGCTCGATACTGTAGAATTTGATGCTACAGTTAAGTCCTTAGAAAACTTCATGGAAGAAGGCTTTGTTATTGAACAGGGTTCACCTGAAGCAGAAGGATATCCTGCAGATATGCCGCTTTATAAAGCAGGCACAAATGAAAAAGTTCTTGCATTCATAGCAGCGGCTAAGGTTAAGAGAGATGAATACAAGCTCCAGGCCGACCTTGATAAGTATACTCAGGAAATGCAGAAAGAATTCTGGATATTGTTGGAAGAAAATGCAATTCCGTATGTTATTAATATGGGTCAGGGCTCACATGTATTCAAAGCTGAAGACTACAGAATCAATGCTGCAATGGATGTTGAGTTCCAGGGCGATACACTTAAAATTTCAAGCCCGAATGTTTCAAATACAGTTGGTAGCAATATCCGTACATTAAACGGCGGGGCTACATTTGCAGTAAGAGTTAAACACGAAGTCTTAGGCGAGTATACAGGTATTAACATTCGTTCTTCTGCTCCTGTTGCCGGCGGTATTACAACAGCTGAAGGTTACTGCGTAATCTTCAAGGGAGACTTAATCGAGCTTCAGCGTTATCCGAAGCAGACAGGCGAATCAACCTCTATTCTGGCTGAAGTTGTAAACAACGAGAAGCTTGTCAAAGGCGGCGAATGGTTTGACTTTACTTCAACAATCAAGCCTACAAGCGAAGGTGTTCACATTGTACTCACAATAGACGGTGAAACAATTGTTGATTATCTCGATAAAAACGCTCCGGTTTCTTGTTACCAGCCCGGTTATTATGCATTTATGCATCAGGCTAAGAATAAAACAACTTACTATTCATCTGTTGAAGATATCGCATCACTTGACCCGAATGCTGTAAGCACAGCGGCTCTTGAAAAAGCTATCACAGCAGCTGAAACCTTTGATGAAGAATTAGTTGAAGGCGAGCCTTCAGCAGAACCTACATACAAGGTTGGTTCAAAAGCAAAACTTGCAGCGGCAATCGAAGCTGCAAAAGCAGCAGTTGAAACAGCAGACTCAAAAGAAGCGGTTGCAGCAGCAACAAATGCATTAAATGCAGTTGTTGAAGATATCAAGAAAAATGATGCAAATGAATGTGTTTATGCGCTTAAAGCATTCGACCTTTCACAGTGGACTGCAACAAGTCCTCTTGCAACATTAGAGCTTGAAGATAATAATACTTTGGCATTGACTGCTGACGAAGGCGAAGGCACAGTTCTTTTATACAACAAGCCTTTAACATCAAAGCAAAAGATGAAATTCAAGCTTAAATATGATACTGTGGGCGATTGGCACGCAATCGCAACCAGACATGTGGACAAAAATGCATCTCACACAAGATCAAGAAGCTACTTCTTTGTTATTAAGCCAGACCTGATTGAATTCCAGAAGTACGAGGGAGCAGGCAACGGCGAAATTGTTGTTAAAATCCCCAACAACGAACAGATTATTAAATCAGGCGAAACTTATGATGTTGAAGTAGGTTCGGTAAATGTAGACGGCGGAGTTTTAAGCACACTTAAAATCAATGGCGAAACCATTATCGAATATCTGGATTCCGACGATCCGATTTACGATCAGGGATACTTCTCAATTTATTGCCATAAGACACTTGGAAAAGTATCAATCGGTTGTGCTGAATAGTTATTATCCAAAACGGGGAACGGGCAAGCCCGTTCCCGCTTGGTTTTTTGATGGAATGGAAAAAATGTCGCATAATGCGATAAAATTGTTAAGAAAGAGAGATTTAAAATGAAAAGAATTATTGCAACAATCATTGCTGCGGCAATGCTTATGTGTTGTTTCTCTCTCCCTTGTGTGGCAGCCGATGTATCATCAGGTATTCATCTGGTTGTCGAGTATGACATTGATACAGGAGTTCTTAAGCTTTCAGGTACAATGGCAGTTAGTATGGGCAGAGACTGGGCAACATTTTATATGTTGTACCCGGGAAAAACCCGCGCAGATATTCCTGCTCATACCAAGGATAATCCGGTATTTTCCAACTATGCGGAGATTGCTGCCGATTCCGACGGTACATTTGAGTATGAATTCGTGCACTCAGGGGACCCGGGAGTATATACTCTCTACTTCACAACAGGTTATGCACAAATCACAAGAGAGATTGATACAACAACAAGCGTTAAATCAGAAAGCAACCGTTTAGAGGCTTTGAAGGCATTGCCTACAAGCTATGAAGCACCAAAAGGTACTACAGTAAAAACACTTTTCAAGGAAAAAGTAGGAGAGCTTCCGTCAGAAATGCCGGTAATCAGAGCTGCAGACATCGCAGGTCTTAGTGAAGTTTTTGTTGACGTTAAAAATGGCGATGATGCAACGGCAGACGGTACTATAGATAAACCTTATAAGACTGTTACAGCGGCTTTGGCTGCACGTCCGCCTGAAACGGGTAGGGTTCTTTACTTAAGAGAAGGAACATATCCTATGAGCGACGGCTTGAGCATAAAATCCGTTGTGGCTACAGAAGAACTGCCCTTTATTGTTTCAAATTACAATGATGAAAAAGTAACAATTACGGGCGGAACAAATATTAAAAGCAGTGATTTTGAAAAAGTTACAGACAGCGGGATTATTCAAAGACTTGCCCCCGAGGTTGTTGACGATATTCTGGTTGTTGACCTTAAGGAAAAGTATGGAATGACCGACTATGGTGATATTACAACAGATTCATCACCTGTTTTGTTTGTGGGCGAGAGCAAATATCAGATTGCAAGATGGCCTAATTCAGAAACCACGGTTATGAGAAAATACGAGGGCGAAGACGGCGAGAATGGCGTTATCGACTCGGGTTATATCAATACTGCAGTCGGTTCTAACTGCGGCGACAACCGTCCTTACTCAAAACGTGCTACCGAGAAAAATGCTGAGGCAGAAAGTGTTGTTGATACCGATCAGGGTATCCAGTTCTGTATTGAAGATATAAGACCGTTTTCGTGGGTAGACACAGGCGATATCTGGGTGTATGGTAAATTCTACGACGACTGGACATTAAATCACCTGAATATCACAGAGTTCCACCCTGAAAACAGAAGTATAAGAACTGCCACAGGTTTAAGCTGGGGTTGTCAGTATGTATCAAGAACAGGCTACACAAACTCTTTCTATTATTACAATATTTTAGAAGAACTTGACACTCCGGGTGAGTGGTTTGTGGATAAAGAAACAGGCAAGCTTTATATTTATCCCACAGGTGACATTGAAAATTCTGAAATTGTGTATGCAGCTGCTGATGCATCACAGATGTGGTATATAGGAAACTGTAAAAACGTTGTTGTTAACGGAATTAACTTTGAAAAGGCAAGAGGCAGAGCCCTCAACATCGCAGGTCCTAATACAGAAGGCGTTGTTGTTCAGAACTGCTCTTTTGAAAATGTTGGCAACGGTATTTATGTTGAAGGTAAATATTCAGGCGTTATAAATTCTTCATTTAAAGATATGGAGGGTAAAGGCGTATATATTGCAGGTAATTCAACAGCTGAAAAGAAAGCCCTTACACCTGACCGTCAGTTCGTTCAGAATTGTGTATTTTATAACACAAAAGGTATTAGTTCATCGGGTGTCGGTCAGATTATAAGCCATAACTTTATTTCAAATAACATAGGCACGTGTATAAGTGTTACAGGCAATGAAATTGTTGTTGAGTATAACGAAATTGTTGCAGGTCCGAGAGCTGTTGATGACGCAGGTTGTATTTACGTTAATGGTAACAATATGTTCAACCGCGGTAACCACGTAAGATATAACTATATCCACGATGCTGCGGCAAGAGCAATTTATTTCGACGATATGCTTTCAGAGTGCTATGGCTACGGAAATATTATCGACGGAAGCTGGTTCCAGCTTCATAACACCAGCGAAATTACAGTTTACAATAATATTATACTGAACTACACATCTTCAAGCGGCGAGGGACCAATCAGAAATTCACCAAACTACTGGAGATCTGCAAATACAGCGGGCACAAGATGGGTAACAGGTACACTTAACTATGGCTCATTTACTAAAAGATTGAAAGCATCTGAAGGCTACGGCGGTGATGAAGAAAATAACACGCTTACAGGCGCTTATGCAAATCGTTATCCGCTTCTTAAAACATGGGCAGAGCTTATGTATCAGAGAATTGATGAGTATGAAGCAGCAGGCAAAACTTCGGCTGCGGCTAAAACTTCAAGCATAATTTCACCATATACTCATACTTGGGAGAAACCCAAAAAAGTTTTGGGTTATACCTATGGTTATGAAACAGTAACTGAACAAGTTAACCTTAATGATTATTTAAGTGCGGCTCGTGATAACTATTATGCAAATAACGTAATGATTAACTGTGCAGAAAATGTTATTGATATGCCAAAGAATGAAAGTGGCAAGTATACACTGCCGTTTGCATATACAACATCAGGAGATTATGCGAACACAAGTAAATCAGGTTACATCGGAACAATTGATGAAAACAATTGTTACTTAACATCAGATGAGAACCCGTTTGATGGCACGACCTTTGCAGATACAAGTGCGTATGAAAAAATAAGAGAGTATGTTTCAACATTTGAAACAATACCTTTTGACAAAATAGGACTCAGGTCTGAAGATGACTATACTGTAAATACAAAAACTCATTCAATAAGCCCGGTTGATACAACAGAGATTTCAATTTCAGCAAAAGACTTGTCACTTCAGTGGGCGTCGGTAACGGGTGCACAGGAATATACGGTTGAAATCGCAAGCGATGCTGAATTTACCGATATTATTGAAAGTGCAACAACCTACGACCTTTCATACAAGGTTGAAACAAGCCTTGAAAGTGATAAAACTTACTATTGGAGAGTTTCAACAGAAGCAACTGCCAAATGCTCTACAGGTTCGGTTGCAATTTCCGACACCTTTAAGTTTAAGACAATGGTAGAAAGTCAGTCGGCAGAAAGAAATCAGGTAGGCGTTACTGTTTACTCGGTTGACGATATGACACAGGAAAGCTTTAAGGTTACAACCTATGCGTACAACACAACAGATACTGAAAAAGAAGCTAAAATTCATATTGCGTGCTATAGCGAAGACGGAAGACTTGTTTCCACAAAGAACGAGAAGGTAACTATAGCGGCAGACTCTTTAACAAGTGAGTATGTGTTTGAATTTACCGCACCGAATACCAAGAAAATCAAACTCTTTGTATGGTCGGCAGACGATAATATGATACCGTACACATTTGTGAAAACAATTAAATAGTTTAAAAAGGGGGACGTAAATTTATTTACGTCCCCCTTTTACCTTGCTTATAAATTTTTAATTTTTTGCTGTTTTTTTAAAAGAAAATTCAGCCTTTTTGCGGCTCGGGCTTTTTTACATCCCCATTTGACTTTTTTCAGCAGGGTATGGTATAATTGATGCGTACTGAATTTTGCTTTGCAAAATTCATCAAAGCTAAAGGTTTTTTACGGCGGCAAATTATAACAAGCTTGCATAAATCGGAAATCCGCCGAGAGAGAGGGATGTTTTTATGAATATTGAGTTACTTGAATATCAGCATCAGGCTAAATATTACGATGAGATTTTAGATATGCTGATTGCAGGCGATGATGAGTTTGTTCCGCCGCTGTCTGCACGCAGGTCTACCACAGAAGCTGATTTAAACGCGGTGCAAAAACAATCGGACGGTATTTTGAGCTATTTTGAAGAATTGAAAAAGCAAAGGCTTATGGTTGCAACAGAAAACAACAAGCTTGTTGCTTTTGTTTCGTTTAAAGAAAACTATACCAATGATGAAATCAAAGAGGAAGATGTGCCTAACATTTATCTTTCCACTTTGATTGTAAAGCCCGAAGGCAGAGGAAAAGGGCTTACGCAGAAGATGTATCAAAGTTTGTTTAAAGAATATGAAAATGTGAATATTTTCACAAGAACATGGTCAACGAACGCAGCACATATAAAAATACTTTCAAAGTTTGATTTTGATACTTTATGCGTGTTGGAAAATCACAGAGGTGCAGGTATTGATACAGTTTATTTCGTAAAAAGACCGAACAGATAAATAGTCTGATATACAAACAATAAAGAAAGGACAATACAAATGAGTAAAACAGTAGCAGTAAAAAAACATGAGGAATGGAAAGGCAAAATTGAAGTTGTTTCAAGAATTCCGGTTAAGAATAAGGAACAGCTTTCGGTAGCATACACTCCCGGCGTTGCAGAGCCTTGCCTTGAAATTCAGAAAGATTTAAATAAATCATTTGAACTTACACGTCGTCACAATCTTGTTGCAGTTATTACAGATGGTTCAGCTGTACTGGGACTCGGTGATATCGGTCCTGAAGCGGGAATGCCCGTAATGGAGGGAAAATGTGCACTTTTTAAAGAATTTGCGGATGTTGATGCATTTCCTCTTTGTATAAAAACTCAGGATGTCGATGAACTTGTTAAAACAATATATCTTCTTTCGGGAAGCTTCGGCGGTATAAACTTAGAGGACATTGCAGCACCCCGTTGCTTTGAGGTTGAAAGACGCCTTAAAGAACTGTGCGATATTCCTGTATTCCATGACGACCAGCACGGAACTGCAATTGTAGTTGCTGCAGCACTTTTAAACGCACTTAAAATTGTAAAAAAGGATATTGAAAAAATTAAAGTTGTTATCAATGGTGCAGGCAGTGCAGGTACTGCAATCGGAATGCATCTTATGAAGCTTGGTGTTAAAAACCTTATTATGGTTGACAGATTTGGTGTCATCTGCGAGGGTATGGAGGATTTAAGCGACGCTCATAAGGAAATTGCAAAAATTACAAACCGTGAACATATAAAGGGCACACTTTCAGATGCTATGAAAGGTGCAGATGTATTTATCGGTGTTTCGGCACCAAATATTGTGTCAAGCGAAATGGTAAGCGGTATGGCGGAGGGGGCAATTGTATTCCCTATGGCAAATCCTGTGCCCGAGATTTTGCCCGAAAAGGCAAAAGAGGGCGGAGCGGCAATAGTGGGTACAGGCCGTTCGGATTATCCAAATCAGATTAACAATGTTCTGGCATTCCCCGGAATTTTCAGAGGTGCTCTTGATGTCCGCGCAAGCGATATTAACGACGAAATGAAGATGGCGGCGTCTTATGCCATTGCCGGCATTGTTTCAGATGATGAATTAAATGCGGAATACATTCTTCCTATGGCATTTGACGAAAGAATAGGAAAAACAGTTGCGGCTGCAGTTGCAGAAGCTGCAAGAAAAACCGGTGTTGCACGAATTTAAGGGAGATAATTAATGAAACCTGATAACGGGATCATTTCCGCTGTGGGCAGCTTGAATTTTTGAAGCGGAATATGAAATAGAATTACTTTAATCAGGGCAATATAACATAAACTATTTGTATGAAATGAAGGGTGATTTTATGGTAAACTTAAATGAAGCGGTAGAAAAAAATAAAGAGCTGATTTTATCGGCACATGATTACATCTGGAAAAACCCCGAAACAGGATATAGAGAAGTTAAAACCTCAAAGTATATGGAGGAGACTTTTGAAAAGCTTGGCTATGAGCTTGTAAAAGCAGGAGATATTCCCGGTTTTTATACTGTGATTGATACAAAAAGACCCGGACCCGAGGTGCTGGTTTTGGGTGAGCTTGACTCTCTCATTTGTGCAGACCATCCTGAGGCAGACCCCAAAACAGGTGCAGTTCATTGTTGCGGACATAGTGCACAGGCGGCGGCACTTTTGGGCGTTGCCGCAGCACTCAAAGAACCGGGCGTTTTGGATGAAATGTCAGGGAAAATTCGTCTTTGTGCAGTTCCTGCCGAAGAATTGATTGAAATTGAGTACAGAACCGAGTTGAAAAACAAAGGTATTATCAGTTATATGGGCGGGAAAACCGAGTTTTTATACCGCGGATATTTTGACGGTGTTGATGTTGCATTTATGGTGCACACCACCACGGGAAATGATATTTTAATACGCCGCGGTTCGGTTGGTTGTATTGCTAAAAAGATTGCATACAAGGGCGTGTCTGCTCATGCGGGAGGAAACCCGTGGGACGGCTGCAACGCACTTTATGCGGCAACATTAGGTCTTAATGCAATCAACTCAGTCAGAGAAACTTTTAAAGAAGATGATATTATCCGCGTGCATCCCATTATCACAAACGGAGGCGGTGCAGTAAACGCAATTCCCGATAATGTTACCATTGAAAGCTATGTAAGAGGTTCGGATTTTGACGCGATTAAAAACGCTAACTTCAAGGTAAATCGTGCCCTTTGCGGAGCTGCTTTATCACTTGGTGCAAATGTGGATATTTATGATATTCCCGGTTACGGACCTTTAAGAAACAGCGACGGAATGTTAGATGTGGCTGAAAAGGCGGCAGGTGCACTTCCTGAAATTATGGTTAATCGGAATGAAGAAATAAGCTCAGGCAGTACCGATATGGGCGATTTGTCAAGAGTAATGCCTGTTGTTCATCCTTATATGCCGGGGGCTGTCGGAACAGGTCATGGCAACAATTATCGTATTGAAAATCCCGAGCTTGCCTGTGTTGGCTCTGCAAAATGGCAGCTTAATATGCTTTACCTTCTTTTGAAAGACGGCGGTGCAAGAGCCAAAAAGATAAAAGAAGAATTTAAGCCTCAGTTTAAATCAAAGGAAGAATATTTTGAATATTTAGACGCCTTTTTATCACAGGGTGACCGAATAACTTATAACGACGACGAAACTGCAACGGTTAAGCTTTGATGTTGCAGTGTGAACAGAAGAATGTTCTGAAAAATCAAAGTAAAAGGACACAATGAAATAATAAAATAAAATTTTAAAATGGCAATGTTCAGACATTGCCATTTTTTCTTTTGCAAAATCTGTCGACAAAAGTGTGATTTTAAGATATAATGTAGACAGAATAGATTAAAAAGGTGATTTGTATGAAAAATCTTATGAATTTTTTCAAAGATAAAAAAAGTCCTGTGATTTCAGCTTTGTTGTGCGTTGTTATTTTTGCGGCAGCAATTGCAGGTGTTGTGATAACAGGTATAAATGATAAAAAGGCTGTTGCCGTGCAGGAAATCATTGCAAAGGCAGACAAGCTGGTACTTGGTTATATGTATGATGAGGCGATCGGAGTCCTTGAGGCTTCAGAGTATGCAAATTCTGAGGAAATAAATAATAAAAAACAGGAAATCATTGCGAAAAAATCAGAGCTTGTTTCATATGACGGGCAGTTTTATCATGTGTTTTTCCATAGCCTTATTGTGTACCCCGAGCTTGCTTTTGACGGAGATTATACCCACGAAGGATATGATATGTGGATGACTACCGTTTCGGAATTTAAAGCGATGCTTCCGCAGCTTTACGAAAGAGATTTTATACTTTATTCTATTGCAGATATTAAAGAGGGCGATAAGGTTTTGCTTCCTCCGGGCAAAAAGCCGCTTATTATATCTGTTGACGATGTGAATTATTACGATTATATGGATAAAGACGGGTTTGCAGATCGCCTTGTGCTTGATGATTACGGAAATATTATGTGCGAAGTAAAAACTCCAAGCGGAGAAATTGAGTATACCTATGAGGGCGACGTTATGCCTATTTTAGATAAGTTTGTGGAACAACACCCTGATTTTTCCTACAGAGGAGCTAAAGGAATTGTTGCGGTAACAGGTTATGAGGGCATTTTCGGATACAACTTTATTAAAGCCGACGGCGAAGAAAAAGAAAAACTTATGGCAGAGGGTAAAAAAATTGCTGCGGCTTTGAAAAAATCAGGCTGGCTGCTTGCATGCCACAGCTATACTCACAACGATTATTTCAAAGACGGTAAGGTAAGCGGCGAAGACTTGCATTACGATACCAACAGATTTAAAGAGCGTATTTTTGATGCAGTTTTGCAGCCCGATATTTATATCAGCCCCTTTGGATACCATTTGTCCGAGGGTGACGAAAGGCTTCAGTATTTAAAGGATATGGGTTACAGCACTTTCTGCCCCGTAAGCAGTGCAATGCGTACATTTTTCACAAAAGAAGGGGTTTTAATTCAGGAACGCTTTAACCTTGACCGATATAATATGAGGACAAAAAAAGAATTTATAAACAAAACCTTTTTTGATGTCGATTCGGTGTATTATAATGTGGAATAGATTGCGTTTTTGTATCCTTGATGTTATAATGAAGTAAAGGAGGTATCGGTAATGAAAAAAAGATTATCGGCAATACTTTTGGGTTTAATTGTTATGGCAGAATGCTGTGTGTGCATTGCCGCACCTGCTGATGAATCGGGCGGGCTTGACAACGAAGCTTTTAAGGTCATTCACATCCCATATGCAAGCGAAGGAGAATATAACCATCAAAAAGTTATCAGGGCAAGATATAAAGATACGAAAGAAGCAATTACTCTTTCTGATACATATGATGACAGATTGTATGCAACAGTTCCTGTTGAAAATGCGGACAGGGAAATTGAAGCATTTGAAACCGAATATATAAATTTTACCGATAATGACGGCAGATATTATGAGTTTTATGCTTTTAAAGAGCTTTCAAGAACCGGTGTTATAAAAGGTAATGACAAAGGCGAGGCGCTTCCGTTTGAGAATATTACCAGAGCGGAAGCGGCTGCGATGCTGCTGAGATTTTTGGGACTTGAGCAGGTTGCCATGCAAGGAACTGTAAGAGTGTTTGATGATGTGACAAGCGATAAATGGTATTACCGTGAGGTTTTAACCGCTTATTATCACGGACTGGTCAAAGGCGATACCGAAACAACTTTTTCTCCCCAACGGAATATTTCCAGAGAAGAATTTGTTGTTATGGCGGCACGTGCGGCAGAGCTTGCGGGACTTGCCTATCCGGGCGATGCGAATATGAACAGTGCAGATTCGGATAAAATATCCGATTGGGCAAGGGAAGCTTATTCAAAACTCGGTAATTATGTTGAAACAGATGCGGATAGTTCAGATGCGGAAAATCCTGTAAGAATTATTAACCCTCAGAAGAATGCAACAAGGTATGATGTGGCAAGCCTTTTATTTAATCTGCAGCTTCGCTGTCAGGTGTATCCGTCACAGCTTGCAGAACAATTTGGCTTTGATAAGGCTATGCCGGTAATAGACGGGTCTACGTCAACCTATCCGTTCACAGAAGCCGTTTACGGCAATTTGTTCAGTAATGGCTTGCTGCATCCTGATATGCCCGACAAACACTCAAAAAGCCACGCAACATATCAAAAACTTATAAACGGGGAAGTTGATATGAGTTTTGCGTCGGTATATCCGGCAAGCGACATTTTGGAGATGGCACAAGAAAAAGGCGTTGAGCTTGAGCTTATACCCATTGCTTACGATGCTATGGTTTTCTTTACAAACATCGAAAATTCTGCGGAAGGCTTAACAAGCGAACAAATTTCAAATATCTATGTGAATAATGCCTACGATAACTGGAATCAGACAGGAGGCCCGGATGCGTTGATGTATCCTTACTGCAGAAACAATGACAGCGGAAGCCATGCACAGATGGAAAAACATTTCTTAAACGGAAACGAAATTCATCCGGAAATTCAGGAAGAAACTTCTATGACGATGTCTAATGTGCTGACCGATGTAATGAGTGCAAAAACCGAGGAACCCCCGGGATATGGACTGGGCTACAGCATCTATTATTATTTTAACAATATGGATATGTTCTATAATACCAAATCTGAGCTTAAGCTTCTTGCAATAGACGGGATAATGCCTGATGACGAAACAATTGCAGACGGCTCGTATCCGCTTTCCAACAACACGTATATTGCAATCAGAAAAGATACTCCGAAAGACGCACCGGCACGTAAAATGGCTGAATTTATGCTTACCGAAGCAGGTCAGCTTTGCGTTGAGCAGGCAGGCTTCGGAAAATTGAAGTAAATAATTGCCGTTTTGCGGACTTGTCGGGAACAACGATAAATAAGAAAGAGAACACAGATTGATTATGAAACTTTATTTTGCACCTATGGAGGGCATAACCTCACACATTTTCAGGAATGTGCATCACAGACTTTTCGGAGGGTGCGACAAGTATTTCGCCCCCTTCATTGTGCCAACCGAAAACGAAAGAATTACATTAAAAACCTTAAAGGATTTGCTGC
The DNA here is from genome assembly GCA_964492155.1 of uncultured Eubacteriales bacterium. Lineage (GTDB taxonomy): Bacteria > Bacillota > Clostridia > RGIG6154 > RGIG6154 > RGIG2094. The sequence goes on from CAZBJD010000020.1 coordinate 17,684, forward strand.
CTGAAAACAATAATGCAAAGGTTGTGCCTCAGGTCTTGTGCAATGACGGAGAGGTTTTTAAAGAATTTATAAAAAAACTGAAATGTCTCGGATTTGATGAAGTAAATCTGAATTTCGGGTGTCCTTCGGGAACGGTTGTAAAGAAGAACAGGGGTGCAGGAATATTAAGAGAGCCTGAGACTCTGGACAGATTTTTAGATGAGATTTTTTCCGACTGTGATATAAAAATCTCGGTAAAAACAAGGGTTGGCTTTAATTCTCACGATGAATTTGACAAGCTGCTTGAAATTTATAACAAATACCCGATTTCGGAGCTTATTATTCACCCCAGAGTGCGGGAGGAATATTATAAAGGCACGGCAAACCCTGAAACCTTTGACAAAGCATATTATAACACAAAGCTTGAACTTTGTTATAACGGCGATATACGCAGCGTAAAGGATTTTGATAAAATTTCTGAAAAATATGACGGACTAAGCAGTGCGATGATTGGCAGGGGTGCGGTGACAAATCCTGCAATTTTCAGGGAAATCAAAGGCGGTAAAAAACTTCAGACAAAAGAGCTTGTTGCTTTTTCAAAGGCTTTGGAGGAAGAATATCTGAAGCTTTTGGGGTCTTATACTTATACATTTCACAGGCTTAAAGAAATTTGGATGCTGATGATTTTAAACTTTCCCGAGGAACAGAAAATCTTTAAAGCAATAAAAAAATCGGGCAGAATGTCCGACTTAAACGAAACAATCGCCTGCCTGCCGGAACTGTGAGACCATTTTATGTAAAATTAACACATCCTGACGCAGTTTGTCCGCCGACAGAATTTTTGTGTAGATTTATTGTGCTTTTGCTTGTTTTATGGTAGAATAGATTTAACTTAAGTTAAATCTATTCAGCTAAATTCGCCTGACGGCAGCTAAATGTGCTTCGCATCAGCTTGTGCGTTCAGGAACATCAATCGGTGCCAATATTCACGAATTAAAATACGCACACGGAACTGCTGATTTTATATCAAAAATGCAGATTGCATCAAAAGAATATTATGAATCGAATATTGGTTAGAACTTCTCAACAGGACAGGATATATTGGTGACGAACAATATAAATCGATAATAAACAATTGCGGATAAATTCGCAGAATGTTGATTTTGTCAATTAATACTGCGAAAGAAAAAACAAAAAATAAGGAGAGAAAAATATGGACATTTTTGCAATCTTAAGTTTAATCGGAGGTCTTGCCATGTTTTTGTTTGGTATGGACCTTATGGGAGACAACTTGAAAAAACTTGCAGGCGGAAAGCTTGAATCAATCTTAGCAAGGCTTACATCTAACAGATTTAAAGGCTTTTTGCTCGGTTTTATCGTGACTGCAATCATTCAGTCGTCGTCGGCGACAACAGTTATGCTTGTTGGCTTTGTAAATTCAGGCATTATGAAACTGGGACAGACTATCAGCATAATTATGGGTGCAAACATTGGTACAACCGTTACTGCCTGGCTCTTAAGTACCGCTGATATTCAGGGCACCGCAACCCTAATCAAGCTGCTTAAACCTGAATCTTTTACTCCGATTTTGGCGGCGGTCGGTCTTATTATGACTATGGTTGCAAAAGACGATAAAAAGAAGAATACAGGTTCAATACTCCTTGGTTTTGCAATACTTATGTTTGGTATGGATGCTATGAGCGGAGCGGTTGAGGGACTTCGTGACAACGAAACCTTTACAAATATGCTCACAATGTTCTCAAATCCGATTATGGGTATTTTGGTAGGTACGATTTTCACCGCAATAATTCAGTCATCATCAGCATCTGTCGGTGTTTTGCAGGCATTGTCGCTTTCTTGTGTTATTCCATACTCAACGGCTATTCCTGTTGTGCTCGGTCAGAACATAGGAACAACAATTACACCTATTATTTCATCAATAAGCGGAAACACAGAATCAAAACGTGTTGCATTAACCTGTCTGTATATAAAAATGGTTGGCGTTGTTGTTGTGGCAGGTATATTTTATCTGCTTCATGGTATGATTGGCTTTGAATTTATGTCTCAAAGAGCGGGAGCAATGAATATTGCGGTAGTTCATACGCTTTTCAACGTGCTTTCAACAGTTATTCTTATTCCTTTCTGCTCATTGTTTGAAAAGCTTGCAATCAAGACAATCAAGGGCAAAAAAGAAGAAAAAGAGAAAGATGCCTTTGCAACTCTTGATGAAAGATTTCTTGCCATGCCTTCATTTGCGGTTGAAAAATGTAAAGAGCTTGTTTGTGAAATGGCAAAAATTTCGGATGCAGCTTTTAAAATTGCAACAAAACTTATGGACAACTTTGACAACGCCAAATTTGAAGAAGTTGAAAGGCTTGAAAAAACTGTTGATAAATATGAGGATAAGACAAGCACTTATTTAATAAAAATTGCGGCAACACAGATGTCTGCCAAAGACAGTAAGGTTGTAACAGAACTATTGCATTGCATCGGCGATATCGAAAGAATTTCTGACCACGCATTAAATCTTGCGGAAGCGGCTAAAGAAATTTATGATAAGAAAATTGACTTTTCACAGAAAGCAAAAGACGATATCAAGGTTGTCACAAATGCAGTTTCAAATGTTTTAGACCTTGCAATAACTGCACTTGTTAACGAGGATACCGAAATTGCAAAACGTGTTGAACCGTTAGAACAGGTTATTGATAAGCTCAACAGAAAAATCAAGAACGGACATATCGCAAGACTCCGCCAGGGCGATTGCACCATGGAGCTTGGTTTTATACTGTCAGACCTCCTTAACAACTACGAAAGAGTGGCAGATCATTGCTCCAATATTGCAGTATGTATTATTGAAATTACTCACGATTCCTTTGAAACACACGAATATTTAAATCAGCTTAAATCAAGCGGAGAACAGTCGTTTAATGATATGTATGCATTTTATAAGCAGAAATATTATATTGAATAAACGGGAATTGTGTTATGGAGCTTTCAACAAATCTTGAAAGTCCGCTACATATATGAAGCGGCAAAGCGGTAAAATACGCAGGCTTTAACTGTAATGATTTTGGCTTGGAACGGCTTGCAAAACAGGATAACCGGCTAGAACTTTTTGAAAACGCAAGAAACGATAATAAAAAAAGCAGGTGTTGCAATCAATCAGACCCACGCCCCTTTAATTATAACGGCGTGGGCTCTGATGAATGTAAAGAACTGATGAGACGTTCTTTTGTAAGTTTTTATTTACAAAAGGCTATATTTGTGGTAAAATGGTTACATAATATTTTTAAAGGAAGTGAAATTGCATGGACGCGTATCCCGGGCGATACAACACAATCAAATATCTAAGGGCGGTCCGTGCGATATAAGGCCGCCTTGTTGAAGGAGGCTTTTTTTAATGGAAGAAAAAATCAAAGAGCTGATTTTAGCTAAAAATTTCGGGCAGATAAGAAGAATGCTTCTGGAGGAAAATGCCGTTGATATTGCGGCTTTGTTTGAAGAACTGGAAGGCGACGATTTAATCAGAGTATTCAGGCTTCTGCCGAAAGAGCTTGCTGCAGAAGCTTTTTCCTATATGGAAACAGATTTGCAGCAAAGCATTGTTGAAGCTATTACTGACCACGAGCTTTCAGGCATTATTGATGAGCTGTTTCTTGACGATACAGTGGATTTTATCGATGAAATGCCTGCAAACGTGGTAAAAAGAGTTCTTAAAAACACCGACCCAAATACAAGAAAGCTGATAAATCAGTTTTTGCAGTACAAAGAGGATTCGGCAGGAAGCGTTATGACAATCGAGTTTGTTGACCTGAAAAAACAAATGACTGTCAGAGAAGCTTTTGAACACATCAGAAAAACGGGTGTTGACAAGGAAACAATTTATACCTGCTATGTTACAAACAAGAACAGGGAATTACAGGGTGTTTTGTCTGTAAAGGATTTGCTTTTGGCAGATTATGACGATATTGTGGGCGACATTATGGACACTAACGTTATTTTTGTCCAGACCGACGATGACAAAGAAGAAGCTGCAATTGCATTAAGCAAATATAATTTTCTGGCACTTCCCGTTGTTGACAAAGAGTCAAGACTTGTGGGCATTGTTACCATCGACGATGCTATTGATGTCTTGCAGGAGGAAAATACAGAGGATATTGAAAAGATGGCGGCTATTACTCCGTCGGATAAATCATATTTTAAAACAGGTGTTTTTGAAACATGGGTTCAGCGTATCCCATGGCTCTTGGTACTTATGATTTCTGCTGCAGTTACAGGTGCTATCATTTCCCATTATGAGGGAGCGTTGGCAAAAATGGTTATTCTGACCTCGTTTATTCCTATGTTCTCGGGAACGGGCGGTAATGCCGGCGGTCAGGCGTCTGTTACAATTGTACGCGGAATTTCACTTGGAGAAATTGAATTTTCCGATTTGTTCCGTGCTTTGTGGAAAGAAATAAGAGTTGGAGTTTTGTGCGGAATTTCACTTGCGGCTGTTAATTTTTTAAAGCTTTTAATTTTTGACAGAGTAGGTACATCGGTTGCGATGGTTGTAAGCCTTACATTGATTGCAACCGTGCTTTTTGCAAAGGTTATAGGATGCGTGCTGCCTATGGTTGCAAAAAAATTCAAACTTGACCCTGCGGTGGTTGCATCACCTTTTATCTCAACCATCGTTGATGCTCTTTCGCTTGTGATTTACTTTAATATCGCATCTAATATTTTAGGTATTTAAAAAACGTCCGTAGGGCAATGTCATTAAGTTAAGAATAACAATAAAGGGGCTGTCTCAATAATCTAAACTTATGTATAATTATTCCACTTGTAGGGGGCATTCACGAATGCCCCGCGGGCGGTTCGTGAACCGCCCCTACGATTTTGAATATTTATACAAAGAAAATGATTATTGAGACAGCTCCTTTTTCGTTTTACGCCTTTCATATATCATTTTAACTTAATGACATTGCCGATTAGGTGCTTTTAGTGTTGTTGATTTTAAATGCCTTTGCTTCTGTAAAATTTCTAATTACGGTTACCGAGTGTGATTCCTGTTGAAATCAGAATAAATGCAAGCAGGTATTGGATTTTGAATATATCTTCACCAAGCCATAGTGCACCGAAAATGCAGGCAAACAAAGGCTCGGCAAATCTTATTATAAAAAGCCTTGAAACAGATATGGTTTTCATTACATAATACCACACGGTGTAGCCGATTATTGAAGATATGCAGATATATGCAAAAACAGGTACCGATTTTAAAGTGAATACAGGGAAAGCACCGCCCATAATAATTGCAACAGCAAGTAAAAATAATCCGCCTGAAAGCTGCGAAATGCCTGCAACCCATAAGGGAGAGCTTTTCTGAACGGTAATTTTGCTGATTATCGAAGATATAACTGTGCAAAATGATGAAAGTATTAAAAGAATATCTCCGACTTCAAATATAAAACTTTTTCCTGCCCGGTTGATTGCGATAATTCCCGCAAAGCCGACGAGTGCGCCGATAATCTTAAATTTGTTGAATTTTTCGTCTTTTACAAATAAAAATGCAAAGCAGACATATAAAAGTGTGCCAAGCTGCTTGATTAACGCTGATTTTGAACTGTCAGTAACAGAAAGTCCCACATATGTAAGAGCGTAGTGCAGGAATATTGAAAAAAATCCTGCCAAAACAATCAAACCGATGCTCTTTTTTTCAGGCTTTTCAAGACTTTCTTTTTTGATATGTGCGATTATGCAAAGAAGTATCCCGCAAAATACAAATCTTACCGATGCAAACATTAAAATATCTGCTACCGAGTTGGTGTTGATGCCGAATACGTCATAGCTGATTTTTACTATAGGATAAAGTGTGCCCCAGAGCATCATAACAAAAAGGGGCAAAATAACTGAATGCAATATATTTGATTTTTTCATAGTATCTCCTGAATAGTTATTCTTTTCGGATATTATTATATAAAAAATTTGCAAAACGGTCAATGCACTTTTCAAAATTCGGTACAAAAGTTACAAAAAGGGGCTGTCTCAATAATCTAAACTTATGTATAATTATTCCACTTGTAGGG
>CAZBJD010000021.1:0-22264 GCA_964492155.1 uncultured Eubacteriales bacterium
TGTTTGCACCGGGATAAATTTCAAGATTTTTTGAAATGCAGATAAATCTTGTGTGGTTGTTGTCGCTGTCCTGAATGTTTCCGGCAAGCACGTTAAGACCGTAAACTCCGGCACATTCTTCGGATGCGATAGCTGCGACATCATCTCTGCCGCTTTCTTTAACCTTCTGGGCAGCCGCTGCGGTATTTGTGCATACAACAGCCTTAAGACCGTTTTTCCTGATAAATTCTTCACATTGACCGATTGCCTGCTCGTGTGAATAAATTTCCTTGATTTTTTTGATGTCTGTGCCGTTTGACAGAAGTGAATGGCTTATGTGAAGCTTTTGTTCCTTTACAATATAGAATTTATACTTGTGCATAAGGTCGTAAACCTCTGAAACAGAGCCGTGAATACTATTTTCAACAGGTAAAATTCCATATTTGCAAAGCCCCTTGTCAACTGCTTCAAAAACACCTTTGAAGCTTGCAAAGTACATAATTGACGGTGCTGTGAAGATTTTGTCGCACATCTGCTGAGAATATGCACCTTCAACACCCTGACACGCAACGGTGGGGGTGTTGGGAAGCTTTTCGGGAGTGCTGCTAAGTGCGTTTTTGATTTTTTCAGCCAAATCGCTTTGCTTGTTCAAAGCAACCGATTGATATGAACGGCTTACATCAAAAAGTGTGTTGAAAAGGATTTTTGTGTATGATGCAAGCTCATCGCCGTTTTGCGATACCATACGGTGAATAATTTCACGTTCTCTGCCCTGATTTAAAACAGGAATGTTGTTTTCTGCTTTGTATTTTGCAACCTGTAAAACCGTGTCCATTCTTTTTCTGAAAAGCTCGTTTAACTGATCGTCGATTTTATCAATTTCATTTCTGATTTCTTTCAAATCCATTTTTATTCTTCCTTTCATTTTGCAGGATACTTTTCATCCTGTAATAACATATCGTAAATAACCATTGCGGAAACGGCTTCAACAACAGGCACTGCACGCTGAACAATGCAGGGGTCGTGTCTGCCCACGATTTCAAGCACGGTTTCTTTCTTTTCTGAAATATTAACTGAATTTTGCGGCAACGCAATTGACGGGGTAGGTTTGAAGGCAACCTTGAAATTAATGGGCATTCCGTTGGTTATACCGCCTAAAATTCCGCCGCAGTTGTTGGTTTTTGTTTTAACGGTTTCGCCGTCATAATAAAACTCGTCGTTGTTTTCACTGCCTGTAAGAAGCGAAGCACTGAAACCCGCACCGAATTCAATTCCCTTTACTGCAGGGATTGCAAACATGGCAGATGCTATCTGATTTTCAACTCCTGAAAACATCGGTTCGCCGATACCTGCGGGAGTGCCGATGACCGAACATTCAACAACTCCGCCTACTGAGTTTTTCTGCTCTCTGTATTTTAGGATTTCCTCCTTTATTGCTTCGCCCTTTTCGTCATTTATAACGGGGAAGTCCTTTGCCCATACCTTTTCAAAATCCGAAAGGGTAACGCTTGCGGGACTGAAACTGTCATCGCAAATCCCGTGGACCGAGGCGATATGAGCACCTGTATAAATTCCTTTGCGCGCCAAAATCTGTTTTAAAATTCCGCCTGCGATACAAAGGGGAGCGGTAAGTCTGCCCGAGAATTTTCCGCCGCCGCGCATATCCTCTTTTCCGTCATATTTAACATAGGCGGTGTAATCTGCATGCCCCGGGCGGGGAACAAATTCCAGATTTCCGTAATCCTTGCTTTTAACGTTTGTGTTTCTGATTATTGCTTTGATTGGCTCACCTGTGGTAATGCCGTCTTCAATACCTGTTATAAATTCGGGCAAATCCGCCTCTTTTCTCGGAGTTGAAAAAGCGTTATTACCGGGAGCGCGTCTTTTCATAAAAGAACAAAGCTCATCAAAGTTTATTTTCTCTCCCTTGGGAATTCCCGTAATCACAACTCCGATTTCGGGAGCGTGAGAAGCACCGAAAACATTTATTTTAAGTATTTTTCCGAAATCAAATATCACTTACGCACCCTCCTGCCATTTTAAAATCTTCGTAAAATCCCGGATAGGATTTTTTAACGCAGTAAGCGTCTTTTATAATTACATCGCTTTTGCAGATGGTTGAGGCAATTGCCCCGCTCATTGCAATTCTGTGGTCGTTAAAACTGTCAATAACGCCGCCCTGCAAAAATCCCTTGCCGTAAACCGTGACAGTATTGTCATCATATTCAGCTTTCCCGCCTAAATTGTTGATTAAATCGCAGGTGGATTTCGCACGGTCGCTTTCTTTTATTTTCAGTCTTTTGGTATTAATGAATTTGGTGGTTTTGTCCATACCTGCTGCCGCAACACATAAAATGGGAACAATGTCGGGAATGTCTTTTGCATCAACGATATCGGGAAGCGGCAGCAATGAAGCAATTCTTTTGTCACGCTGAAGCGAATTTTCCGTCAATCCGTCAATTTCAATATCGCTTCCCAGGAATTTTGCAGTGCACCAGAAAGCCGCATTTGACCAATCGCCCTCAACATAAACCTTGCCGGGCGATTTAAGAGACCCTTTTTCCACATAGTAGAAATTTTCGCCTTTTGTAACTGTAATACCGAAGCTTTTCAAGGTGTTTACCGTCATATCGACATATCCTGCAGACTCTAAAGGCGACGTAAGAGTGATTTTTCCTTCTCCGCCCTTTGCGGAAATTGCAAACAAAAGTCCCGATATATATTGAGAGCTGACATTGCCCTCCATAAAAAATTCTTTTTTTGTATTCAAAAATCCCTTGCAGGTAATAGGCAGGCGGTCGGAATTTATTTCGCAGCCCGAAGCCTTCATTTCACGTACAAGCTCTGTAAAAGGTCTTTGCGGAAGTCTGCCTGAGCCTTCTAAGGTAAAGTTTTCGCAAACACAAGCCGCAACCGGCAGAATAAATCGGGCGGTTGTGCCGCTTTCACCGCAGTGGGCAGCGGCTTTACAGGTTTTCTTAAGGGGATAAACCGAGATAAAGCCATCGTTTAATTCAAAATCTCCTCCAAAGGCTTTTATACATCGAAGGGTTGCTTCGATATCCTCTGAAATGTTATTTAAGTAAACATCTGTTTTGCTGCCGCAAAGAGCGGAAGCAATCAAAACCCTGTGAGCGTCTGATTTTGATGAAACTGCCGTTATTTTGCCCGAAAGCTTTGAGGGAGTGATTTTAACGTCCATTTTCAATTAGCTCCTTTAAGTTTTCAACAGGGATTTTATGTAAAACGCACTTTCCGATTTTTTCCATAACTATAACGGTTATGTCGCCGTGAGTACGCTTTTTATCTGAAACTGCAGGTGTGTAAAGTGCATCTGTATCAAATTCGCATTTTACGGGAAGACCGAATTTCTTGATTAAATTTTCAAGTCTTTCAGCATCTTCGGGCGGCGTAATTCCAAGTGCCTTTGAGCCTCTTGTGATAATTGCCATACCGATTGCAACCGCATGGCCGTGGGTTATCTCAAAGTTACTGCACTTTTCAATTGAATGACCGATTGTATGCCCGAAATTTAAAAGCTGACGAAGTCCCAAATCAAATTCGTCTTCTGTTACAACGATGTTTTTAAGCTGAACGCAGCGGACAATGATTTGTTCGAGGTTTTCCTTCATACCGCCTTTTTCAAAAAGCTCAAAAAGCTCAGAGTCCATAATAGCACCGTATTTGATAGCTTCTGCAACACCGTCGTCAAAATAAATGTCATCTAAAGTGTCAATTAATTTAGGATCGCAGATAACAAGCTCGGGCTGATAGAAAGAGCCTATCAGATTTTTGCCTGCGTTTAAGTTTACGGCGGTTTTTCCGCCTACCGATGAGTCAATTGCCGCAAGAAAGGTTGTGGGAATTTGTATAAATTTAATTCCTCTTAAGTATATGGCAGCCGCAAATCCGCAGATATCGCCTGCAACACCGCCTCCCAATGCTATCAAAGCATCGGAACGTGTAAGATTTTTTTCTGCGAGAAATTCTGTGATATCTATTAAAGTTTTATAATTTTTTGACTGCTCTCCGTGAGGAAACGAAAATACAAAAATATCTTCAAAACCGCTTGCCTTTAAGCTTTCAATCAGGCTTGAAGCGTAAAGCGATTTGACGGTATCATCTGTTACAATTGCGATTTTCCCTTTCGGGAATACATTTTTTACAAGCCGGCCTGCGTCTTTAAAGCATCCGCCTTCAACCAGAACGTCATACTGTTTTGACGCCTTAACTGTGATAGTATTCATTAAAAACATCCTTTCCGTAGCTGCTTGTTTATACAAAAGAAGCTGCTGTCTTGCAAAAGCAGGATCAAGCAGCGTCTTGAATTTTTAATATGTTATTCTGCAGCTACATCTGTTCCGTCAGCAGCTGTTTCACTTGCAGGAGTAACCTCTAAAGCTTCGTAGTATTTATTGGTTTTCTGCTTTATTCCTGATTTCCAGGTATCAACAAGCGAGGTGTAGTTCATATTGTTGAGCACACCTGCAATGTATGTTTTCATCATTTCGTATTCATTGCCTTCACCGTGAACGTCAAGACGTTTAATGATGTGGAAACCGTAGTCAGACTCGATTACGCCGGAAACTTCTTCGTTTTCAAGGTCTGCAGTGCCTTTTTCAAAAGCCTCTACCATTATCGGAATACCTGCCTGCTGGAAGTATGCAAGCATAAGCTCGTTATCCTTAATTGAGTCAGCACCGCTGTTTAAGAAAGTATAACCGTCGGGACTGGATTCAGCACCCGGGTCTTCTGAAAGCGAAAGAAAATCTTCAAAAGCAGCACCTGCTTCAATTTTAGCAGCTACGCTTTCAGCCTGAGCTTTTTTCTGAGCAATAACATCGTCAGAAAGCTTTGCGTTTGTTTCAGAATCAAGAGTTGCAAACAAAATGTGCTGGGATCTTAAGAAGTTTTCATTGTAGAATGCAAGCACTTCATCGTCTGTAACTTCTGTGAAAAGACCAAGCTCAACGATTTTTTCGTTAAGATGTTCAACCATAAGTGAAAGACGCATAATTTCCTTGTACTGGTCTTGGGTAATTCCCAGATTTTCAAATTCGCTGAGCAAAACATCTTCGCCGCCGAACTGGGTAGCAAGCTCTGTCATCTGTTCTTCAATCAAAGTCTCGTCATCAGCTGTGAGAGTAATACCGTTCTCTTTTGCTTTGATAACAGATGCCTTAAGAGATGCAACTTCTTCTAAAGCTTCCTCTTTTGGATAACCCATCTTCATAAGGTAAATCATTTCATATGCGTAAATATCTTCGTCGCCGATTTTTGCAACTGCAATGTTTGTGTTTTTGTTTATTTCATCCATAGTAGCAGTGCCGCAGCTTGTAAGCATACCGACAAGCATAACAAGTGATAAAATAATTGAAATTATCTTCTTCAAAATAAATCTCTCCTTTAAAGTGAATATATTTATTATATTGCAAAATTTATGTTTAGTCAATAGAAAATTACTTATCCTGCGAAAGTTTTTGAATAATCTGAGGCCTTAGCTTAAACAACCATTCGGGAAAGTGCCTGAGCGGCGAGTTCAGTTTTTTTGAAAGCTTTATCAATCCTGCGAGAAGCAATGCGTAAACAGAGAAAAATACAAGCATCCATATAATAAGCATGCGGGCTGACGGCACAAAGCCGAAATTCAGTGAAAAAAGTATAACCGAGAGCATAAAGCATATGATACTGTGCAGTATTCCTTTTGCAACTGTCGGGGAAGAAAAATGAAATATGAAATCTGAAATCCAGAACAATGAAACAAATTCAACCATAAAAGCAATATTGGTGAAATTTATTTCGGGAAATTTCCAAATTAAAAATACAAAAATCCACAAAACCATTACAAACCCCGTACAGAAAAATATTCCGCTTAGCGTATCAAAAAGCCAGATACCGATTTTTTTCATATAAACACCTCTTGTAAATTTTATCATGAAATTTTATTTTGGTCAATCTATTTACAACAATACGCCGAATGTGGTAAAATAAATATATCGTAAAATTGTGTATTATTAATGAAGATATTGTGTTACGTTGGTGTAAAGGAGGAAAAAATGAAACTTGATACTGAAAATAAATACGTAAAAATATCCCTTTGTGCTTTTTCTGTGGTTGCAGCTTCAATTTTTTTATGGGCGTGTGTTAACCATATTAATTATATCACGGGTGCTTTTGGTGCAGTGATTGATGTCATTAAACCGTTTATATATGCTTTTGTGATTGCATATATATTTAATTATCCCTATAAAAAGTTTATGAAGCTTTTTGATAAAATAAAAACAAAAAAGCCTGTAAGACGCGGAGTAAAGGTGGCAGTTTCCATAATTTTGACTTATGTTTTGCTTCTTTCCGCATTGTCGGTTTTTATGTATCTTGTGGTTCCTACTATAGTAAATGCGGTTATGGGACTTTTAGAGCTTGCACCTGCATATCTGGAACAAACCATGGCATCGGTGGAACGCTGGATTGTTTCATATCTTCTGAAGTTTGATATTCCCGCACAAACCATCACCGAGATTATGAACAGTATCGTAAAAGAACTGTCGGCGGGATTTGATTTGCAGACATCGGTGAAAAATATTGCGTCATTTGTTATATCGGCATCTGTGGGGATAAAGAATTTTGCTCTCGGTGTTATTATTTCTATTTATCTTCTTGCAGACAAGCACAGATTTGTTGTTACCGGCAAAAAGTTGTTGTATTCTGCGGCAGGTCAGAAAAAAGGAGACAGGATTTTAGAAGTTTTGTCTTTTACCGATAAAACCTTCGGCGGATATATCATTGCGAAGGTTTTGGACTCCATTATCATCGGATTTATATGTTACATCGGAATGTTGATATTAAAGCTCGATTACGCGGTTCTGATTTCGGTTATAGTGGGAATTACCAATGTTATTCCCTTTTTCGGGCCTTTTATCGGAGCGATACCGTCAATACTTCTGCTGCTTACCGTAAATCCGTGGCAGGCACTTGTTTTTACAATATTCATTTTAGTGCTTCAGCAATTTGACGGGAATATTTTAGGTCCCAGACTTCTGGGAGAGTCCACCGGAATACGTGCAGTGTACGTTGTTTTTGCAGTAATTGTGGGCGGAGGACTGTTCGGCGTAATCGGAATGTTTGTGGGCGTTCCTTTCTTTGCGGTGGCATACGCACTTTTCTCGGAATTTGTCAATGAAAAAATTAAACAAAAAAATATAAAAATTGACTAAACGCCTACGGCAGAGCCACTTTGCAGTTTGCTAATATATGGGAATATTGGCAGAAAGACAAAAAAACATACAAAAAGACAAAAAAAAGGACTTGCGGAATAAATTTTGTGTGGTATAATTATAATAACGAGTAATTATAGGAGGGTTCGCTTTGGACACAATTAAAGAAACATCGGGTGCCGTAGCTGCTGCACCTAAGAAAAAAAGCAAATTTAAGAAAAGCCATTTTCAGCTTTACTCACTTTGCGTTATCCCTGTGATTTTGGTGTTTATATTCAATTATACACCGCTTTATGGTCTTTTGATTGCATTCAAGGACTACAGATACAATAAAGGTATTCTTGGTAGCCCATGGGTAGGACTTGACAACTTCAAGTTCTATGTTCAGTCAAATGACTTTGCAAGAACAACATGGAATACCCTTGAGATGAACATACTTTTTATCATCTTTGGTATTATTGCCGCTATTTTGGTAGCTGTTTTGCTCTTTGAAATTCAGAGCAGAGCTGCAACAAAGGTTTACCAGACGGTTATGATTACACCTCACTTTGTTTCATGGATTATCGCAGCATACATTGTTTATGCTATTTTAAGCCCTGAATATGGTATTTTGAACAAAATCATCGAAGCTTTCGGCGGAACTGCCGTTTCATGGTATAACACACCTGAAGCATGGACATGGATTTTGCTTATCTGTTCAATCTGGAAGCATGTTGGTATGGACTCGGTTGTTTACTATGCAGCACTTATGGGTATTGATACTTCGCTCTTTGAAGCTGCAAGAATTGACGGTGCCAACAAAGTTCAGATTGCATGGCATATCACGATTCCTACATTGATTCCTCTTGTTACAATCCTTACAATTCTGAAAATCGGTTCAATCTTCAGAGGCGACTTTGGTTTGTTCTATCAGGTTCCGATGGATACAGGTGCTCTTTATTCAAGAACAGACGTTATCGATACATACATTTACAGAGTTATGAGACAGATTGGTAACCTCAGTATGTCTACCGCTATCGGTCTGCTCCAGTCAATCGTTGGTTTCGTTTTGGTTATGGTTACTAACTTCATCACCAGAAAAATCGACCCGAGCAGAGCGCTGTTTTAATAAGGAGGACATAAAAAATGAAAAAATCAACTGTAAAAACACAAGTACTGCTCAATATTATATTTGTTATAATATCGATATTGATGATTATTCCGTTTATATTGCTTATTAGTGCGTCATTCTCTAATGAAAAAGACGTTATTATGAACGGTTATTCTCTCTTCCCGAGAATATTCAGCATAGACGCTTATAAGTTTGTGCTCAGAAACCCCACATCGGTTATCAACGCTTATAAAACAACAATCACATTCTCTTTGATATCAATGGTATTGGCAACATTGTTTATGTCAATGATTGCTTATCCGCTTACAAAGAGAGATTTGAAGGGAAGAACAGCACTTTCATTCTATCTTTACTTCACAATGTTGTTTTCAGGCGGTATGGTTCCTTCATACATTCTTATTACTCAGTATCTGCATTTGCAGGATACAATCTGGGTATACATTATCCCGGCACTTATCAGCCCGTGGCATGTATTTATGTTAAGAACCTTCTTCCAGGGATTGCCTGAGTCAATCACAGAAGCAGCTTTAATCGATGGTGCTTCAGAGTACAGAATATTCTTTACGATTATTCTGCCGCTTTCAAAGCCTGTTATCGCAACAATTGCATTGTTCCAGTTCCTTACTCATTGGAACTCATGGATGCCTTCAATGCTTTATATCAACAAGAGAGACGACCTTATCAGTTTGCAGTATCTCTTGCAGAAAATTATGAGAGATATCACATTTATGAAGGAAAATGCGGACAACTCACTTATTGAAAATATGGCGGAAATTCCTTCAGAAACTGTTAGAATGGCAACTGCTATGCTTGTTGCAGGTCCTGCACTCGTAGTATTCCCGTTCTTCCAGAAGTACTTTACAAGAGGTCTTACAGTAGGCGGCGTAAAGGGTTAATACAAAAAAAGATAGATTACATACAAAAAACACCTTCGTTATGAAGGTGTTTTTTTAATGAGTTTTATATCATTCCAAGCTCTTTAATTAACTCAAGTCTTTCCTGAATTTTTTTGTCATCCGTACTTGGTGCCTTGTATGAAACAATATCGGAAATAAGCTTTTTCCTTTTTGAAACTGTTTTAACGATTTTTGAAATATGCTTTGCATAAGCAACAGGCAAAAGGTATGGCTTTTTTTCTAAAAAATCATAATGCTTTTTCATATTGCTAGCAGAAAGAGATGACTTTTTTGCAGCATTTGTTCTGCGCCACAAGGTCATATATTCTTCAAAATTTTCGCTTTTAAATGTATTAAAGCGAGCTTTGTTATATATTTCAAAAAAGTCTTTTCGTTGTTTGTCGTTTTTCCCGAAAAGTCCGCCGATTTCAACGTCTTCCAGAATTTTGTCAATTTGATGCTCGTTATATTCGCAATCGAAAAGTTCTTCTTTTTCAAAATTCAGATATTTAATGCCGATACCTGTTAAATTATTGATAAAGTTTTGATATTTAAGGTGTGAAAAGGTTGCGTCAACACGGCTTTTATCGATTTTATCCTTATATACCTTTGTGAAAAGCAGTAAGTCCATAATCTGACGAAGTCCGAGACCGTTGGACAAAAAGTGCTTTACTGCGTGAAGCGTTACATAAATGTAGTTATCGGTAATTCCGAGAGTTTTTACGCCGTCAGAAGTTACAAAATCCTCTGTGAGCATTTGAATATTGTCAAACCACACGTCGCTCATTATGTCATAATAAAGCGAAATATGAAGTTCAACCACACCGAAAACAGGGTGAACACACTTGCTGTGATTTGAAGAATCAGGTCGTATTTCCACCTGAAAATCAAATTTTCGCATAATTTCAATGGCTTTTTGCTCATCTTTTAAATCAACAAGCAAATCAACGTCTCCTGAAATTCTGCAGTCAGGCTCGGCATATAGCTTTGCAAGGCTTTGCCCCTTTAATACACAGACTTCAATGCCCTGACTTTCGAGCGTGCTCATAACTTCGTTTATAAATTCAAGCTTTTCCTGATTTTTCAGGCAGGAAAGCAAAAACTTTGTGTTAAGCTCTTTAAAAAGGTCAGGATTAATCAAGGCGGCATTTTCTGATTGCTTTACCGCAAGAAAAACAGTCTGCCATGCACCCTGAGCATAAGCAAAATCAAATATCTCGTTAAAATCCGCATCTTGCAATATTTCAGCTTTTTCCCCTTTTGCACCGCAGGCAAAAAGGTACATCATCTGATTAAAACTTTTATTCATCAAATAAAAACTCCGAATCCCATACTTCCACGCCGCTGTCGCCAAAAACTTCCTTAAGTGCCGCTCTTAAATCGTCGTGAGTGCAGCCTTTTTTCAGGATAACCTGAATAAATCCGCCGCCGCCTGCACCTGCTATAAGTTTGCCGCAAATCAAATGCTCGACAGACATAAATATCTGGTCAATACAGGTGTTTGTGCAGCCGCTGTCAAGCTTTTTGGAAAGTTCCCAATGACAGTTTAAAAGGTCGGCAAAATTATCAATATTACCTTTTTCAAGCTCATAACGCATAAGTGCAGCCACGCGCTGAATTTCCGAAATAACCGAAAGTGTTTCATCGCAGGAAGCCACGTACTTACCTACAACTTGTCTTAAAAGATTTCTTGCAAGACGCCTCTGTCCTGTGTAAATAAGTGCAAAACGCTCATTCAATTCCTTTTTTGTTTCTTCACTCAGGACTAAATTTTCAACCTTAAGATGTTGATATGTGCCGGGGACAGATGTGATATACTTAAATCCCGGGGCGATGCCGCCAACCTGGTCCTGCCATCCGCCGCCTGTGCTCATAATTTGTTCCATACACAGAACCTTATCATATAAAATATCATTTGTAACATCTTTGCCGAGAAACTCAAAAATCGCTTTCATACAAGCTCCTGCAAGAATACTGCTTGTACCCAGCCCCGAGCCTTTGGGAATTCCAAGTACCTGAGTTGAAAGGTAAATACCGCCGCCCATTGACTTTAGAATTTCCTCTAACGGAATATCTTCTTTTGCAGGGATAATTCCGCTTGCAATAAGTGCTGCTTTATGCAGGGCAAACGGGTCAAAAGGATTGCTGCAATCCTGAATGTGTTTGGTTTCGGTGATTATTCCGTGAGCCTTAGTATCTTCGCTTCCGAACTCGATGTTAAGCTCGTCTTTTTTGCGGACAATTACCATAATCGGAAGTTTGCCGTTTAATTTAATTGCGGCATTTAATACAGTTCCGCCGTGCTCGTTACAATAAGGCGGAGTGTCCGACCATCCGCCGCCAAAATTAACACGAACGGGAAGTTTGGTAATAACTTCGTCTTTGGCGATTTTTAAATTTTTATCAAATTCCAGATTTTCAAGACATGCTGAAAGAATTGCACTTTGAATAGTTGAGAAGCATTTGCCTTCCAAAGCTTCTTTTGTAATTCCGCAAACCGTATCATTGCTTGATATAAGGAAAGAAGTGTAATAGTAAATTCTTACCTTTAAAGAAAAATCCGATTTAGCTGCAATTTCCATCAAAAGCTTAATCTGTTCTTCGGTGGGCTTTCTGCCGCCAAAGTTCAAAGCAGCTTCTTTGGAATAAACTCTTTTTTTGATGTCATCTATAAAATTGTATACTCTTATTTTTTCTTCCAGCTCGCGCTGCCACTTTAAAATGTATGCGGTGTCAGCATCATTGAAGCTTTTGCAAAGGCTTGTTTTAACGTTTCCGATACCGTGAAGCGAGTCCTTTAAAGAGTCGGCTTCGCAGAACTCGGGACTGTTCCAGAAATCGTTGATTTTAGGGTTTGTGTCCGTGTTGTACTTTCTTACAACATATTTTCCGTTCTTAAGCTTAAGACCGTGCAGAACGGTGTTGTCTTCAACTGTTTCGTCTTCCAGAACCATATTTGAAATAACGCAGTTTTTGCCGATTTTTGTATTGCCTGAAATATAACTGTCTTCAATATAACTTGAAGGGTCAACTGTTGCATTTTCTTCAATTACACTGTTCGAGCATGCACATTTTGCATTTCCTGATGAAAGAACCTGCTTTGACCAGCCTAAGAAACTATAGTCGTCAATATCTTCGGAAACAAGGCTTAAAAGCTCTCTTGTTGTGCCGAAATGTATAAATCTTGCGGGAGAAAGACTCAGCATATGCAGAGAATGTTTTCTTAAAACATTCCACAAAATTGTGCGGCACTCTGTAAGCTCGTCGGAAAAATCACCCTCGGGAGTTTCTTTGTAGAATTCTTCAAGAGTTGATTCGGTTGCCAGCGGATACAGAAAGTCTGCATAAAAGCTTATTCTTACTTTTTCGTTTACAAATTTATCAAAATCTTCGGGAGTGCTTACAAGGGAGTAAAGGTCTTCCAAAAGATTGCTGTCCATAATAACTGCACCGGTGTCTATATCAACATCGCCACGTTCGTTTACAGCACCGAGCTTATTTAAAGTTTCAACAGATTGCTTATGTAAAAAGCGTTTCACGGTGCCTGTTCCGTCGTTTAAAAATACACCGTGATTTTTGCCGGTTTCAACTTCTTCTTTGATTGAAATTGCGGCAGCTCCGCCAAACTGAAAGTCTATCTGAAGGGGATTGAAGAGCAGCAAAACATCGCCCGAAAGAACAAGCATACCGTCTTTAATTCTTGCGGCAACGCCGCTCATTGCGATGATGAATTCATCAAAAAGTGTTGAACGTCTGCCGTCGGGGAGTTTTCTTGAAACAGGTGAGAAAAGCTTTCCGCAAGCTGAATACTGGGGAACACGCTTACTGTCCCCGCCTGAATGGATAACCAGAATTCTTTTTCCTTTGAAGCTTTCGTTGCCAAGGTGTGATTTTACATACCTGAGTACATTGAAAGTAGCTCCGCCCGATCCTACACGTTTTCCCATAGGGTCGGGAAGAACTGCATAATGTGTGGATTTAGGCAGATAACCATTTTTTAAACGGTAGTCAATCTGGGAAAGATATGTTTTTGCCTGCTCGTCATTTGAAGCAGTTAAAATAATATAGTCCCACTTTACCGCCTTTGATTTTGCAAGACTATTCTCGTATTCCTGCCATGAATCTATGTAGCTTTGACCCAAAAAAAGATTTTTCAGCTTATTTTTCATAAAAAGCTCCGCATCCTAACCTTATATATTATATCTCTATTATATAGTTTAAATATGAAAAAGTCAACAGAAAAAATGTCTTGCAAAAGGATGGGATATTATTGACAACATGGTGAAATTATGGTATCATACTTTCATAAGCAAAGTAGATTTCAGTGCGTTAAGTGAAGCAGGGACGGGAAGTTGTCCTGCTTACGAAAAGCCGCAATCCGGCTTGCGGTGCTGATTTCGCATTCCGTTGCTGCAATTAAGGCATTTAATTTTTCAAAAAATACCTCTTTTGCGGCATTGCCAAGAAAGAGGTTTTTGTATTTAAAACCTCTGAATAAGAAATAATATATTTTGGAGGTTTTTATGTTTAGACAGTCACTCGAAGAATTAAAGAGCATTAAAACAGTTGTCCTTTGCGGACTTTTGATTGCGGTTGCCGCTGCAATTGAGGCACTCAATCCGTTGAATTTCGGGGAGCTTTTAAAAATCAGGCTTGATTTTGTTGCAACTGCCGTTATGGGTTATGTTGCAGGACCTGTTGCATCAATGATTGCGGCAGCGGTCGGCGATGTTGTAAGATATATCATAAAGCCTGCAGGCGGTGCCTTTTTCCCCGGGTACACAATTTCTGCGGCGGTCGGCGGATTTTTATATGGTGCATTTTTGTATAAAAAGGGAAAGCGGTTGCTTGAAAAGAAACGTGCCGACATTGCATTCAAATGCTTCTGGGCAAAGCTTTGTGTTAATCTTTTTGTTAACTTAGGGCTTAATTCTTTGTGGGTTATTATGACAACAGGCAAGGCTTTCAGCGTGATTATGCCTATGAGAATAGCAAAAAATCTTGTTGCACTGCCCTTTGAAATTGTTATTTTATTTATAGTTATCTATTATGTTGATAAATATTTAAAAAAGTATGTTTGAGGAGTGATATTTGTGGGTTACAAAAGCGACATTGAAATTGCTCAGTCTGTCAAGATGAAGCACATTTCGGAAATTGCAGAAACTGCGGGTATTAAAGAGGAATACTTAGAGTATTACGGAAATCATAAAGCAAAGG
This sequence comes from uncultured Eubacteriales bacterium, assembly GCA_964492155.1. GTDB lineage: Bacteria > Bacillota > Clostridia > RGIG6154 > RGIG6154 > RGIG2094. The sequence goes on from CAZBJD010000021.1 coordinate 14,418, forward strand.
TTGACCTTAAGCTTTTAAAGGAAAGCGACAGAAAAGAGGGTAAGCTTGTTTTAGTTACAGCCATTACTCCCACGCCTGCAGGTGAGGGTAAAACTACCACAACCATCGGTCTTGCCGACGGACTTAGAAAAATCGGCAAAAATGTTATGGTTGCACTTCGTGAGCCTTCGCTCGGGCCTGTGTTCGGCGTAAAAGGCGGTGCTGCAGGCGGCGGATATGCACAGGTTGTTCCTATGGAAGATATTAATCTTCATTTTACGGGCGACTTCCACGCAATCGGTGCGGCTAACAATCTTTTGGCTGCAATGCTTGACAACCACATTTATCAGGGAAACACTTTGAATATAGACCCTAAGAAAATCACATGGAAACGCTGTGTTGATATGAATGACCGTCAGCTCCGCCACGTTATCGACGGAATTGGTGCGAAAGTAAACGGCGTTCCCCGTGAGGATGGTTATGATATTACCGTTGCGTCTGAAATTATGGCAGTTTTGTGCCTTGCATCAGATATTATTGACCTTAAAAACAGGCTTTCAAATATTATTGTAGGCTATACTTACGACGACAAGCCGGTTACTGCAGGCGACCTTAAAGCAGAAGGCGCTATGACTGCACTTTTGAAAGACGCAATCAAGCCTAACCTTGTTCAGACGCTGGAGGGAACTCCCGCTCTCGTTCACGGCGGACCTTTTGCAAATATCGCACACGGATGCAACTCGGTTTTAGCAACCAAGCTTGCAATGAAGCTTGGCGATTATGCAATTACGGAAGCAGGTTTCGGTGCTGACCTTGGTGCTGAAAAATTCCTCGATATCAAGTGCCGTCTGGCAGGTCTTAAGCCGTCAGCGGTTGTAATTGTTGCAACAATCAGAGCACTCAAGATGCACGGCGGTCTTGCTAAAACAGAATTGGGTACAGAAAACTTAGAAGCTTTAAAGGAAGGTATCCCAAATCTTTTAAGACACGTTTCAAATATCAAAAATGTTTACAAGCTTCCTTCTGTTGTTGCAGTTAACAGATTTCCCACAGATACCGATGCTGAAGTTGAGCTTATTATTTCGGAATGTGAAAAGCTCGGTGTTAACGTTGTTCTTTCAAACGTATGGGCAGAAGGCGGTAACGGCGGTATTGCATTGGCAGAAGAAATTGTTAAGCTTTGCGAACAGGAAAACAATTTTGAATTTTCATACACAGACGATTTGTCAATCAAAGAAAAGATTGAAGCGGTCGTTAAAAAGGTATATGGCGGCGACGGCGTTAACTTTACTGCAAATGCAGAAACTCAGATTAAGCAGCTGGAAGAACTGGGCTTCTCAAAATGCCCTGTCTGCATTGCAAAAACACAGTACAGTTTTTCTGACGATATGACAAAACTCGGTGCACCTACAGGCTTTACGGTAACTGTAAGAAATCTTAAAATTTCTGCAGGTGCAGGCTTTATCGTGGTGCTCACAGGCGATATTATGACAATGCCGGGACTTCCGAAAGTACCTGCGGCAGAAAAAATTGATGTTGACGAAAACGGAGTTATAAGCGGATTGTTTTAAGCCGACAGTCGTTGGCAGAGGCGGTTGCCCGCATCCGTCTGTTTGAAAAAATCACAAAACTGCACAATTTTTTGTGCAGTTTTTTTATGGAGATTTTTAAAAATATCTTGCCAAAATTTGAGTTTTATAGTAAAATTATGTCGTAATAATTTTATACTCAAAGGAGAGTGTTTAACAAATGGAAAAACTGTTCAAACTTAAAGAACACGGTACTGACGTTAAAACCGAAATTATTGCCGGCATTACAACATTCTTAGCAATGTCATACATTCTGGCAGTAAACCCGGGTATGTTGGGTATCATCCCTGACGGTCCCGGTGCTGCAGCTATCTTTATGGCAACAGCACTTTCTGCAGCTATCGCTACAATCTGTATGGCTTTCTTTGCCAACTATCCTGTAGCATTGGCATCAGGTATGGGTCTTAACGCATTCTTTACCTACACAGTTTGTCTCGGTATGGGTTACTCATACAAAGTAGCATTAACTGCTATCTTAATCGAAGGTATCATCTTTATGATTCTTTCTGTCTTTAAGTTCAGAGAAGCTTTGGTTAACAAAATTCCGAAGAACTTAAAACTCGGTATCACAGCAGGTATCGGTTTGTTTATCACAATTATTGCATTAATCAATGCAGGTATTGTTGTTAACAACGATTCTACATTGGTAGGTCTTGGCGACCTTGGTTCACCTCAGGTTGTACTTGCTGTTGTAGGTCTTTTGATTATCGGCGTGTTACATCACTATAAAGTTAAGGGCGATATCTTAATCGGTATCTTAGCTACATGGGTGCTCGGTATTATTGCTGAACTTATCGGCTGGTATCAGGTTAACCCTGAAGCAGGTGTATACTCATTAATTCCTTCGCTTTCATGGGAATCAATCAAAGCAAACTTTGCAGCTCCTGCACTTTTCCAGTTTGATTTTGGTTTTATTGTAAAGAATTTTGCAAGCTTTGCAGTTGTTATGTTCACATTCCTTTACACAGATATCTTTGATACAGTTGGTACATTGATTGGTGTTGCTCAGAAGGGCGATTTACTCGCAGAAGACGGTTCGCTTCCGAGAGCAGGCGGTGCTTTAATGGCTGACGCTGTAGGTACAGTTGCAGGTGCTTGCCTTGGTACTTCTACAGTTACAAGCTATGTTGAATCAAGTGCCGGTGTTGCAGCAGGTGGCAGAACAGGTCTTACAGCATTAACAACAGGTATCCTGTTCTTGATTGCTATTCCTTTTGCTCCTATCTTCCTTGCAATCCCCGGATTTGCTACAACACCTGCTATGTTGTTCGTTGGTCTTTTGATGCTTTCTGCAATCACAAAGATGGACTTCGACGGCGACGTTGCTGATACAATCGGCGGCTTCCTGGCAGTTGTTATGATGCCTTTTGCATATTCAATCGCAACAGGTATTATGTTCGGAATGATTTCATGGGTTATTCTTAAGATTTGCACAGGCAAAATTAAAGACATCAGCCCTGTAATGTGGGTATCGGTTGTGTTATTTGCAATTTATATCGCTACACAGATTGGCGCATAAATCTGACTTTACAATTAAAAGCCATCGGCTCTTTGCCGATGGCTTTTTTGACTTTTTAATTAAAGATTACAGGTGATTTGCCTTCGGGTTCTGAATCACCGAAAAGTGCATCTGCAAAGTTTTTGAAGGTGTGTTCATAGCAGTCGTATGCGTTTAAGTAGGTGAGACCTGAAACCTTATAATATTTATATAGGTAAGGTGTACCGAAGGAGCAAACAACAATTTTGTTTGCATCTCCTGCATTTGACGCCCAGATTGAAACTGCCTCTCTGCCCCAGAAATCAAGCGGTCCCTGAGGTTGGTGGAATGTGCGGCAGAGTGCAAAGATTACAAGGTCATAATTAGGCTGCTTCCACTGAAGGTGGTCAACCCATACGTTTCTTTCGATGTCCACTTCAAAGCCTTTATCTTTTAAAATATCTGCCAGCTTTTGCATGGATTCATACTCTTTGTCGCTGGGAGTAACGCCGATAACCAAAATCTTTTTCACTTTGTTTTTGTCAAAGGGAAAGTTATTGTTGTAGTTATTTATAAGTGTAAGACTTCTTTTGTTGATTTTTTCAGCAGACTCAATAAAGAAGTTTTCAGGAACATCGAGTTTTACCTGTATGCCATCCAAAATGCCATATTCTTCTTTAAGCTTCCATATTCTTTCAACTGCGGCATCTAAGATTTTTTCATCGAAGGAACCTTCCAGAATTCTCTTTTCAAGCTCGTCAACATATCCTAAATCAGGCCAGAGCAGCATATCGTTTCCTGCCGCCAATGACATGATAGTTCTTTCAATTCCCTTTTCGCCGCCGAAGCCGCCCATAGTAAGTGCATCTGTTACAACAACACCCTTAAATCCAAGTTCTTCTCTTAAAAGCTTTGTGACAAGCTCGTATGAGAATGTTGCACCGGGATAAATTCCGTCAACCTTTTCGGTCTGGTAATTAACAAGGTTTGAATGACCGGTCATAATGGTGGGAACGCCGGCTTCAATAAGTTCCTTATAAACCTTGCCTACGGTGTTGTACCATTTTTCCAGCGGAATTTCATTATCGTGGGGTGCTAAATGGTTGTCAATCATATCGTCGCTGTCGTTGTCGGGGTAGTGCTTGATTGTTGCGATAACTCCATGGTCTTTCATAGCTTTAAGCTGCTGCTTTACAACATTGATTACGATATCAGGGTCAGTTGAAACTGTACGGGTGTTACCCATAGGGCTTCTGATTGATTTTGCAATATCGCATACGGGAGAAAATCCCCAATGAATTCCGCAGGACTTGAAGTCTTCTGCAAAAAGCTCACCTGTGAGATAGGATATTTCGTCATCGTTTACCGCACCTGTTGCCATCTGTGACGGCTTTCCGAAATCGGGGTCTTTTGCATATTTACCGTAGTCGCCCGAGCCTATAATCGGAACTCTTACATATTCATTATATTCAGGCAAAACGTCTGCTAAATTAAGGGAAGCGTCAACCGTAAAGCCGTTGATTTTTGCTCTTGATGAGTTGAAAATACCGCCGATTGGATATTTTTCAAAAAAGTCTTTCGGGTTTTCATATTTTTCAATTTCTTCGTAAAGCCTTGTGCTGCTTAATGTAACTGTCTGACAGATTTTTTCTCGTAACGACAGTTCTTTCCAGGATTTAACTTTTTCCATATTTGCTCACTCCTTTATAGCAGGTACATTGTACCATAAAAGGCATAAATTGTCTACAATTATAAAGGAAAAATTGATAATAAACAAGTAAAAAGCCGATATTTAAGCAACGGGTTTTCTAAAATAAGCAAAAAACGGAAAAAATTTCAAAAAAATCTTGACAAAGAGGTCACTTTGTGTTAGTATTAAGGTCTAATACTATGTAAATTGGTGTTATATGCCCTTGTGGAAAAGATTTATTTGGTAAAAATGCCAATAAATCGCACAGAATGGCAGTTTTCATTCATATTTGGAACGAAAGTTTTGGTATTGGCTTTCATTTATATGTTCAGGATGATTAATAAACAGCATCAACTTTGATTAAATGTAAAAATTTAAATGAGGTGATTGATTTTATGATGCCACATGAGATTAAGCTCGGCAAGAATACCCGTATGAGTTATTCAAAAATCACAGAAGCGTCAGAAATGCCTAACCTTATTGAAGTCCAGAAGGATTCATACGAATGGTTCTTGAATGAAGGACTTTTAGAGGTTTTGAGAGACGTTTCTCCGATTACGAACTTCTCAAGCAGAGATGATCAGGAAAGAAGCTGCAAGTGGTTTTTGTCTGATGAAATGTTTGGGAGTGTGTTCAGCAAACCGCAGATTGATGATATGGCAGACAAGCTGGTTCTTGAGTTTATTGATTTTACCCTGGAAAAGGAAAATACCAAGTATACACTCGAAGAATGCAGAGAAAGAGATGCAACATATGCTGCTCCTTTAAAGGTAAGAGTAAGACTTATCAATAAAGACACAGGCGAAGTTAAAGAACAGGAAATCTTTATGGGCGATTTCCCTCTTATGACAGATCAGGGAACATTTGTTTACAACGGTGCTGAACGTGTTATCGTAAGCCAGCTTGTAAAATCTCCCGGAATTTACTATGCTTCTTCGTTTGATAAGGCAGGTAACAAGCTTTTCACATCTACTGTTATTCCTAACAGAGGTGCGTGGATTGAATATGAAACAGACCAGTACAACGTTTTTTCAGTAAGAGTGGACAGAACAAGAAAGCTGCCCGTTACTGTTCTTTTAAAGGCGTTTGGTCTTAATTCTGCTGACGAAATTACCGATATGTTCGGCGAAGAAGATATTCTTCTTAATACATTAAGCAAAGATACAACAAAGAACACACAGGAAGCCCTGGAAGAAATCTACAAAAGACTTCGTCCGGGTGAGCCTGCAACGTTGGAAGGTGCTGCAAAGCTTGTTGGCTCATTGTTCTTTGATGCAAAAAGATATGACCTTGCAAGGGTAGGCCGTTATAAATTCAATAAAAAGCTTGCACTTATCGACAGAGTTTTGGGTAAAACCCTGAAAGAAGATGTTGTAAGCCCTGTTACAGGCGAAATTCTTTACTCAGCAGGCGATGTATTGAATGCAGAAGCTTGCCATGAGCTTGAGAAAAACGCTGTAAACAGAGTTGTTCTTGATATCGACGGAGATGCTGTTATTGTATTTTCAAACGGTATGGTTAACGCTAAATATTTCCTTGATTTCGATCCTGAAGAAATCGGCATTAACGAAAATGTAAGATTTGATCTTTTGATGCAGTTGATTGAAAATGCAAACGGCGACGAGGCTGAATTAAAAGCAGCTTTAACAGAAAATATTGAAAATCTTATGCCGAAGCATGTTATGGTTGAAGATGTTTTTGCATCTGTTAACTATGTTTTGAATATGCGTCACGGCCTTGGCGAAACAGATAATATCGACCACCTTGGCAACAGACGTTTAAGAGCAGTGGGTGAGCTTTTACAAAATCAGTTCAGACTTGGTTTTTCAAGAATGGAAAGAGTTGTAAGAGAAAGAATGACAATTCAGGACTTAGACGTTATCACACCTCAGGCACTTATTAACACAAGACCTGTTGTGGCAGCGGTTAAAGAGTTCTTCGGCTCATCACAGCTTTCACAGTTTATGGACCAGCCTAACCCGCTGGCTGAGCTTACTCATAAGAGAAGACTTTCAGCATTGGGTCCGGGCGGTTTGTCAAGAGATCGTGCGAGCTTTGAAGTTCGAGACGTACACTATTCACACTACGGCAGAATGTGTCCTATCGAAACACCTGAAGGTCCTAACATCGGTCTTATCAACTCACTTTCAACTTATGCAAGAATAAATAACTACGGCTTTATCGAAGCTCCTTACAGAGTTGTTAAAGACGGCGCAGTTACAAATGAAATAGTATATATCACAGCGGATATTGAAGACGGAAAAATTATCGCTCAGGCTACAGAACCTTGCGACGAGAACGGTAAATTTATTGCCAAGAAAATCATCGCAAGAAAGCAGGATGATATGATTGAAGTTTCTCCTGACAGAATTGACTATATGGACGTTTCGCCCAGACAGGTTGTGTCTGTTGCTACGGCTATGATTCCGTTCCTTGAAAACGATGACGCATCACGTGCCCTCATGGGCTCAAACATGCAGCGTCAGGCAGTTCCGCTTATTAAGCCTGAATCACCGATTATCGGTACAGGTATGGAATACAGAGCAGCTATGGACTCAGGTGTTGTTGTAGTTGCAAAAGCTGACTGCACAGTAATTAAGGTTGCGGCAGACAAGGTTGTTGTAAGAGAAGAACCGACAGGAGAAATCAGAACCTACAATATCCTGAAGTTCACACGTTCAAACCAGGGAACATGTATTAATCAGAGACCTGTTGTTAGCGAGGGCGACTTTGTTAAAAAAGGCGAGCTCATTGCTGACGGTCCTGCTACAGAAAATGGTGAAGTAGGTCTTGGTAAAAACATTCTCATCGGCTTTATGACATGGGAAGGCTACAACTACGAGGATGCTATTTTGCTTAACGAAAACCTGGTAAAAGAAGACGTACTCACTTCAATTCATATCGAAGAATATGAAATTGATTCAAGAGATACTAAACTCGGACCTGAAGAAATCACAAGAGATATCCCCAATGTTGGTGACGATGCACTTCGCGACCTTGATGAAAGAGGTATCGTAAGAATAGGTGCTGAAGTTCACGCAGGAGACATTCTTGTCGGTAAGGTTACGCCAAAGGGCGAAACCGAGCTTACTGCAGAAGAAAGACTTCTTCG
>CAZBJD010000022.1:0-21800 GCA_964492155.1 uncultured Eubacteriales bacterium
TTGGCGGCGGTACGTTTGATGTATCAATCCTTGAAATCGGCGATGGCGTATTTGAGGTTCTGGCAACAAGCGGTAACAACCATCTTGGCGGTGATGATTTTGACCAGAAGCTTATTGACTATCTTGCTGATGAATTTAAAAAAGAAAACGGCATTGATTTGAAAGCTGATAAGATGGCTGCACAAAGACTTAAGGAAGCTGCTGAGAAAGCTAAAATTGAATTATCTTCAGCGATGACATCAAACGTAAATCTGCCGTTTATTTCAGCAGATGCAACAGGACCTAAGCACTTGGATATTACTGTTACAAGAGCTAAATTTGATGAATTGACTGCTGATTTGGTTCAGAAAACAATTGAACCTACAAAGAATGCACTTCGTGATTCTGGACTTTCTGCGTCTGAAATTAATAAAGTTATCTTAGTAGGTGGTTCTTCGAGAATTCCTGCTGTTCAGGAAGCAGTTAAGAATGTTATGGGTAAAGAACCTCATAAAGGTGTAAATCCTGATGAGTGTGTTGCTGTCGGAGCTTCAATTCAAGGCGGCGTATTGGCAGGAGAAGTTAAGGACTTACTTCTTTTAGACGTTACACCATTATCACTCGGCATCGAAACTTTGGGCGGTGTTTGCACAAAACTTATTGAAAGAAATACTACAATTCCTACCAAGAAGAGCCAGGTGTTCTCTACAGCTGCCGATGGTCAGACATCTGTAGAAATTCACGTTCTTCAGGGTGAAAGAGAAATGGCACAGTATAATAAGACTTTGGGAAGATTTAATCTTACCGGTATTGCTCCGGCTCCGAGAGGTGTGCCGCAGATTGAGGTAACATTTGATATTGATGCAAATGGTATCGTAAATGTTTCTGCAAAAGATTTAGGAACTGGTGCAGAGCAGAAGATTACAATTACTGCAAGCACAAATCTTTCTGATGAAGATATTGACAAAGCTGTAAAAGAAGCTGAACAGTATGCAGAAGAAGATAAGAAAAAGAAAGAAGAAATAGAAGTAAGAAACCAGGCTGATTCCTTGGTTTATCAGACAGAAAAAGCTTTGGAAGATATGAAAGATAAAATTTCAGAAGAAGAAAAAGCTAATGTTATCGCTGAATGTGATAAGGTTAAGGAAGCGTTAAAGGGCACTGATACGGAGGCTATCAAAGCTGCAACCGAGGGACTTACAAAGGTATTCTATGAAATATCAGCTAAGATGTATCAGCAGGCAAATCCTGAAGCCGGTATGGATCCTAACAACGGAACCAATGAAGCTCAGGGCGAAGTAGTTGATGACGAGTAATTTTTATGTTGACAAAGCGGCACATGCGGCCGCTTTTGCCGACGTTTTGATTAAGAAATTGAGAGGTAGATAACTTTTGGCAGATAAACGCGATTATTATGAAGTGCTGGGTGTTTCAAAAGGTGCGTCTGAAGCTGATATTAAAAAAGCTTTCAGAACTCAGGCAAAGAAATACCATCCGGATATGAACCCCGGCGATAAAGAGGCTGAAGCCAAATTTAAAGAAGTCAACGAAGCATATGAGGTGCTTTCAAATCCCGAAAAGAAATCCAGATATGATCAGTTTGGTCACGCAGGTGTTGATCCCAGCTATGGTGCGGGTCAAGGCGGAGCCGGAGGATTTGGCGGATTTGGGGCTGAAGGGTTTGGAGATATATTCGATTCGTTTTTTGGAGGATTTTCTTCATCTGCGTCTTCAAATGCTCCAAGACAGGGAAGTGATATTGAGATTGTTGCTAATATTACCTTTGAAGAAGCAGCATTTGGAACAACTAAGGAAATTAGCTTTAAGCGTGTAGAAGCCTGCCCTGACTGCGGCGGCAGCGGTGCGAAAAAGGGTACACAGCCTGAAGTGTGTCAGGAATGCCGTGGTACGGGACAGATTAAAAGAATGCAACGTACTATTTTAGGCAATATGATGACATCAAGTCCTTGTCCGCATTGCGGAGGTAAAGGCAAAGTAATTAAAACACCATGTCCCACATGCAGCGGTAAAGGTAAGGTTCAGAAAAACAAGAAAATTAAGCTTGATATACCTGGGGGTATTGACAATGGTCAGTATTTGCAAAAACGCGGCTTTGGCAATATCGGTACAAACGGAGGACCATACGGTGATTTGATTATAGGAATAAGAATAGCACCACATCCAATATTTAAAAGAAAAGATGCAAATGTGTATTGCGATGTTCCTATAACCTTTGTTGAGGCTTGCCTCGGTGCAGAAATTGATGTTCCGACAATACACGGCAACGTAAAATACAAAATTCCTGAGGGAACTCAAACAGGGACTACTTTTTCTATAAAGGGTAAGGGTATTAAAAAAGTGCTGGGAAAAGGAGATCATCTGTTTACGGTTATTCTCGACGTGCCGAAAAATCTTTCTGCCAAGCAGAAAAGCTTGTTGAAAGAATTCCAGAGTCAGGACAACGGAAATAATCATATTAACAGAAAGAACTTTTTTGAGAAAGTGAAAAATATATTTAAATAAGGATTATGTTATGAATTGGACAGAGGTTAGCATTACAACCAATACCGAAGGTATAGAGGTTTTGACTGCACGATTGTTGAATATCGGAATTTCAGGTATAAGAATTGAGAATTCTGAGGATTTCCAAGAGTTTCTCGATGGTACGCAGACATATTGGGATTATGTAGATGATGAACTTATGTATCTTAAAGACTGTGAAACGAGAGTTATTTTGTACCTGCCTGAAAATACACAAGGTGCTGATATGATGTCGGCATTGAAACAGTCAATTGAAGAACTTAAAAAGTCGGAATTGTATGGTTCTCTTGAAATTACCATCAATAATGTTAAGGAAGAAGATTGGGAGAATAACTGGAAACAATTTTTCAAGCCGCTTTATATTGGCGAAAAGCTCTTGATAAAACCATCATGGGAGAAAATTGCGGATACTCAAGGGAGAAAAGTTTTACAAATTGATCCGGGTATGAGCTTTGGCACAGGTACACATGAAACCACAAAAATGTGTCTGGAAGTAATGCAAAAATTCGGACTTGAGGATAAGGAAGTTCTTGATTTGGGTTGCGGCAGCGGCATTTTATCAATAGGTGCTCTTTTGTTTGGTGCCCGTCATGCAAATTTGGTTGACATTGATCAGAACAGTGTGAGAATTGCTGCTGAAAATCTTGGCATTAACGATTTTGGGTCGGATAAGTATAAAACTTTCTGCGGTGATATTACTTCTAATGAACAGCTTAGGGAAAATATCGGTTACAAAAAATATGATTATATATTTGCTAATATTGTAGCTGATGTATTAAAAGCTTTTGCTCCATATTTTGCGAAATTCCTCAAAGATGATGGGAAATTAATTGTTTCAGGTATAATTATCGAACGAAAAGACGAAGTTCTTGATGAAATTCAAAAATATGGATTTAAGCTCGAGAGTGTTGAAGGACTTAACGCATGGGCGTGTGGAGTGCTTTCGCTTGATAAATAATTTACAAGGTATGCTTTAAGGCATACCTTATATTTTTATGGGAGAATGTATAAAATCTAAGCGGCCCTGTGACTGAATGCCGCCGACAGCACCAAATATATCGCCGGCTTTTAAATCTAACTCCAATTCTTTAAAAGCACTTTCAGACAGCATTTTATGTGCATTTGAAACTTTGGTAATAATCGGCAGATTACATTTTGCTTCAATATATTTTAACGCTTTTGCTCCACGGTCATTTAACCCTAAAACTCTGATATATTGCGGAAATTCACATAATTTTTCTCTCTTTATTCCAAGAAAAATGCTTATCAACATTCTTGAAACAGATGTATAAGTGTATCTTTTTGATTTTACCTTCTTAATTAGGTCGTCGAATGAATTTGCTTGCAATGCACATCTGTAAATTCGGTTTTCAATTCCTTCACGGATATGTGCGAATTCTTCGAGCTCTGCGGGAGATTTAGACACTATTGAATAACGCAATTGTGGATAAAAATCATTCTCAGTAAAAATTTTAGATTGCTGATAAATATCTGATAAGTTATACGGTATCACATTTTCAATATTTTCCGAATTTTGCAGCATTTCCCTGACTTTGGTTGCAGAAGCTTTGTTGCTGGCAATATGCGTATCGTGATAACCTGCTCCCAAACGCTTGATTCTATGCGGAATAATATCTGAATTTAAAGTTTTAATTGCTTTTAAATATTCAATAGCAAGAATGTTGTTGGGTTTCGTTATACATTCGTGATTACCTGAAGAATGTTGTCTTGAAATATGAAAAGGAACATTCGGATTTTTGTTGACAGTAAAATCTTCTGAAATGAGTTTATCGCAAACATTCTGCAAATCGCTTAAATCATCCTCTGAACCAAAAGATATAGTGTTTACACCCATTTTATCCAACAAGTATACACCGCCGTACGCAAATCGCTCTGCTGATGCAGTTGAAAAAGTTACAGGCAGTTCAATGACAAGGTCAACTCCGTTTAATAATGCCGCTTTAGCACGGGTCCATTTGTCAAAACACGCTATATTTCCACGTTGGGTAAAGTTGCCGCTCATTACGACAATGGTGGCGTCAGGTTTCAAATTTGAAATTGACTTTTCAATATGATATTTATGACCATTATGAAACGGATTATATTCCGCGATTATCCCAAGCAGGTTCATAGGTAAATCTCCAATACATTTTTTGCTTAGTATAACACAAATTACATAAATTAACAAGCCTAAAAAGTTGACAAATTAACTTAAATATAGTACAATAAAGAAAAAATGCTTGGAGTAGGTTTATGCGAAGATTACTATTGATTACAATGTCTTTGATTTTGATATTTGTGCCTGTAACCTGTTTTGCAACTGATGATTTTGCAACCGGTCAGGCTTTGGCACTATATTCTGCAACTGAAGATGGTAACAGCATTATAATTGCAGATGATGGTGTTTTGGTAAATGGCCGTAAGGTTACGGTGACATTTTCTTCTGATAATCTTGTCAGTAATTCATCTGAATTTTCTGTGATTGCATACAAGCCTCAAGGAGATGATGCAACCCCTTCTAAGGATAATATATATTATTTGAATCAGCTTGTATATACTAACGGCACTGTTTCGTTTGAAATTCCGAGTGATGCTCCTATTGGGGTATATGTCCTTTTGATGGGAGGTTCCGATTTATCATCTGTTGCAAGAGTAACTTTTGGAATTGAATTTGATACTGAGGGTATTATTTTAGGAGATGTAAATAATGATAGTGTTTTTAATACACTTGATATTATCAAATTAAAGAAGTATATTGCTAAGGATGCGGTTGTTGTCAGCCGCTGGACTGACAGAGATACATATGCGGCTGATTTTTATAAAGACGGATATGCAAACATTCTTGATGCCGTGCTTATGAGAGAAGCAATTGCAAATCGTGTTATTGATTGATTTTGAGGAAAATCTGCGGGCAGTAGATTTTCCTTTTTTTATTTATTGTAAAAATGTTGTATTACTATTGAAAAATAATTTAAAAAGTGCTATTATATTCTATGTGATTATTAGATAAATTTATGGAGGTAGAAATGAATAGTATCTGGGTCCGTATTTTGGAAATAACAGCTTGCATCGCTTTTGCTTCATCGGGTGTTCTTACCGCAGCAAAAATGAAGATGGATGTTTTTGGTGTAATAGTGTTAGGTGTAGTAACAACGGTTGGCGGCGGATTGATTCGTGACATTATTCTGGGAGTCAGACCGCCTGTTATGTTCACTGATAAAGCATATGTACTTACTTCTGTAATCACTTCACTTGTTTTGTTTGTCATTATTTATTTGAAAAAAGAACTTTTGAATGATAGCAGGAGAAAACTTTACGACGCGATGATGCTCATTTTTGACTCAATCGGGCTTGGGATTTTTACGGTTGTGGGTGTTAATACTGCTATGCAACTCGGATATCAGGATAGCGGCTTATTGGTAATTTTCGTAGGAGTAATTACTGGTATTGGCGGCGGTATTACCAGAGACGTATTAACAGGTAATATTCCATACATATTTGTTAAACACATTTATGCATTGGCATCTATCGCCGGAGCCATTGTGTGTTATTATACTTACCATTCTCTGGGAGCAGACCTTTCGATGACAGCAGGAAGTATAATTATAATTGCAATAAGATTTGCGGCTGCGTATTTCAGATGGAATATGCCGCATTTAGGAGAGTAAAGGAGAGATTTTAGTGGGTATTAAACTTGAAGATGTAGATAAAAATTTTAAAGTGGAATCAACTTTAGGACTTGGTGACATTGAGTTTTATGATGTAAGAAAAGCACCATTTAAATTGTATGGTGCTGATCCTTCAACTTTTGAGGGTGAAGAATACTGGCGTATGGCTAAGCCAGTAAGTGATGAAATTCCACATCTTTTCTGGCACAGTAAATGCAGCGCGGGCTTCAGAGTAAGATTTAAGACAAATTCGGAATATGTTGCTGTTAAGGTTAAAATTTTCTCCGAACCAACTGTATTTGAAGTGAGGTCCAGATGTTGCGATTTATATGTTGATTTTGAAAATGGAAGCAGATTTGCAGGGAGATTTACTCCTCCCGCAAATGAATATAAAGAATATGAGGCTGTTATTCATTTTGGTAACAGAGTAGAAAGATATTTCACTTTGAATCTTATGAATTATGAGATGCTTGGGGATATTAAAATTGGTATCCAGAAGGATGCAACTGTAGGAGAGGGACGAAAGTACCTTGATATCAAGCCGATTTTATATTACGGTTCATCAATTACACAAGGCGGATGTGCTTCCCGACCTGGAAATACATATCAGGCAATTATCAATCGAAGAAATAATATAGATTATATTAATCTTGGCTTTTCAGGTGGTGCAAAGGCGGAAATTCCTGTTATGGAATATATTGCAAATCGTGCAATGAGTATTTTTGTCTATGATTACGACCATAACGCTCCGAGTCTTGAGTACTTGCGGGAAACTCATGAAAGAGGTTACAAAATCGTCAGAGAAAAGAATCCTGACTTGCCGATTATATTTGTAACTAAACCTGATTTTGATAACAATATGTCTGCATATTGGAACTGGAACGAGAACAACGTGATAAGAAGAACAATTGTTATGCAAACATACATTAATGCAATTGAAAGCGGTGACAGAAATGTACACTTTGTTGATGGTGCCCAGTTCTTTAATGTTAATGAAGGTGACTGCTGTGTAGCAGATGGTTGCCATCCAACAGATTTAGGCTTTATGAGAATGGCAGATGTAATCGGAAATCAGATAGATACAGTTTTAAGCAGAAGATTATAAGGAGCAGATTATGAAAATCAAACTTGAAGATGTTGATAAAAATTTTAAAATAGAATCAACTTTAGGACTTGATGATATTAAATATTATGATGCAAAGAAAAAGCCTTTTGATTTTTATGGAGCTGATCCGTCATCATTTGAAGGTGATGGTTTCTGGCGTATGCCCAAAAGTATTATGGATGAGCACAAGCACCTGTTCTGGGGCAGTAAATGCAGTACGGGTTTCAGAGTTAGATTTACAACAAATTCGGAGTATGTGGCGATTAAAGTAAAGTTCCATTGGGAGCCTTCGGTGATGGTAGCTCAAAGGCAAAGTTGTGACCTTTATGTTGATTTTGACAATGGCAGCAAATTCGCCGGCAGCTTTGTACCGGGAAATGATATATCTCAGGAATATGAAGGTGTTAAGCATTTTACAACAAGGGAAGACAGATGCTTTACTTTAAATCTGATGACTTACGAAATGCTTGAAAGCATACATATTGGCTTGCAGGATGATGCAACATTATCAGGCGGTAAAAAATATCTTGATATTAAACCAATCCTTTATTACGGTTCTTCCGTAACACAGGGCGGATGTGCATCCCGCCCGGGAAATACATATCAGGCTATAATTAACAGAAGAAATAATATTGATTATATAAATCTCGGATTGTCAGGTAGTGCAAAGGCAGAAAAGTCTGTTATGGAGTATATTGCAAATCGGGATATGAGTATTTTTGTTTATGACTATGACTATAATGCTCCAACACCTGAGTATTTAAAGGAAACTCATGAGAGAGGATATAAAATTGTCAGGGATAAGAATCCTGATTTACCGATAATTTTTATTACACAACCATATTTTGATAACAACGAATCAACATATGAAAAAGAGCATAATGAAAGAGTATATAGAAAAACTATAATTATGGAAACGTACATAAATGCAGTACGAAATGGCGATAAAAACGTGTACTTCATTGATGGTTCACAATTTTTCAATATACCGGAAGGTGATTGTTGCGTCGCAGACGGATGCCACCCAACAGATTTAGGATTTATGAGGATGGCAGATGTTATAGGCAATCAGATTGATGCTATTTTAAGAAGGATGAAATAATGCAGATTGGTGTATCTACTGCTTGTCTTTATCCGCTGGAGACGGAAAAGGCATTAGATGAATTAAATAAACTCGGTGTTAAAAATATTGAGATTTTTCTTGAAGCCAATTCGGAAGCGGAGCCTTCTTTTTGTGAAAAACTAAAAGAAAAAATCAATTATTACGGAATGAATGTTGTGTCTGTTCATGCGTTTTGTGCCGCCTTTGAGCCTTTTTTGTTCAGCGAGTACAAAAGAAGAAGCGACGATGCACTGTTGCAGTATATAAAAACCTGTAAGGCTATGCGTTATCTTGATGCATCTTATTACACTTTTCACGGGAACAGAAATAATGCCGCAACAGACAATTTTTCGTATCGCGAATATTGTATTGTATTTTCCTCACTTGCACGTATTGCAAAGGAATGCGGCGGACTTTTAGCATGGGAAAATGTAAGCTGGTGTCAGTCGGGGAGTACAGAGTTTTTAAATAATTGTCTGCAATATCTTGATAAGAATGATTTCGGCTTTACCTTTGATTTTAAACAAGCACTAAGGGCTTCACAAAAGCCTGAGGAATATATAAAGATTATGAAGGACAATCTTGTGAATGTTCATGTAAGCGATTATAATGAACATTCACCCTGTATGTTGCCGGGAACCGGGCTGCGTGATTTTCAGGAAGTTGTTGGTTTACTTAAAAGGTATAATTATGATAAAACAATGCTGATAGAAGTGTATAACGACTGTTACAGAAATTACAAACAAATTGGCAAATCTTTTGATTACTTAAAAGGATTGATTACTCAGTATGAATGACAAAACTCTTAAAACCCTTGAATTTAATAAAATATTGCAAAAAGTTTCGGAATTTGCAACGGGCGGCAAAACAAAGGAAAGAATTTTAAAACTTCGCCCAAAAACCGAAATTGACGATGTTAAGTTTCTGCTTGATGAGACCGATCAGGCGTCTGTTTTGTTGCTTAAATTTTCTTCACCGCCGTCATGCGGATTGGAGAATCAGGATACATTAATTAAAAGAGCAATGTCTGACGGTGTATTATCTATAAAAGAGCTTTTATCTGTTCTTACTCTGCTTCGTGTTTCAAGAACTTATCATGATTATGGCGAAGAAATTGAGCAATATGAAATTATAAATGGTTATATTGAAAATTTGTTCCCGTACGAGAGCCTTGAAAAAGAAATTGACTCTGCAATTTTAAATGAAGAAACTTTGTCGGATAGTGCTTCAAGCGATTTAATGAATATCAGACGCTCAAAAATGCAGCTTGATTCTAAAATCAAAACGACACTCAATAGCTATATTTCTTCGGAAAGCTATTCCAAATATCTGCAGGAACCTATTATTACAACAAGAGGCGGAAGATACGTTGTTCCTGTAAAATCAGAGCATAAAGTAAATGTAAAAGGTATTGTTCACGACACTTCTTCAACAGGTGCAACACTTTTTATTGAACCTGATGCTGTAGTTGAAGCTAATAATAAAATCCGCGAACTTGAGATTGAAGAAATTCGCGAAGTTGAGCGTATATTAAGAAATTTTTCTCAAAAAATCGCTGAAATCGGAGACAGTCTTTTTGAAAATATTAAATATCTTATAAAACTTGATATTGCATTTGCAAAGGCTAAGTATGCCGTTGAAATCAATGCGATGAAACCTCGTGTTAACAGCAATGGAAATGTAAACTTGAAAAAAGCACGCCACCCTTTGATTGATGCTCAGAAAGTTGTTCCTGTTGATATTTATATTGGGCGGGACTTTGATACCTTGGTTGTAACAGGACCAAACACAGGCGGCAAAACTGTGTGCCTGAAAACAGTTGGTTTATTAACTCTTATGGCACAGGCAGGGCTTTTAATTCCAACTGCCGACGGAAGTGAAATTTCGGTATTTAAAAATGTGTACGCTGATATCGGAGACGAGCAAAGTATTGAACAGAGCCTCAGTACCTTTTCATCTCATATGACAACAATTGTTGAGATAATCAACAGCGTGACGTTTGACAGTCTGGTTTTGTTTGATGAGCTTGGTGCAGGAACAGACCCTACCGAGGGAGCAGCACTTGCTATTGCAATTTTAGAAACTGTACGAAAAAGGGGAGCAAAAACTGTTGCCACCACTCATTACAGTGAAATCAAGCTGTATGCTATGAGTAATGACAGAATTGAAAATGCTTCATGTGAATTTGATGTAAAAACTTTGCGGCCCACTTATAAGCTGAGTATCGGTGTTCCGGGTAAATCCAACGCCTTTGCTATTTCGAAGCGTATAGGGTTAGATGAGAAAATTATTGAAGAAGCTGAAAAATATCTGTCGCATGATAATATTAAGTTTGAAGATATTTTATCAGACCTTGAGCAAAACCGACAAAGTGCAGAAAAAGAGCGTGCTAAAGCTGCAAGACTAAAAAAAGATGCTGCAGAATTCAAACAGTCGGCAAAATCTGAAAAAACTAAAATTGAGCAACAAAAAGACAAGCTGATTGAAAAAGCCGAAAAAGACGCTGAAAAAATCATTTCCGATGCACAAAAACAAGTTGATGAAATGATTGCCGAAATCATTAACCTTAAAAAACAGAAAAAAGATGATGAAGCGTTAAAACAACTTGAAAAATTCAGAAAAGAGCTTAAACATAAAAAAGAGGGAGTAAGCCGCAGGAATAAAAATGCAGTTATTCAAAATAAAGGCGAAGTTCCTAAAAATCTTATTCCGGGAACTGTTGTTTTTGTAACTGATACCAATTCAAACGGCACGGTTTTAACTGCTCCCGATAAAAAAGGGAACGTTTTGGTGCAAACGGGAATTTTAAAGATTACAGTTCCTGTTTCCTCTCTCAGAACTGCCGAAGAAAACGAGTCGGAAAAGATTGCAAGAGCTTACATTTCCACAAAAGAATTTGTAAGTAAAGCTGCAACAATTTCTCCTGAAATTGATGTCCGCGGAATGTATGCAGATGAAGCAGTAAGTAAGGTTGACAAATTTTTAGACGATGCCTGCGTTGCCAATCTGCCGCAGATTACAATTGTTCACGGCAAAGGTACGGGTGCACTTAAAAATGCCATTCATCAGTTGCTTAAAGGCCATCACGCAGTTAAGGATTTTCGCCTTGGTGTTTATGGTGAAGGTGAGAGCGGCGTTACCGTTGTAAAAATGATTTAAAGCCTTGACAAAATATACCTTATGTAGTAGAATTAGTATATAATATCCATATTAGGGGGAAATGAGAAATGAGAAGATTATTAGCAATGGTTTTAGTAATCTGTATGATGGTTCCATTTGCAGTTTTTGCTGAAACTACAGAGGTTTCAACTGCTAACATTTCAGGCACTACCTACAACATTTATATTGAGGGTGAAGCAAGTGCAAATAATGTAAGCGTTATGCTCAGAAATGAAGATGCGACTGATGTTGCATATGTTGCCCAGTTGACACCGGACAAAAACAACTATGGTAAATATGTCACCAAATTCAAGTTTAATGGCAACATCGACAACTATGGTGTGTATGTAAGAGACGATGCTACAGGCGAAGACGTTTCAGAGTCAGTTACAACTGCAATTGCAAAAAACGAGCTTTATACTGCAACATTAAATGTTGCTTCTGTAAATGATGCAGGTAATGCGTACATTTCAGAAGGCGATGCAATTGATATCTCGGTTGATATCAAAAACAAATATGGTGATAATGCAACAATGAAGGTTTTAGTTGCAGCTTATGGCGAAAATAACAGGCTTCTTGATACAAAATCAACTACCGTTTCAGCACTTTATGAAGATTTGTCTGCAACAAAGGATGCAACAACATCTTTTTCAGTGCCTGCAGGCACTGTTAAGGCAAAAGTATTTATTTGGAACGATACAGAAACCTTAATCCCTGTTGCACCTTCAAAAATGCTTGTTAACGAAGATAATGCAGTAACCTTCCATCTGGTTGGCGATTCGCTTTGTCAGGAATATGCTTCAGCTTATTATCCAAGACAAGGTTGGGGTGTTTTCATTGAGGATTATGTAGCAGATGGTGTTAATGTTAATAATACCGGTGTTGCGAGCAGAAGTACTTTCAGCTATCTCTACGGTGAACCCGGTACGTATAATTCAAGTGGTGATTTTAAATTGGATTCGCTTGTGAAAGGGACCCCGTATAACAACTATGATACAAGCCGTTGGAATATGGCATTTATTAACAAAGCAAAACAGGGCGATTTTGTTATCATTGCTCTTGGTATCAACGATTTGTATCAGTCAAGTTATGATATTTATGAATGTGATGGTGAAAAGTATCTTAGAAAAACCGAAAACAGTAAATATGTGTATGCAAAGATAACATATAATGATGATGGCAGCGTTGCTGGTGTGTCTGATGAATGGGTTGAATTGTCGGGGGCACAACGTATTTATTCATGGATCGCATTATCTTCTACCGAAGCTAATATAAATATGATTGATGAGTGGAATGCTGCCGGATATGAGCATTATATGACATTCTTCAAAGATAATTTGAGAAAAATGATTGATACTGCATTAGAGGTAGGCGTTACACCTATCCTTTCTTCAACAACTGGTCACTATGGCGAAACGAATTACAACGATAATGCTTTTAATAATGCATCGGGACTTACTACTCTGTTCAAAGAAATGAAGGAAGTTGCGGAGGAATATAAGGATAAAGGCGTTGTATATCTGCCGTTGTTTGAATACACTGATGAGTTGTATCAGAAATGGGGCAACATGGCACGATTTGAAGCCGTACATTTGTGTGATGGTGCATATGAATGGTTTGAAAGATATGGAGATCAGGACGTAAAGATTTCGTATGTTGATGGTGTGCATTACAACGTCAATGGTGCAAAATGGGTTGCGAGCCTTATTGCAAAGATGATTAATGAATCTGATTCTCCTGCAAAAGCATATTTGAATGAAACGGACGTATTTGATCTTCCTACAATTTAATGAAAAACTTTTATAGCCGCAAGGAATGTTTCCCTGCGGCTTTGTTTTTTATTATTCTTCATTATGCAGGAGAAGGTGGATTTTATGAAGCTAAAAGACGCAAATGGGTGTCTGTTGGGAAAAACTATCTTGCCACTACTAATTTTTATTATAAACTAAAGCGGTGCATTAAAGCACCGCTTAAATTCTTATATTTTACTGCGACAAAACATCAAGCCATATTTTTGAATACTTTTGCATAATAGCAGGATCGCTTAAATTCTCAAAGATTTCACATTTTGCAAGAGTTTCATCAGATGGATACGCTGCAGTATTGTTTTTCATTTCGTCACTTAACATTTTATAAGCCTCAGTGTTTGGTGTCGAATAGCAGATGTATTCAATGTTTTTAAGAGCAATATCAGGTCTGCATAAGAAGTTGATAAACATTTCAGCACCTGCTTTATTTTCGCAGCCTTTTAGTATAACCGCTGAGTCAATCCAATAGTTAGAGCCTTCTTCAGGGATAATATATTTAAATTTCGGGTCAGACTGCTCAAGCATAATTCCGTCGCCTGACCAGAGAATGGCAATCGCTGCTTCTTCGTTGAGCATTTTATCCTTAACCTGATCGCCAACGTACGCTAATATGTTTGGCTTCTGTTTAATCAAAGCTTCTTTTGCCTCATTAAGCTCATTTTCGTTTTTAGAATTTAATGAATATCCTAAATGCTTAAGAGTTAAGCCGATGGCGTCTCTTTCGCTGTCAATGCCTAAAATTTGCTTCTGATACTTACTGTCCCAAAGCACATTCCAGCTTGTTATGTCTTCTTTTACCAAATCGGTATTAATCACAAGTCCCACAGTGCCCCACATATACGGAACAGAATATTTGTCCTCGGGGTCAAATACCTGACCTTTGTATTTGTCGTCGATGTTAACATAATTGGGAACGTTGCTGAAGTCGATTTCTTCAAGCATACCTTCGTCAATCATCTTTTTAATCATATAATCCGATGGGATACAAATATCATAGCTGTTGGTACCGGCTGCTTTAAGTTTTGTATACATATCTTCATTGGTTTCAAAGGTGTCATAAATAACTCTGATGCCGGTTTCTTCTTCAAAAATCGGGATTACATCTTCATCGATATATTCACCCCAGTTGTATACTTTTAATGTTGTTCCTGCCAAAGGCTTATCGGCAGTTGGTGTTGGTTTTTGACCGCAGCCGCTTAAAGTTATGGCTGTAATCAATAATAAAAGAACTATTCTAAGCGTTTTCTTCATTTCTGTTCTCCTTTTCATCGTTGTTGCTTCTGCTGTTGACAATGAACAATAACACTAAAACAGTTATAAACATCAGTGCAGAAAGAGCATTAATTTCAGGGTTGATACCTTTTCTTGTCATAGAGTATATGGTTGTAGAAAGAGTAGATACTCCCGGACCTGTAGTAAAGAAACTTACTACAAAGTCATCAATTGAAAGGGTGAGTGCAAATAAAAATCCTGTAAGAATTCCCGGAAAAATTTCAGGAATAATAACTTTCAAATATGCTTGAATGGGATTTGCACCCAAATCAAGTGCCGCCTCGTATGTGTTTGGATTAAGCTGCTTCAGTTTTGGCAGAACGTTTAAAATTACATAAGGAATATTAAATGTTATATGCGATAAAAGAAGCGAAACAAATCCAAGCGGTATTGACAGAAACACAAATAAAAGCATTAATGAAATACCTGTTACGATATCGGGATTGAGCACAGGCAGGTAGGTGATGTTCATAACAACACTTTTTGCGAAAGGCTTTAGTTTATGAATTCCGATGGCGGCAAGCGTGCCTATAATGGTAGCCGCAATTGCAGAAATTATTGCTATTAATAATGTATTCTTTAAAGAATTCATTATTGTCGGATTATCAAATAATTTTATATACCATTTTAAAGAAAATCCGCCCCATTTACCTCTGGATGAGGACTCGTTAAAAGAATATACTATTAAAACAATAATCGGCGCATATAGGAAAAAATATACCAAGAAGGTGTATAATTTATATATTGCTTTTTTCACAATAATCCGCCTCCTTCGTTTTCTTTTTCATATTTTGTGGCAATTCTCATACTAAAGAGTATTATTACCATTAGAATAAGCGAAAGAGCAGAACCAAAGTTCCAGTCGTTTGCAACCTTGAATTGATTTTCAATTAAATCACCGATTAATGTTGTCTGACCTCCACCCAAAAGCTTTGAAATTACAAAAGTTGTAACAGCAGGCATAAAAGTCATAGTGATTCCTGATGCAACACCGGGAAGGCTAAGTGGGAAAACAACTCTTTTAAATACAGTAAATTTGTTTGCACCCAGATCTTCAGCGGCGTTTATAAGGCTATTATCAATTTTAGAAAGTGCAGTATACAAAGGCAACACCATAAATGGCAGATAGTTATAAACCATACCTAAAATAACCGCATAATTGGTATATAATATGTTTTGTGTCGGCAAACTCAAAAATTCAAGTATTTTGTTCAAAATTCCGTTTTTCTCGAGAATTGTAAGCCATGCGTATGTTCTTAAAAGAAAGTTCATCCACATAGGGACAATTACCAAAAACATAAGCATATTTTTATGCCTGAAAGTTTTTCCTGCAAGAATATATGCAAGGGGATAGCCGATAATAAGACAAATCGCAGTGCTGATTAATGCCAGAACTATGGAACGCACAAAAACCTGAATGTAAACAGGCTCAAAAAATCTTTTAATATATTCAGTTGTGAAAACTATGCTGCCGTTTTCTGTTTTAAATAATCCGTACCACAGAACAAGAAGCATAGGGACAACGATGAAGATTACCATCCAAATATAATACGGATAGGCGGAAAGTGTTCTATTTTTCTTCATCACGAACACCCGCCTCATCAGAAATCTTTTTCATAATATGAATATCGTTGGGCTCTAAGTTTATTCCTACCGTGCTGCCTTCGTCAGCTTTTGCGGTAGAATGAATAAGCCACTTGGTATCGTACTTGTCGTTGGTGTGAGCAACCATTTCATAGTGAACACCCTTAAAGGTGACAGAATCAATTACAACATCGAATTTTCCGGTTCCGGCAGAAACCATTTTAACATCTTCGGGACGGATGACAACGTCTACTGATTCCATATTATCAAAGTCTTTATCAAGACATTCAAATTTTCTGCCGATAAATTCAACGACATAATCTTCGTGCATAATTCCGTCAATAATTATGCTTTCTCCGATGAAATCTGCAACAAAGGCGTTTTGGGGTTCATTGTAAATATCAACAGGAGAACCGATTTGCTGAATAAGACCGTTGTTCATAACAACAACAGTATCAGACATTGTAAGAGCTTCTTCCTGATCGTGAGTTACATAAATAAATGTAATACCAAGCTGCTTTTGTATATTTTTAAGTTCTATCTGCATGTCCTTGCGGAGTTTTAAATCCAGCGCACCCAAAGGTTCGTCCAACAACAAAACATCCGGCTTGTTAACAATTGCACGTGCAATTGCAACACGTTGCTGCTGACCGCCGCTTAAAGATGAAATATCACGCTTTTCAAAGCCTGATAAGTTTACCATATGCAAAACATCCCTGACTGCTGATTGAATTTCAGAAGAAGGAGTCTTTTTGATGCGTAAACCAAATGCAATATTTTCAAATACATTCATATTCGGGAAAAGAGCATATTTCTGAAAAACCGTATTAAGCTTTCTCTTGTAGGGAGGAATATCATTAATACATTTTTCTTCAAAGTATACATTTCCGGAATCAGGGGTTTCAAAACCGCCGATGATTTTTAAAGTAGTTGTCTTACCGCATCCTGATGGACCAAGCAGAGTAAGAAATTCGTTTTTTTCAATGGATAAGTTCAGTTCATTTAGAACTTTAGTGTCACCATATGTCTTTGAAACATTCTCAAGACGTATGATTGAGTTTTTCATTTATCAATCCCCTTTACAACATAATACATCAATTATTAACTATACCCTTTTTTTAGCAAAATGTCAATGAATTTATCAAATATTTTGCAAAAATCTTCAAAATTCCTGAATATTTATTTCATTGGAAATTTTGTGCGGTTTCGCTTTGAACTCAGAAGGGGTACAATTAAAAAATCTCAGGAAATTTCTGTTAAAATTTCTTATGCTGCCAAAGCCGACAGAGTACGAAATTTCTGTAAAAGTGGCATCGGAGTTAAGGATAAGTTTTGCAGCCGAAGAACACCTGAGCGAATTAATGTATGCGTTGAAATTAACGGATGCGTTTTCAGTAAACTTTCTGCTTAAGGTTACAGGGCTTACTCCGATTTTTTTTGCTACAGATTCTAAAGTAATCGGTGTATTGTAACTCTTGTTTGCAATGCTTAATGCATTAAGAAATACATCGTCATACTGATATTCGTCATTGGTAAATGAACAATTGTTTTTAATTTCACTGCAAATGGGGGCTATGCAGGCAAGTGCATCTACAAATTCAACTTCGTTGTTATCATTAGGTAAAATTTTGTTAATTAAAGCTATTGTTTCGTCCGAAATTTTAAAACATTTTGTATGAGGTCTGTTATGTGCCAGAAAATCAAAAAAAGTCCTTATAATATCGCATGAAAACAAAAGAACGTGAGAGGTGCTTTGTTCAACTGATTTAAATGAATGAGGTTCAAAGGGCATAATGAATGCAGCGTACCCCGAGTTTATTTGATACTCGGAATTTCCAATATTTGCTACAACCGAACCGCAGGTAACAATTATAACTTCCATCTCCGGATTAACATGCAAAATTGATGAAACGTTATTGTGCCTGGTCGATGTAAAAACCTTGTTAAAAGAAATTTCACTTGGAACTAATGTATAATTCATCATTATCACCTTGATTAAATTTTGTCTATATATTATATATAAAATGTCTTGTAATGTCAAACGATTTTTGGTATAATCAAGAAAAATGTTAAAGGATTTGTCTATATGAATTTCGCTTTTTATATTTGTGCCTTGTTTTTAAGCAACGTGGGTATGCTTTTAACTGCCAAGCGATGTAGTGATTAATTCTGAAAATTATTGATGTTAGCATATATGTGCCAATAAGCTCTGCTATAGCAGTTTTAAGCGGCACTTTTGTATCATTGTTGTTAAGAGAACGACTAAGCAAATTTATATATGGCTTTCAGTTGCTTTGGCTATTATAGCCGTAGTTATTTAAATATTTTGAGGTGATAAATTATGTATAATTACAACAATTCTTCGATTATTTATGTTTCGCAGTCTGTCGGTGACGATGCCTGTCATAACGGACTTACTCCTGTTGCAGATAGTCACGGCAACGGACCGTTCAAGACAATTAAACGTGCACTCGGTGTAATTGGACAGAGTCGTGTTGCGGGTAAAAAGACACCGATGACAATAAGTTTTATTGATGACTATTATCTGGAAGATACTGTAAGTGTTGGAATAGACAAGAGCTTATCGCTTAACATTCTTCCTTCTTGCGGAGTAACTTTTGAATCGTACGGCACGAGAAAAAAGATAGTTGGCGGTATTAAAATTACAGAGTGGGAGAGAGATACATTTAATGGTGTAGAATGTATTTCTGCAACATTACCGCAAAAAAATGATGGTACAAGATGGGATTTTACAGATTTGTTTGTAAATGGCAAAAGAGCAAATAATACACGATATCCGTCATCAGGAACTCTTGAGGCTAAACGAACTGAAAATGACTTTAAGTCGGAAACAGGTATTCCGATTAACATACCTTCAAAGTGGGTTCTTGTTAATGCCTCTGACCTTGAAGATGTTGAAAACATTGAAGATGCAACGGTTAATTTTAACCATTATTGGGTAGACGAACACACACCGGTTGAAAGCTATGATAAAACTACAGGAAAACTCACCTTTAAATATCCTTCGCGATTTACAATAACAACTAATTATGGCGACTCGTGCCATGCATCTGCATTTAAATATTATCTTGAGAATGTTCCGACAATGTTTAAGAACAAAAACGAATGGTATCTCGACAGAGAAACCGGTAAAGTTTACTATATCCCCGAGGAACAGGAAATTGATGTTAATAACATTTGTGCTTACGCACCTACACTTAATAAACTGTTTGAGTTTTATGGTGAGGACAATAATAAATTGTATGATATAAAAATTGATAATCTTGAGCTTATGTGCACAAGAGGTGATTATGTCAGCAGGTATGTAAAAAATCCCATTACCGGACAATATGAAGAAACTGACGATGAGGCAATAGGTTTCGGTGCAGATAATCAATCTGCTTGTTATGCACATGGCGCGGTAAGCTTTAAAAACGCAAACAGATGTCAGATTACAAATTGTCAGATTCATCATACAGGTACATATGCGATTGAAATTAAAACCGGCTGCAATAACGTAAAAGTTGAAAATAATGAGTTTAATGATTTGGGCGGTGGAGCCATTAAGATTTTTGGCGGTATGGCAGGTTGTAATGAATCCGAAGTTACGGGAAATTGTGTTATACGTAATAACAAAATAACAGATTGCGGCAAAAGATTGGCAGCTTCTTGCGGAATTTTGGTATGTCATGCAAGTAACAATGAAATCACCGATAATGAGATATCAAATATTCAGTATTCTGGTATATCTGTTGGCTGGGTATGGGGATATGCTGACAGCAGTACATATGGCAATATAATAAGTAAAAACTACATACATAATATAGGCGTGGGCGAGCTTTCAGACCTTGCGGCTATATATCTTTTGGGAAAACAACAAGGTACGGTTGTGTCATATAACAGAATTCATAACGTTTCTTGTGCACATTACGGTGGATATGGTATTTATACCGATGAAGGCTCAAGCTATATCGTTATCGAAAACAATGTAGTATATAATACAAAAAGCCCGGCATATTATCATCACTATGGTGTGAACAATGTTGTGCGAAATAATATTTTTGCATTAAGCAGATTTGGTGCAATGGTTGCCAGAAGCGAAGTTAATGTGGGAGTTTTGTTTGAAAACAATATTTTTGTTGTAGACAATACGCCTGTGTATGGAACGTGGAACAATAGATTTGCAATGGCAACGAAGAATAATCTGTTTTGGGATTTATCAAACAAGCAGCCTATGATGTATGTTGAACGTGAAGAAGAATATCCTTTTGATAAATGGCAGCAAATTCAGAATTCAGGTGAGGGGGATATTGTTGCAGACCCCGAATTTTTGGATATACGCAATTATGATTTTACTCTGTCGGCTAATTCTCCGGCGATTAAGCTTGGCTTTAAGCCAATCACCGGATTTACTGCTACAGGCAAATATAAATAATTTAACAACAAAATATGCACCTCAAAAAGAGGTGCACATTAATTTGTATAAATATTAGATTCCTGAGATAAATTTACTCGTTTTCAACTTCGGCAATAAATCTTTTAAGATTTTCAAAGCCTTTTTTGATACCCTCGATACAATCTTCAACACCTTCAAATTCAATTGAAAGGTATCCGTCATAACCTGCCATTTTGAGAATTCTTATGCACTGCTTAACAGGAACATTACCTTCGCCGATAATGCTGCCCTTGCGGAAATTGCCGCCGCGTGTCATGGCATATCCTTCAGGCTTGGGCTCTGAACCGCTGACTAAGTGGAAATCCTTTGCATGAGCATGAATTGCATAAGGAGCAAGACGTGAAACAGCTTTAATCGGATCGTCATCAACACAAATGAAGTTACCCATATCCACTAAAAGACCGAAATTAGGATGGTCAATTGCGTTAAATAATCTTTCACATCTGTCATAATCCTGACAAACTATACCATGGTTTTCAAAGCAAGTCTTAATTCCAAGGCTTGCAGCATAATCAGTAACACGTCTGAAGTTATTTGCAAGTGTCGGAACGGATAGATCAAAGCTTCTGAAACGCTGCGGTGTGCCGCATGCATCGTGTCGCATAACTTTAGCACCAAGAGCTTTGGCAACCTGAAGTTGTCCTTTTAATCTTAAAAATTCTGCATCATCTTCCGCATCGGTTTCTTTGCACATACAAGAACCGATTGTGTATGCATTAATGTCCATACCCAAGCGATCAGCTTCTGCTTTGAGCTTTTTTGCAAGTTCAATCTGTTCTTCTAAATTCTGTTCCTTTACACCTACTTCAGGGTTTACAATAAGATCTATGAATTCAATAGCATCAAAGCCGATTTCTTTAGCTTTGGATATTGTATCAAACAGTGTGAGCTTGCCTGCACGAATGTACTGGCTGAAAGAATAAGAACTTACTGAAATTTTCATAATATCACCACATTGAATTTTATATAATTTATTGTACATTTTTGAGAATTAATATGCAAGCAAAAATGTATTTAATAATAGCAAAATCGTAAAACGTTATTTAATAATTACTTCGTGTTTTGTTTCAGCAGAACGGTAAATTGCATCTAAAATCTGCATTACAATGTAACCGTCTTCTGCAGT
>CAZBJD010000023.1:0-21601 GCA_964492155.1 uncultured Eubacteriales bacterium
AAGATAAATCTGGCAATTGCCGAAAATCTTAGAAAGTCTTTCACAATGATAAACCGGTGTGGGTCTGCCCTGAAATTCTTTTCTTATTCTGCGAAGCTCGTTGATAAACTGTGCCGAATGGCAAATTGCTTCATAAGCATCATCTGCCTGTTCAAAGGCTTCTTTTAACTCTTTTGTAATATAAGAACCGCCGTATTGTCCAAAATATCCGTCCGGTGTGGGATTTTCTTTAAGATAATTATCAAAATCTCTGTAATTATTCATTATCTACATTCCTTTACTCAAATCTTAACATTTATTCTACCACAATTGCACAGAATTGTCTACTGATTTTTTTCTATTTCTTCCGCCGTAAGCTTTGAATAAACAAATTCCTGACTTTTATATAATCCGAAATACCCTGACATCATATAACTTATGGCACATGCAATCGCAAAACAGATAATATTTACTCCGCCGAAAACTTCATAAGCCAGCATAATTGAAGCTATGGGACAGTTAACTACTCCGCAGAAAAGAGAAACAAAACCGATTGCCGCCGCAAATCCTGGATTTAATCCCAAAAGCGGACCTGCAATGCATCCAAATGTTGAACCAACGAAAAACGCGGGAACGATTTCTCCGCCTTTAAAGCCTGCCGCAATAGTAATCGCAGTAAAAATAAGCTTAATTATAAAGGCTTCTGTTTTTGCATCGCCTGAAATTGCCTTTGCAATCACTTCCGTGCCCGCTCCGTTATAATCACCCGAGCTGAACACAAGTGACAATGCCACAATTATAAGACCTCCTGAAAATGCTCTTAAATATCTGTTTTTGAAGAACTTTTTCATATACTTTTCCGCACAATGTATTGTTACACAAAAAAGTATGCTTAAAAGTGCACACAAAAAAGCAAGTCCCGCAGCCTTTATCAGATTTTCCGAAAAATTTGCACCTATTTCCATTATTGTATATCTTACAGGCGATATCCCGAACAACCCCGAAATTCCGAAAGCGGTTACCGCCGAAATTACGCAAGGCAAAAGTCCCGCATAATTAAATATTCCCACTCTTATAACCTCTAAAGCGAAAATCGCAGCAGTAAGCGGTGTTCCGAAAAGTGCCGCAAAAACAGCCGCCATACCGCTCATTACTATTATGTGAAGGTCTTTTTCATTCAGCTTTAAAAGTCTTCCCAGATTATATCCTATTCCTCCGCCAAGCTGAAGTGCTGCTCCTTCCCTTCCTGCCGAGCCGCCAAGAGCGTGAGTGATTACTGTACTTACAAAAATCAGCGGTACCATAATAATTGGTATATTCTGATTTTCCCTTACCGACTGAATAACTCTGTTTGTATCAATTTTCCCTTCTTTTTTGAAAAGGCGGTACAGATAAGTTATTAAAACTCCACCCAACGGAAGCAGATATATAAACCATTTATGCTCTGTTCTTTGCTCTGTCACAAAGTCGATACACAAATGAAATATGCTTCCTACAATTCCGCATAACACGCCAACAACCAGTGAAATAACTATCCATTTTAAAAAAGTTTTCAAATAATCAATTATGCTTTTACACATCTGCAAATTACACCGTTCCTTATAATTAAAATTCAACAACAAACAGACGTCTTCCCATTTATATAACTTATCCGGTTGCCTTCTATTTCGTATAAATCAATTCAAAATGGTCGCCGTTATTAAACTTTGTTCTGTCAACACCCGACATCATATATTCTCCGTCTTTTGCAAATGACCAGTAACTTTTGTTTTTACTGTAGTCAGCAGTCATTCCGTTGACTTGTTTTATGTAAATTCCGTAAGCTCCCTGCTCGCCTGATATCAGCTTATGTTCTTCAAGTGCCTCTCCCACAGTTTCTTTATCTGTATTGATTTTAAAGGTAACGGATTTTTCCTCGACTTTTACTTCCAGAACAAGCAATTTTTCACCGCTGCCAAGTTCTGTATCCTTTGTGTATACAGCGTTTTCCCACAAGTCTGCTGCAGTTTCTTGGTTTGCGCAAGACACAAGACCGCAACACAACACTGCCAGCATAAATACGCTGATAAATTTTATGGTTTTTTTCATTTAAATCTCCCCCTGAATGAATTTGGCTTAATTTTACAAACCAGTGGTTATTTTATCACAAGTTAAAAAATAAGTCAATTTCCTGCAGATTAAAAAAAATAAAAAGACAACATCAGCCGACATTGTCTTTATTATATATAATTTCCATTACGTCTCCGACAGCCTTTGCCATACAATAAAAGCCAAGGTCGTTGGGATGAGTTGCATCTACCGTGCAATTTTCTGTTCCGACCGTAGAGAAAACATCTGCCCCGTCAATAAAATAAACATTTTTATCACCCTTTGACACAGCATTTTTATATGTTTTTAATATAACGTCATTTCTTTCCGCACGTGCTTTTTCGCCATAAAGAACATCTGACGCATCAGTTCTTGAAATAATTATTATCGGCAAATCGGGGTTTGCTTTTCTTACCCGTTTAAAAAACGCTTCATGTGTCTTTTCCAGATATTCCAAAGTCGGTGCATTACAGTCGTAATCATAAATAAAGATGCTGCTTGTAACTGTTGCTATGTAATCAGCCATTTCCGCTTCTGCTTTGCATCCTGCCGAAAATCCAAGATTTATAAAATCGCTGTCAAATCTTCTTGAAAGCATTGCCGGATAGCAATTTCCCGGATGCGATGCACATCCGCCCTGTGTAATTGAGCTTCCGTATACTAAAAAAGGTACTTTTTTAGTATATTCTTCCGCTTCAAGTATGTTTGCATCTTCTTCAAGATAAATATAAACTTCATCAACATTGTTATAAAGCGGAAAATTAATCAGTATCTCCCTTTGCTTTTTATCCGGGAAAACATACCCCGAAGTATATCCGTTTTGCATATTATTGTCCGAATTTCTGCCATTTTCGTCAACACCCGGTCTGAAAACTCCGCAATACGCACCATCGGCATACAAATCAAAGCAGCTGCTTCCCGTTACCGCCATATGAGGAAATGTTGTAACCTCGGGAAGAACGCATCTTAACACAATCCTTTTTGAATTTGTGGAGAATTTAACTCTTATTCCGCTTGTGTTTTTGTAAAGTGCCTTTATCGATAGATTTCCCGTTGACTCTGCAGCCGCTTTCGGCATACGTTTAAAGTCTTTTTCTCCTCCGGTTCGGTACAACCCGTAAAGTTTAAACGGTTTTTCGTTTACATTATACATTTTCATTCCGTCAAGGCTGTAGCTGTTACTGAAATTTTTATCGATTTTTGAAATGTCCATAATTCACCTGCTTCAGTTCAATTCTTTGATATTACGCAAGGTTTCAAGGATAAAGTGGTAATCTGCATCTTCAACATATTGCTGAATATTGCTTACTTTAAAACATCTTGATTCATAACTGTGCCTTGAAAGCTGGTCCTGAGTAGGGAAATATCCCTCGCTGCCATTTGTAAGTGCAAGAGTTAAAACTTTACAGTCTTTTGTCTCTCTGTCAATTCTCATTCCAATTTCAGAGAAAAGCTCATAGGGTGTTGATACAAAAACCACGTCGCCGATTTTTACAACCGTCTGAGGAATTTTTCTGTGCTTTTGCTCAACATAATCATTCTGATAAGATTCAACAACATCTTTAAAATGCTGATGAGTAAGCTTTACAGAATTAACTGAATTTGGGTCTAAAATGCTTAAAATATATTCTGCCTGTTCACGCTCAATTCTGGGAAGCAACGGCAGTTTAACCTCGTCTGCTCTTACATCAAAGGAAACTTCGGCAAATTCATTTATTGAATTGAAAATCGCTACTGCGTCTTTTGCGGCAATATCTCCTATTTCTTTAATATATTCAACATTTCCCGCACCGGTTGTTCTTCCGTTTGAAAGACGCGGGCCCACATCACCTTCAGGTCCGTTGAAAAATGCAGCATATCCGCCGCTTTCCTTTTCCAATGCATCGGTCATAATGCCTGACCAGTCTCTTGAAATGCAACGTGCACCACCGGCACAAGTGCCATGCAATCCGTAATGCACAATACTTCCCAATATATCGCCTTTTTCGGTTTTAAAAGAAATAACTGTCATCTCGGGATTGTAAGGTCCCCACGGATTTTGCCCCAATTGCACATAATTATCAATGTTTACCTGTCTTCTGTTAATTCCGATATCACTTTTGCCTGTTGCCCTGCCGACAGTTGCAGGCTGCATTGATTTTACTGCCTCATCGCACGAAAGCATTAGTTTGGGTTTTAAAATTTCTTCATAATATTCAGTGTCAATGCCGCCCCAGCCGGGAATTGTATCAAGCGGAGGGCCTGTGTGGGTATGAGTACAGGAAATCAAAATATTTTGATATTCAATATTTGTTTTTTCTGAAATCTCGCGTCTTAATTCATCGGCAATTTCAGTTCCTATGGAACAAACCGATATTGTTGTCATAATTGCTTTCTTTTCGCCGAAAGAAAAAGCGAAAGTTGTTAATGTAAGATTATCTAAGACATATTCTGAAATATAATCAGGATTGTATCCGAAAAGATGACAGCCGACTTTCGGCGTGATATCTTGTCTTGAAACACCAACACATAACCTATTGTCCATAGTTTCAACCTTCTCTCTTTTTTAACCATATAACTGTATACGCTAATTATACCACAAAATGTAGTTCAGTCAACCCACATTTTGTCCTTAATATTTACCTAAATTTCCAAAAAAATCAACCCCACCTTAAAAGGTGGGGGTAGATTTATACTCCGCTGTATGCTGAAAATCCGCCGTCAACCGGGATTACAACACCGTTTACAAAGCCTGACGCTTTTTTTGAAACTAAGTACAAAAGCGTTCCGATTAATTCCTCCGTTTCTCCGAATCTTCCCATTGGGGTTGCATTTAAAATTTTGCCTGTTCTCGGAGTTGGTGTTCCGTCTTCATTAAACAAAAGCTTTTGGTTTTGCTGAGTTACAAAAAATCCCGGTGCTATTGCATTGCATCTTATATTTGTTTTTGAAAAATGCACCGCAAGCCACTGCGTAAAGTTTGAAATTGCGGCTTTTGCTCCGCTGTAGGCGGGAATTTTTGTAAGGGGTGTGAAAGCATTCATACTTGAGATATTTATAATGCTTGCATCCTCTTTATCAACCATATCCGCCGCAAAAACCTGTGTGGGGAGAAGTGTTCCCAAAAAGTTTAAGTTAAACACAAACTCAACACCTTCTTTATCAAGGTCGAAAAAGGTTTTCATTTTACCCACATCTTCAGAGTTGAAGTATTCATTATCGCAGGTAGCTTTCGGATTGTTTCCTCCTGCTCCATTGATTAAAATATCACAGGTGCCGAAATCCTTTAAAATTTCGCTGTGTGCTTTTTCAATGCTTTCTTTATCCAAAACATTGCAAAGATAGCCCTTTGCAATGCCGCCGTCTGACACAATTTCATCTGCGTATTTTTGTGCAGCATCTGCGTTCAAATCCAAAAGTGCCACCTTTGCTCCCGTCTTTGCCAATGCTTTTGCAAACATTGAACAAAGCACACCGCCTGCACCTGTTACAACAACAGTTTTATTTGTTAAATCAATTTCAAAAGGTAAATTCATTATTATTCTCCTTGTTTATCTAAATATGCTATGTACGCAAGCCAGTCATGGCGGGAAAGACGATGTTTTCCATCTCGCAGATGATAACCGATATATCCATCGTGAAATCTGTCGCCAAGTTCCGGAGATTGCTTATTTGTTACAAAGCCGGTCAATCCCATATCATTAAAATATTCACTTGCCTCAACACAACTACGATATTCATTTGTCGGGTATGCCCACGCATCTTCCGATGCACTTGCCACATATACTCTGTGAGGAGCATTTGCTGCCAAAAGAAAATGCTGGTCAAATGGCATAGACTCTTCATTGCAAGCATATTTATAGTAATTTTTACAAAACCAGAAAGGAAAAACTCTACATATAGCTTCGATTGTTTCTCCTTCCTTATCTCTTGACAAAGCCGCACCACTGCACCCTGAATCATTTGAAAAGGCACAATAAAATCTATGATCAAGAGCTCCTGTTAAAAGTGCAGTTTTGCCAATCGGGAATGTCCCACGACTGAGATGCGATTATGGTTAATTTCCGCACGAGTCTGCGCATAATCCATAACTCTCATAGCTGCCTATGCCCATAAGCCAATCTTACCGCAATCCGAATTCCCACGCTCACCATCTGGATAAACCAAGCCCGCAAGACCATTTGTGAAGTCATTATCATCGGAGGTTATATCCTCATAGCAAAAAGATATGACCGCATATCCATAGTCCGCAATTTCTTCCTCGGCTGAAACTTCGACAGGTGTATCGGGCAAGTAGCCATATTCTTCTTTCAAAAGCAAATCAACAATTTCGTTCCTGCTCATTCCTAACGGAGATGGTAAGCTTTTCATTATTTGCTCTCCTTTTCAAGAGTTTCCCATATTCCTGCCATATACATAGCACCAAGTGCTCTGTCGTAAAGTCCGTATCCCGGCTTTCCTGTTTCTCCCCAGATCATTCTTCCGTGGTCAGGGCGAAGATAACCTTTAAAGTCTGTATCGTGATATGCTTTTAAAATTTCTACAACGTCTAATGAACCGCATTCTGACAAATGTCCGCTTTCTTCAAAGGAACCATCATCTAAAATCTTGATATTTCTTACATGGGCAAAATGAATTCTGCCCATTTTTCCATACTTTCTCACCATTGCAGTATAGTCATTGAATTTTGCACAACCAAGCGAACCGCTGCAAAGGGTAATCCCGTGACGAGAATCGTCATAGAGGGCTAAAAATCTGTCAATATTCTCTTCGTTTGTGATAATTCTCGGAATGCCGAAAATTTCCCACGGCGGATCATCCGGATGAATTGCCATATTAACATCGCACTCTTTAGCTACAGGTATAATCTCTTTAATGAAGTATTCAAGATTTGCCCAAAGACCTTCGTGCCCGATTTTCTGGTATTCTTTGATAAGACCGTCCATTTCATCGGGAGAATATGAAGCATCCCAACCTGGAAGTGTCATTTTTGTGGGGTCCATCTTGTCAACATCTTCCTTATAATAAACAAGTGCATTGGAACCATCTGCAAGAGGCTGGTCAAGTCTTGAGCGTGTCCAGTCGAACACGGGCATAAAGTTATAACAAATACATTTTACGCCAACTTCAGCCAAACGTCTGATATTTTCTTTGTAGTTATCTATATAACGTTGATAGTCGCCGCGTTTCAGTTTAATATCCTCATGAACAGGAACACTTTCGATAACTTCCATCTCTAATCCTTTTGCGTTTGCCTGCTCCTTTAATTTAAGGATATCCTCTCTTGGCCATACCTCACCCACAGGCACAGAATAAACTGCTGTTACAACGCCTGTCATACAAGGAATTTGCCTGATTTTATCCAAAGTTACCGGATCATCTTCGCCATACCATCTAAAAGTCATTTTCATTTGCCGTTTCCTCCTAAAACTATTTCTTTTCCATTATCCTTGGCACTTTCATACATCGCAAAAATGCCATACATGGTTTCTCTAACATCAAAAGGTGAATAAAATCTGTTTTCCTCATAGAAATTCTTTAACAATCCTATATGCCCTATTCCCCAGTAATCCTTACCTAAAAACTCTTTTGAGTTTTCTGCAATTATCTCGCCGTTTAAGCACAGTTTGTCATCCTTTAACAAAAGCACACCATTTTCAAAGATTATTTCAACCTCGGGTTTTGTGCTTGTTCCATATACATTTGTGGCGAAGAACAAAGCCTCTGCTCCGCATTTCAATTTCAGTCTTGCAGTAAATGTGTCTTCAACCTCAATATCAAGTGCAAAATTTGTCATATTGGCTTTTAATGATTCTATTCCGCCCATTACAAAATTAAAATAATCAAATGTATGTATAGCCTGGTTAATCAGCACACCGCCGCCTTCGGTTGCCCATTTTCCGTGCCAGTCATCGCTGTAGTATTCTTTTGTTCTTTTCCAGGTAATCTGACATTTTGCGGCAATAATTTTACCATATGCCCCGCTTTCTACTACTTCCTTAGCTTTCTTCACGCAGGCATTCAGCCTGTTCTGAAAAGTAACTGCCACTTTATCTGCGTTTTTAAGAGTTAAAAGCTTATCCATTTCTTCCCTGGTCATAACCAAGGGCTTCTCACAGACAACAGTTTTCCCTTTTTCCAGTGCCTTTTTTATCATTTCATAATGCAGAAAGTGAGGTGTGCATATCTGTATGCCGCTGATATTTTCATCACAAAGCATCTCATCGAAATCTCTGTATGAAACTATGTTTTCATACAGCTGCTTTGCTTCGGAAATTTTTTCATCTTTTATATCGCAAACTGCATAAAGATTTGCATTATTCACTTCTGAAAGTGCTTTTGCGTGAATTCTGCCGATTGCTCCGAAACCTACAATACATACGTTTTTCATTATTTAGTTAAATCCTTTCGTTTTAAGGAAATTGTAGCTTTGCTCCAATGATTCAAAAGAATTTCCCGTTATCCAGTTAGAATCCTGTTCAACCAAAGCCCAGCGTGTACCTGCCTCGTCGCAAGCTTTGATTATTCCGTCCCAATCAAGATTTCCGTTTCCCACTTCACACATACAGGGAATCTTCCAATCGTCGATATTTACTGAAAAATCCTTAAAATGTACTGCCATGGCACGCTTGCCTAATTTTCTGATTTCATCTGCAGGATTTTTTCCTCCCACCTGAACCCAATATGTATCTACTATAAAATTACAGGTTTCCGGGTCTGTTTCTTCCACAAATCTTTCCCAGAAGGTTTTTCCTCCAAGCTTCACAAATTCTTTTGAATGATTATGGTATCCAAAGTACATATTTTCTTTCTTTAAAGTATAACACACTTTATTGATTAATTCAACAAACTCCTTGAAATCATCCTCGCTTTTCATAACAGAATCCCACGCTGCCCCAAGTCCGCAAAAATCAGAACCTAAAATTCTGTTATACTCAATAACTCCTTCAAGATTATCCTTAAAATCATCATACCCTTTATGTGTTGTTACAACCTTTAAACCATAGTTATCAAGAATTGGCTTCATAACCTTAGCCTCAAGGGGCGTGCCTGAAATCTGAACAGTTTTGTAACCGATTTCAGCAATCCTTTTGCATGCCGCATCGTTCATTTCTTTAACCTGCTTTGTATAAACACCTGCAGGCTTTTCTGTGATAACATGAAGTCCGTACTCAAATGCTTTTATAACAAGTGCAGGGTGGTCATAATGGTAAACTGCAATAATTACCGCATCGCAAAGTCCGCTTTTGAATAAATCTTCGGCATTGTCAAACACAGGAATTTCAGGGTATGCTTCATTAACTGCTTTTCTTCTTGCTTCCGAAATATCACAAACTGCACCGATTTCCATTCCGGGCACTTTGCCCTCCATAATATTTCTCACGTGAGTTGTTCCCATATTACCATAACCCACAACACCGAGTCTTACCTTTAAAAGCTTTTTGCTTTTGATAATTTTGTTAAGCTCGTTAAATGCCAATGTAAATGTTCCCTCTCCGCCTTCAGGTAAATCTTTCATTATATCGCCGTTTTCAAGCTCTGCAAGACCTTTGAATTTGCCCAGATGAGGCTCTAAGCTTAAGAAAGAATTATATCCTTTTTTGAAAAGCTTTTCCAATATGTAAGGTACGTTTCCGTCACCAAAGCCTGCAGGAACTACCATATGGTCTGTGAAATTTGCATCTTTAATATGCATATATGCTGCATATTTTCCAAGCATTTCAAATGCCTCAATTGTATCCTGACCGCACTGAACAAAATTTGCAGGGTCAAATACTGCTTTAAAATTATCACAGTAAAGATTTTCCATCAAATCAAGGCAGCGGGATGCAACATCGCCGTAAATATCTTTTTCATTTTCGTGCAAAAGAATAACATCTTCTAACTTTGCATAATCAATCATTTTTTTAAGATTTGCAAGCACCTGTTGTCTTTCTTCTTCTGTCCATTCCTCACCATTGTGATAAAAGCTGAAAATTCTTATGTTTTTGCAGCCAAGCATTTTCGCAGTTTTAACTACTCTTTTAAAAACTTCAAAATGTGCATCAATATCATAATAAATCCCCCCTTGTTACATATTTTCCAAGCATATGATACCACAAATATTTTAAATATTATATATAAAAAATTGTTATAAACATTGCAAAAATTGTGTTTATGTGTTATCATTATTTGGGTGATAATATGGAGAATTTGTATTCAATAGGCGAAGGCTTTACCGAAAATCCGTCAAACGAACGTTTTCAGCTTCATTTTCATGATGACTATGAAATATTTATGTTTTTAGAAGGTGACTCAAAATACGTTGTGGAGGAAAATACACACTCATTAAAGCCTGACGATATAATTGTTATCAGAAAGCATCAGATGCATAGAATTTACCACAATTCCCCCGTCAGATACCATCGTATTATTCTAAATATTCATCCCGATTTTTTCAAAGAGGAAAATTGCGAAAAATACGAAGAACATTTTATTTACCCCGAAAACTATATCGGTAATAAAATCGACGCGGAAACTGTTCATATCAGCGGTCTTTACGACGCTATGATGCGACTGAAAAAGTATTCAGAAGATTTTACCGACAGAAACTCTCCTATTGTACGAAGCACTATTGTTGAAATTCTTTATCTTATCAGCAATATCAAGTCCTATTCAAAGGACGAGGCGGCAAATCCGCAGCTTCAGGCAATAATTCAATACATAAGTCAGAATTTCACAAAACCGCTGACGCTTGAAATGCTTGAAAAAAAGTTTTTTATTTCAAAATATCACCTGTGTCATATATTTTTAAAGGCTACGGGAATTACTGTGCACCAATATATCACAAACAAGCGTTTTACATATGCAAACGAGCTTATTAAATCAGGCAAAAATATAACAGAAGCTGCCTCTGAGGCAGGATTTAACAACTACTCATCATTTTACAGGGCATATAAAAATCAATTCGGCTCATCTCCTAATAAAAAACTCTTTGCAAATCAACCAGCAGTTTATTGACATAAAATTTACACGATGCTATACTGAAAACGACTTGATTACAGGAGGGTTTATATGTCAGGATATTCAGTGGAAAGATTAGCTGCCAAGGATTATGACGAATGGCTTTATGTATTAAACACCACATTTACAAAACAAAATCAAAGGAAAATGGATTTTGAGTTTGAGCTTCCTAAAATGTGCATAAAAGATGACTTTCATATGAATATGCATTTTGCAGTAAAAGAAAATGGCAGAATTTGTTCTTTATTGGGTGTTTATCCAATCAGAACGCAGATTGGCGATAAAACTCTTATGTTTTCAACTGTAGGAAATGTTGCAACTCTCCCCGAACACGAAGGAAAAGGCTATATGAGCACTTTGATGGGTTTTGCAATGGATGAACTAGACAGAATCGGAGCAGACGCTTCAAGACTTGGCGGTGCACGTCAGCGCTACAACAGATACGGTTATGAGTCAGCCGGCAGAAACTACAATTTTGAAATTACGGGTATGAACACCAAATACTGCTTTGACTCTAAAGAAGAAATAACGTTTAAGCCAGTCAATTCTACAGATTGTTGCTGCCTGTCTTACATCAACAATTTAAGAAAGTCTGCACCTATGCACGTTATGAGGTCAGAAAGTGAAGATTATTCAGGAGATTATCTTACCCTTTGTGCGTGGAAAAGCATACCCAAAATTGCATTGAACAAAAATGGTGAGCCTGTAGGATATGTTTCAATTTCAGAAGATGGAACTGCAATAAGCGATATAATGGCAAAAGATTTTAAAACCTTAAAAAATATGATTTTCAACTTGCAGATAAATGCACAAAGCACAATTTCTTTCTGTTTGCCTGCATATGAAAAAGATGCAATAAGATACTTTTCATCAGTTGCGCAAGAAATGTCGGTTTCTCCATCCTGTCACTTTAAAATAATTAATTTTGACAAGGTCGCAGATGCACTGTTAAAGGTTAAATTTCAGTTAACTCCTGATATGGTGCAGGGCGAAAAAGTAATTGAAATCAAAGACTTCGGAAATCTTTTGATATACAACAAAAACGGCGACGCTTTTTGTGAAAAGACAAACAAAAGCGCAGACCTCACATTAAATAAATCATCTGCTACAAGACTTTTGTTCGGCACCTTTGATGCAAGTTCTGTAGCTGACTGCGGCAGCTTTTTATCATCAGTTTTACCGCTGCCGCTGTCATGGAATACTTTGGATAGAGTATAAAGGAGAAAAATATGCACAACTTTTCTATTAAAAATCTCTACAACAAACCGTCTTTGTGTATTGACGGTGAACCTGTAGTTCCTGTTGTATATGCTTTAAGTGATATTCCGGGATCTAACTCAAACACAAAGCAGGCTCAGGAAAATATTGAAAACTTTGCAAAGGCAGGAATTAATTTAGTTGCTTGCGACTCCTCGCTTGCTCTTGGTTGGAGAAGGGTTTCACCTTTCGACCCCGAGCCTGTGAGTGCAGAAATTCTGTCTGTTTTAGATGCTAACCCAAATGCCAAAATTTTAATAAGACTTCACGTTAATGCACCTTACTGGTGGCACCGCGACCATCCGGAGGAATGTGTTATTTACAGAAATCCCGATGGGGACAAGCCCGGAATTGACGATGGTGAGCCTGACAGACTTATCAGAAATGACGCAAGTGAACATATGCGTGTAAGCTATGCATCAAAACTATGGATTAAAGATGCCTGCGACAGAATTAAGCTTCAATTGGAGCATATCAAAAGTATGCCTCACGGGAACTCTTTAATGGCTGTGCAGATTGCCTGCGGCGTTAACGGTGAGTGGCATCAGTGGGGTACTGATGTAAGCAAGCCTATGGTCGAACATTTCAAAGAATACTTAAAGAAAAAATACAAAACAAACGAAAATTTACAAAAGGCGTGGAATAATGACAGCGTTACCTTTGAAACTGCAGAATTCCGCCCCGAACCCTACCGAC
Source organism: uncultured Eubacteriales bacterium (assembly GCA_964492155.1). Lineage (GTDB taxonomy): Bacteria > Bacillota > Clostridia > RGIG6154 > RGIG6154 > RGIG2094. Next base: position 13,003 of record CAZBJD010000023.1, read on the forward strand.
CGGGTAATGACGGATATTATCGCGACCCACAAAAACAACAGGATACAATCGACTCACAGGAAAGCTTTCAGCTGGCAGCCCCCGAGGCAATACTTGAGTTTTGCAAGGCTGTAAAAAGTGTTATGCCAAACGTTCTGTGCGGTGCATTTTACGGATATTATCTTGGTACGGGCACAGACATAATGCCTGTCAACGGGCACTTAAAAGTAGATGCACTTTATAAATCTGAAGGTCTTTTGGACTTCTTGTGCGGTCCCTTTTGCTACCTTGACAACAGACTGCCAAACGGCGTACCCGTTCAGCGTGCATTGGTTGAGTCAAATCGCTTAAGGAATATGCTTTGGCTTACTGAAATGGACCAGGCACCCGAAGGTACTGCTCTTTACATCGGCGGTGATACAGGTAAAATGGACAAAACCGTTGCAATACTTAAAAGAAACACCCTTCAGCTTTTATTGGCAGGTGAAGGCTTCTGGTATTATGACCACAGACTTGTGGGTGCCGCCCCTGTTGAATATGCCTACAATAACGTAGTTTACCATATATACCGAAATTCAGGCTGGTGGAACACCCCCGCGTTGATGAGTGAAATTACAAAAATTCAGAAATTTGCCGAAACTCTTACAAAAAAGCCTTATGAACCTTTAGCAGATGTTTTAGTAGTTTACGGAACCGATTCATATTATTACAAGGCACAGCAAACCGATGCAGATAAGCCCGTGCGTGCAAGGCATAAAAGAAATATTCATGAACTGATTTCTTATAACCTTCACGAATCACTTTCAAGAGCAGGTGTTTCTTACGACTGTATCTATGAGCACGAGCTTGAATTATGTGATATTGACCGCTACAAATGCATAATTTTCGCAAATCTTAATATGATTACAGAAGAAAATCGTAAAAAGTTCAGAGAAATCACTAAAAACACTACTACGGTTTACTTTGATGCTCACGGCTACTGTGACGGAAAAACAATCTCACTTGAAAATATTTCAGTATCAACAGGTATGAACATTGTTAAAAACCTTGGTGCAAAAGCTATTACATTTGGCGGTGAAACCGTTGCTGAAATCCCCGAAAACTTCACTCCGATTTTTGCAGTTGATGATAAAAAAGCGGAGGTTTTGGCGACTTACGACAATGGTATGGCGGCGGCTGCAAAGGTTGGAAGTGAAATTTTTGTTGCACTTCCCACACTCCTGCCGCCTCTTGCAAAAAAGATACTTGAAATTGCAGGTGCACACATCTGGGTAGACTCAGGCGACCCCGTAATTGCAGGTCATGGATATGTTGCAATTAACTGTCAGGGCGGAGGAAAGCGAATTGTTCATCTTCCAAATGGCAAAGATGTGGAAATAGAAACTGTTGCAATTAACGACGAACTTAAAACGGGATTTTGTTCATTTGCAGAAGTACATTCAGAAGGCTATGACACAATTGTTTTAGATATTGAAACAGGAAAACGAGTTTTATAAATTTTATATATTGCAAACAACCTCTCCGTTTGGGAGAGGTTGTTTGCATAAAAACTAATTATAAATGATATAAAATAATTGGTTATTCTTTGGTGGCGTATGCAAAAAAGAGTGTCTGAAGCAGAGTGTATCCGCTTCCCTTTGTGCTTCTTGTATGCCCGATTAACAAAACACTTAAAACCGCCGCTGTAAAATAAATTATAACATTCATACATAAACCTCCTTAAAAAGTTTTATCTTTTCTTTGTGGCTTAAGTATAGCATTTTATATGTGTCATAAAACGGACAGTAAAACAAAGTGTAAAAAAAAGGTGTAATTTCTTACACCCTTAATAGTTGTAACCGTTTTTGAAGTTTTCGTAAAATTCTTTTCCCGGTGTTCCAAACTCCTTGCAGCATCTTATGCAAGCACCGTAAATCTGCGGAAGTACAGGGACAATCAGGTTAACATCTTTGCCAAGCTTTTCTTTTATAAGGCTGATTAAAACATCGCTCTTTGACAAAAGTCCGCCTGCCATAACTACGTTATTTCCGCAATCGTATGTTGAAATTGCAAACTTCACAAGATAAACAATTCTGTCGGCATTCTGATTTAAAATTTCTGTTGCAACCTCATCGCCTTTTTCATAGGCTTCAAAAACTGCAGGTGCAAAGGAAGCAATAAAGCTATCCCCCCCGGAGTAAACCTTGTGGATATTTTTCCACACCGTACCGCCTATTTTCTGTTCTACAATAGAAGTAATCATTGTCTTTTTACCAAAGCCGTCACGTTCTGCCAAAGACGCTCTTAACGCTTCTCTTCCAAAATCATATCCTCCGCCCATACAGTCTAAAAGATAGCCCCATCCGCCAACCCGGTTCAACTCACCGTGCACACTTGAATAAATTGAAAATCCCGTTCCGCAAATAACAGCAGCACACTTATCAAGGTCAGTTGCGCTTGCAATAACATTGCAGATATCACTGTTCACCGATACGTTCAAAAGCGGATAGTTTTTTTTGAAAAATTCATCAATCTTAACGGAATTATCTCCGCTCAGATACCCTGCAATTCCCGCAAAAACACCCGAAACCTCAGAATTTATTGCAAGAAGCGAATCAATTCCCGATTTCAAAATTGCCTGAGTTTTTTCCATACCGCAGGCATTTGGATTACAGCCATCAAGCAAAACTCTGTTTATAATATGCCCTGACTCTGTGAAAAGCAAAAACTCTGTTTTTGTAGCACCGCCGTCAATGCCTATAAGTACCTTGCCTTCGGAATTGTTCAATGTATTTCCCATAAGCTTATCGACCGATGTTGCAAAGATTTCTGCCAGAAAACAAAGATTTGCAAGGTCGGGGACACTTTGCCCCGATTCCCATTTTGAAATCGCCTGACTTGAAACAAAAAGCTTTTCCGCAAGTTCGAGCTGAGTCAATCCCATTTTAACTCTGCTTTGTCTGATGTTATATGCCAGTTTATCAGGTTTGAACATATTCTTTCCTCCTGATTTATCTATTTTCTTCAAGTACGCTTCTGATTACCCAGTTGTTTCTTTGAAGAGCCTCCTCAGACTCTTTTCCCGCCATTCCCGTAAGAGAGCACACAATGTTAATCATTCTCTGACGGAGCTTTTTGTTTGAAGGCTTTAAGTTAACCATAATATTTTCATAAACTTTACCTGTTTTAATCATAGCACAAGTTGAAAGCTGATTTAAAACCAGCTTCTGAGCAGTACCTGCCTTCATTCTTGTTGAACCCTGAATAACCTCAGCGCCTGTATCTGTTACAATTTCAACATCTGCCAGCGAGCCTATTAAAGTGTTTTCATTGCAGCTTAGAGAAATTGTTTTTCCTCCCGCATCTTTTCCCGCCTTCATAGCACCTGCAACATAAGCCGCACCGCCTGATGCTGAAATTCCGCACAAAATATCTTTTGAAGTAAGATTCATAGCTTTTGCATCACTGTAACCAACATCTTCAAAGTCCTCCTGGTTTTCACTTGCATTAACCAATGTTCTTTCTCCGCCTGCGATAATTGCACAAACCACGCCTCTTTCAACACCAAAGGTTGGAGGGCATTCAGCAGCATCTGCCACCGCAAGCCTGCCCGATGTGCCTGCTCCTATATAAATAAGTCTGCCGCCGTTTTCAATTGCTTCCGTTACAAGTTCGATTGCCTTTTCAATCTGAGGTGCAGCGTTTTCAACAGCCTTTACAGCCTCCATATTTGCCTCGTTAATAAGCTTTAACATTTCTGCAGTTGACATTTTGTCAATATGAGTTGTTTTTTCATTTCTCATTTCGGTTTTAAGCATTTTTGTCCGCTCCGTTCATTTTTGTTTTATACGCTAATTGTAACATAAAAAAAGCGATAAGTCTATCAACTTTCGCTTTATTTTATAATATGTTTTTCAACCATCGGTTGAACTTGTTTCAAAATCCACTCTAAAAATTATTCAACTGTTGGTTTAAAACCCGGCATAAGTTCAAGCTTAAACAGATTTGCCTTGTGTCTTCTGTCAATAAGCTCTTTTTTTGCTTTGTCCTTAATTTCGCCTGTTCTGATATATCTGTCAAGCTCGGCATATGTAAATCCGAGATTTTCTTCATCAGTTTTTCCGCTTAATCCGTCAATCGGAGTTTTGTCCACCAAAACATCGGGAAGTCCCAAAAGTCTTCCGATTTCTTTCACCTCTGTAACGGTCAAGTGGCACATTGGCGAAAAATCTCCTGCAGCATCACCATAACGTGTTGAATAGCCAACCCAATCTTCCGACAGATTGCAGGTATTAACAACTCTGCCGTTAACCGACTGCGAAACTGCATAAAGTGTGGTCATTCTTATTCTTGCGGGCAAATTGGTAACCGTTTGCGACGTGATATCAAGGCTTTCGGGAAGATTGTTTTTCACACCGTCAACCGCATCTTTTATATTTATAACATAGTTTTTAATTCCAAGATGATTTACGAGCAAATGTGCCATATCTATGTCATGTTGGTCGCCGCATGGCATCAACACGCCGATAACTCTGTCTTTGCCCAAAGCTTCAACACATAGCGCCGCCGCAACCGAGCTGTCTTTTCCTCCCGAAATTCCCACAACCGCGTTGCATCCCTGTCCGTTTTCTTCAAAGAATTTTCTTATCCATTCAACACATTCATTTTTCACTTTTTCAGCATCAAACATATTTATTCCTCCACTTTTATCTGACAGCTTTTCATAGTCATAAGAGCTGCATTATGTGCTTCGGGCGTAACTCCCGCACAACAACGGCTGTCAACCTTAATTTCGCTTTCGGGGAAATTCGCCTTTAAAATAAGTGCATTTGAAACCACACAAATATCCGTACAAAGTCCTATTAACTCAATTTCCTTATCACCTTCACCGATAAGCTTCGGCAAATCGACAGAACCAAATGTCAGTTTTTCAACCTTTGTATATTTTTTATTTTCAAGAGCTTTTTCTACCTTTTCATCAAGTCTCCACCCCGGTGTATCCTTTATGCAATGAGGTACGGGAAGATTTTTGCCCTCGCTTGTTTCCATATAATTTTCAAAGTGAGTATCAAAAGTTACAAAGATTTCACCTTCAAAGCTGCTGATTTTATTTACAACATTGTCAACAATCGCCGCTGCTTCCTTGCTGCCCAAAGCTCCGTCAACAAAATCTTTTTGCATATCAACCACAACTAAAATTTTTCTCATACAACTTTCTCCTTATATCACACTTAAGCAATTTTCTGATTTTACTGTATTTATCATACATAACATCATATTCATCTTAAACTATCATTTTAGTATCTTTATAATTCTGTCAAGTCAGGGACAAAAAATTTTGCAGGGGACATTCACGAATGTCCCGCGGGAAATTCTGATTCGCCCTACACTTTATTCCTTACATCTCAAACATTAGAATTGATGCACAATTCAGCTGTCGAGAAATCATTTTACGACGCCGTCAATTGACACAGTGCTCGAAAGAGCACAAAAGAGCGTTAGCTCTTGAGAATTTTATGTAATAAAATTCTGTATGTGTCAATTATAGAATAAGTGAACGATTTGGATGCTCACCTTTTTTGCTAAATTTTGAACTTCGTTCAAAGCTAAATTATTCCGCTTCGCTCCATAGCTAAATTGTTTTTTCAAAACAGCTAAATTAAATTCGCCTTTTAGCTGACCGAAGGTCAATTTAGCTACGAAGTAATTTAGCATACGCAGTACATTTAGCTCGCCGCAAGGCGAATTTAGCTGAATTCAAGCGCCGCTTGAATTCATTATAGCACACAACCCCAGAATAATCAATATTCGGAATAAAACAAGTTGTCTTACGTATCCCCGGTCAGAATGAGTGCTGAACTTATCTAATATACCATCAGCAAAACGAAAGCTATAAAAAATAAACTTCAAAACTAAAATGTGCGTGCCTCAATAAGCGTTTTATCACGAAATTGAGGCAACGTACCATTTATAGAAAGATACAGATGCTTGATTTTTTAAATTTCAGGAACCTGCTCCGCCAATTCTTTTAACGTTTCAATAAAATATTCAGTTAAATCTGAACATTTCCTGTCTGCGTGCAATATATAACCTATATTATAGTAATCATCACTTTCAAGAGAAATACTGACTATTTTCCCCTCGTTTAAAATCGACGGCATAATTCCCGTTCCTATTGTATAACCGTCTGTAGTAAGCAAAACATTCATAAGACTGGCTCTGTCGCTTATTTCTATATGTTTTTGAACGTAAGATTCTTCAGTAATTTCTTCAGTAAAAAATGAATTTCCATGTTTTCCTTGTTCATATGATACAAAGGGGTATTTTTTTAATTCTGCGTACGTTAAACACCTGCAACAGGAAAGCGGATGTTCTTTCCGCACAAAAACGTGGGGCAATGCTTTTAAAAGAAGGTTGAACTCCAGCATTTTGTTGTTCAAAAACCTCTTCATGATGTCATAATCAGTATTTTTTATAGCTATTATTCCTATATCGCAGTATCCGTTTTCAACCTCTTTTATAACATCATAAGTCTGCGTTTCCTTCAGTGATATTCTATAAGTTTCATCAGTAATAGAATTGAGCATCTTACTGAATATGTCTGCAACAAAATCATAGTGCTGTGTTGCAATATGAAGCTTTTTGCATCTGTCGCCGTCCTTATAATTTCCAAGTATTAAATCATTTTGTTCCGCAATATACGATGCATAGCGTACAAATTCTGCACCTTCATGCGTAAGATAAGTACCGCTGTTGGACCGTTCAAAAATTTTTATATTCAATTCCTTTTCCAGTGCTTTTACGCTTGACGATAAGCTTGATTGTGCTATAAACAGAGCCTTTGACGCTTCATTAAAAGAACCTCTTTTAAATATTTCAAGAACATATTTACATTGCTGTATAGTCATTTCATATGCACCTCCACAGTTTGATTATAACATTATACAGCAGAATTATCAAAATTCCTGCAAGCATATTTACATTATTTACTCTGTAATTCTTTTCACTAAGCAGATTAAAACCTGAAAAAAACAAAATTATGTATCCCATAGCACAAAGTTGTTTTATAACCGATGTGTCCAGAAAGTTTTTTGCCAATACTGCAAGTCCTGTTACCATAATCTGACATAACGCTACCGGAAAAGATGACAAAGCCACCCTTTTCCCGTAGCTCATACCAAACATTAACGCAAAGGGAAAATCAATCATACTTTTTAAAATCAGCTGACTGCTATCCCCCGCAGTTGCAAGCATAATCGGTCCACATATCTGCAGTCCGCCCACACCAAAAAATATGCTTGCATCAATAACCGCTGAAAAATCTTTATCTGAAGATAAGCTGTTTATTTTTTGCTCAAGCTGAAATAAGTCACCTAATACTGTACCCGCGATTAACGAAAAAACAACTGCAAGCAATTCACTGCTTTTCAGCGACATTTCCCGCACATCAAAAATATTTTCAAAGAATCCCACAATACTGATAATCATAATTCCTATTCCCAGTATAGCAAAATTTTTAAAAACAAGCCTTTTCTTAAACCTGTCACCTATAAAAACCCCTGTTGTGATTGATAATGCATTTACTATAATTCCCATGTTTGCCACCTCATTGGTATTATATCATAGATAAGACACAAGATGGTAATATCAAAATCCTATTATACTGTGACGAAAAAAACGATACCAAACTTACACGTAACAAAAATTCATTATAAATGTCAGTCTCAGCACACTTAAATAACACAAGGGACTGTATCAACAACAATTTTTCCTACTTTAGAGCTGTGATTATTCCATAAACGAAACCTATAATTGCATACGGTATCAGCAAAAGCAGACAGATAATTGAACTAATCGGCGGAAGAAAAATACTCATAAAAAATATCAACCCCATAACAACTGTTTCATAACCTATAAATCGGTTTATTTTTCTGGCTTTTTCGGTATTTACATCATAGTTTTTAATATAATCAAACTTTGGCAGATAGTTACCTATTACAAGGAGAATAACTCCTACAATAAATGAAACTATCTTCCGTATATCTAAATTCCAGCCAAGTCCGTATCCTAAAGTTATTATCTGCAATACAACTGTCAAAACAGGAATAATCCATTTAGTCACTGTTGCAAGCTTTTTTCTGTCTCCGTGCTTATATGAATTTATGTCATTTATAAAACAACAAATAGCTTGCAACACTGCCATGAGCATTGGAAGTCCAAAAACAACAAATCCTCTTGAAGCAAAATTATCAGGGGCACCGTAAATATTAAAATGAATTGCCATTGTATCCGGCAATTTAGTCCATAGTGAAATTCCAAGCAGTATAGGTAACAGACAAACAATACTCGTAATTATAAATGCTTTCCATTTAAAAATTTTCATCTCACATTACCTCCTAACATATAAATCCAACGAATTACATCTTCAAAAACAGATGTATTAAGTTCATAGTATATAAAATTTTTGTATTTTTGTTCGGCAATAAGATCTGCCTTTTTTAGTTTTGCCAAATGATATGAAACAGTTGCACCCGTTAAGTTAAAATGCTCTCCGATTTCTCCTGCCGATTTTTTCCCATCTTTGAGCATAGATAATATGTCTCGCCTCACCGGATCTGATATAGCTTTTAAGGTCTCATTC
>CAZBJD010000024.1:0-12451 GCA_964492155.1 uncultured Eubacteriales bacterium
ATAATTATTCAGAAAATTGAATTATTGAAACATACCCTTTCTTTAGTCTTTATTTATCATATCATTAATTTCCTGCATTTTCAGGTCGGTCTCCGCGATAACATCAGCACACTTTTTGAGACGCTTTATAACTTCATCTTCATTTTTAATTTCTTTCTTATACTTCATCTGATGCTCAAGGCTTGCCCAAAAATCCATTGCAATTGTCCTGAACTGCACTTCAACTCTTATCTTCACTTTTTCATCAGCAAAGAACACAGGAATTCCAATAATCATATGCAGACTTCTATATCCGTTTGGCTTCGGATTTTTTATATAGTCCTTTTCCGAAATCAACGTAACATCGTCTTGCTTTAAAAATATTTCCCTTACTCTGTAAATATCTTCCACAAAAGAGCAGATAACTCTCACGCCTGCGACATCATTAAGATGTTCCGATATCGCGTGAAGTGTTACCGGAAACCCGTTTTTCATAAGCTTGTTTACAATACTTTTGGGATTTTTTATTCTCGACTTAACCGCTTCAATGGGATTTCTTTTATATCTTACCGACATATCGTCGTTCAAAACATCAAATTTTGTTGTAACCTCTTTGATAGCACAGTTATACATCATCATTAGCTTTCCGTATTCCTGTGCATTGTCAAAAAATTCATCAACATTCTGAGGCACCGGATGGTTACCCATAACTGATGTTTGTAAATCCTGTTGCACCTTTATCACGACCTTTCATCAAATAAATCATTTAACAGATTTCTTACTTCATTTTTTTTATTTTCCGTCTTTTTTTCATCAACAATTATGTTGATTATATCACCCTCTTTGGCATTTCCCGGCAAAAGTGCTTTAGGAATATTGTAAGTCTTTCCGTCATCCGAAACTACTGCCGCAATGCTGCCCTCAAATCTGTCAATTGAAAAGCTCATAATACTTCTTCCTCCTTGCCGTCGGATGTTACAATTACTGTACCGTCAATATCGGTTCGGTATATTTTAACTTTGAGTCTATTAAAAAGTTCTGTTACTTCCTTATGAGGATGACCGTATTCATTGTCTTTCCCGCACTCTATTACTGCAATTTGAGGATTTACTTCTCTGATAAAAGCTTCTGACGAAGATGTATTTGACCCGTGATGTCCTACCTTCAAAACATCCGCCTGCACATCGGCGTTTATCTCAAGAAGTTCTTTTTCCACAAGTTCTTCGGCATCTCCGGTAAACAAAAATTCACTTTCTCCGAAAGTAATCTTCATAACTGCCGACCAGTTGTTTAAATCATCGTAATCATCGCTTACGGGACTTAAAAACTCAATTTCTGCTCCATTTTCAGAAAATGAAACACCGTTTTTTGCTTTTTTTACCGAAATTCCTTTTTTCTTTAAGGTGTTTAGCAAATCGGTATATATTTTTGTGGTTGTAACTGCTTCAGGCATATAAAACGTGCCTATTTCAAAGTTTTCAACCACCTGCTGCATTCCGCCGATATGGTCCGCATGAGGATGCGTTGCGACCGCATAATCAATCTTGTCATACCCTCTGCTTCTGATGTAATCAACAATATCATCGCCCATATCTTTTATTGATGCATCAATAAGCATACACTTACCGCCGGGGAATTCTACAAATTCGCTGTCCCCCTGTCCTGCTTCAAGAAAAGAAACAGTTAAATTTTCTTCAAAAGCTGCCGGGATTTTTGTTTCACTATCTTTTTTGCACAGCTTTGTATAAGCAAAGGAAATTATAAACAATACCGCCAGAATTAAAAGAGTTTTTTTATTCTTCATCTTCACACCTGTCTATTGCATCCGAACAAATGTCAATAAATTTTTTATAAAATTCCTGCGGTTCCTTTTTAAACATTTTCATTAATTTCTGTGCATGCTTTGCATCGGAAAAAGAAATGGTAAACTGCATCGCCTTCTGGTCCTCATCAAAAATTCTTAAAGTGGAAGTATAGCATTTTTCATTTTCCTTCCAGTAATCCACTTCAACAGATTCCTGTTCCTTGTGCTCCATAATTTTATCATATATACATTCGTCAATTCTGTCTCTGATTGAAAGCGGAATATATTTAAAAAAGTACCCTACACTTTCCAAGCCCTTTGGCGTAATCTCCAGAAAGTCCTTGTGGTTTTTGACGTACATTATGATGTAGCCTTCCTCAGCAAGAGTAAAAATAGTATCGTGCAAATCAAAATAGCTGATTTTAACGCTTTCCATTATAAAATCAGAAAAGAAATTTTTATTCATATTTTCCTGCTTTGCAACAGACTTTGCCTGAGCAAGAACATACATAATTAAAAGCTTTATATCACCTTTATTCTGAAATGAAAATTCCAAACTTTTCATTATCTGTAACCACTCCAAAAAAAATTTACTGAAAATTCATTTATATTATAGCACATTTTTTGTGTTTATGCTATACTATATATGTAAAATATTTGTGAAAGAAAAAAGAAGCCTTTTAAAAAGGCTTCCTTAGTTTCATATTAGTCAATGATAAACGGCTGCATTTCGTCCATGAACGCACCCACATCTTCGGAGTAAACTTCCACTTTAATGGGTTTTGATAAGTCGAGTGAGAAAATACCCATGATTGATTTTGCATCAACAACATATCTTCCTGATGTAAGGTCTACATCGAAATCGTACTTGTTAACTGCGTTTACAAAGCATTTTACGTCATTGATTGAATGAAGCATGATATTAAAGTTTTTCATGAAATAATTACCTCCTTTTTTATATATAATACATCAAAATCAGGATTTAGTCAATTGTTTTATGAATTTTTTTACATACGGAGGGTTTAAAATTTGAAAAAAGTAGGCTTTTTCACCTTAGGGTGCAGAGTAAATCAATACGAAACAGAGGCAATGTGTGAAAGTTTTATTAAAAGCGGCTACGAAATTACCGATTTTAACGATCTTTGCGATATTTATGTCATAAATTCCTGTACTGTTACTTCTACGGGAGATAAGAAAACCCGTCAGGCAGTCCGCCGTGCAAAACGGAAAAACCCCAATTCGGTTACGGTTATGGCGGGCTGTTATGCCCAGTATTTAATCCGTGAAGGACAGAATTTAAAAGAGGCTGATATAATTTTAGGTACAGGTATGAAAGGCAAGGTTGTTGAGGCTGTTGAAGAATTTATTGCACAAAAATCTCAGGTTGTAATGGTTGAAGATTTGAAAAAGCACCGTGAATTTGAAGAAACTCCGCTTGCAACCTATCAGAACAAAACCCGTGCAATGCTTAAAATTGAAGACGGATGCGACAGATTTTGCTCTTACTGCATAATTCCATATGTAAGGGGTCCTGTCAGAAGCCGAAATATGTCTGAAATTAAAGCCGAGCTGAAAAAACTTGGCGAAAACAACTTCAAAGAAGTTGTTATTACAGGTATTCAGGTCGCGGCATTCGGACGTGACTTAAAAGAAGATGTCAGCCTTATCGACGTAATTGAGCTCGCCGCACAAATCGATACCGTTAAAAGAATAAGACTCGGCTCGTTAGAACCTGTTATTATTACCGAAGAATTTTTAACAAGAGCAAAAGCAACCGACAAAATGTGTCCGTCATTTCATTTGTCGCTGCAAAGCGGCTCAGACAGCGTGTTGAAAAGAATGAACAGACGCTACACCGCCGAAGAATATAAAAATGCAATTGATTTAATAAGAAAGTTTTTCCCCGATGCCGGAATTACAACAGATATAATTGTGGGTTTTCCGGGCGAAACAGAAGAAGAATTCAACCAATCGCTTGACTTTGCACAAAAAATCAGCTTTTCACACATTCACGTATTTCCATATTCAATACGAGAAGGCACAAAAGCCGCTTTGATGGATGGACAGCTTGACAAAGGCGTAAAAGACGAACGTGTTAAAAGAATGTCCATGGTCGGTGCTGAAACCAAAAAAAATTTTTATAATATGGCAATCGGCAAAACTTATCCTGTTTTGTTCGAGCGTGAAGCATTCGAAGGAATTTACGAGGGCTATACGCCTAACTACATCAACATCCGCATTAAGTCCGACACTGATATTTCTCACAAAATCATTGATGTAACAATTACTCCCGATATGATTTTTGACACCTAATCAATCCCCTTTCGGTGAGAAGATAGCCCATGCTGACGTCGTGTTCGTCGGCAGGAATTTGTTCACACACCTGAAAATCGTAGCAATACCCGATTTTTATCGCATTGGTTTGCGGCAGAAACATATCATAACACCCCTTGCCGAAACCAATCCTTGTGCCGCTTTTATCAAAAGCGATACCCGGAACAAGAACCACATCAATTTCTTTTACATCTGCTTTTTTAGTGTTCTGCGGCTCTGAAACCGAAAAAGCACCAAACGAAAACTCCGTACTTCCATCGGCATAGTACGGAGTTATTTTTCCGCTTTCCATGTCAGTTACGGGAAAAAGCACTTTTTTGCCGTCTTTTATTGCCGCTTTCACAATATCCTTAGTATCAATCTCATTACCAAGTCTGAAATATACCATTAAAGCCGTGCAATTTTTGTAGATTTCGCTTGACAAAAACATTTCCGATGCCATTTTGCTTTTGATTGCAACTTCGCTTTCCGACATCGCCGCACGCTTTTCTTTATTTAATTGCCTGATTTGGCTTTTCATTTATCTCACTTCACTTTCTTATTTAATTGTATCACAAAAATCAATTCATTTCACATATTTTTTTAAAAAAGTTGTAGACAAATTGTATTTTTTGTGATACAATATATTCCGTTATGGGGGTGTAGCTCAGTTGGGAGAGCACCTGCCTTGCAAGCAGGGGGTCAGGAGTTCGACTCTCCTCATCTCCACCATTACACGCAAAATCCGAACCCATTGGGTTCGGATTTTGCTTATTCCGCTTCATCACAAGGAAAGACGTTGTCAGGCGTCTTTTTTGTTTTAACAGATTTTTAATTCCATATTAATTTTCAGTTAAAATTGTTTTACTTTTCTTGACACTATGGAATATATTGGCTATAATTATTATAGAATAGATTTGAGTTAACAGGAGGTGCTTACCATGCAAACAGAAAAAAATATGAAATACCTAACCGAGCTTTCAAAATCATATCCCACCAAAAGCACCGTTTTGAGTGAAATTATCAATCTGAACGCTATTTTAAATCTTCCGAAAGGCACTGAACACTTTATGAGCGACCTGCACGGAGAACATGAAGCTTTTTCGCACATCCGAAGAAACGCTTCGGGAGTAATAAGAAGAAAAGTTGATCAGCTTTTTTCCAGAACGCTGACTGCAGCCGAACGTGCCGAACTTTCAACCCTTATTTACTACCCTGAAGAAAAGCTTGACGAGATTGAAAAAAGCACTGTGTTGACAGATGACTGGTACAATGTTACCCTGGTAAGGCTTTTAGAGGTGTGCCGATTTGTCAGCAGCAAATATACTCGTTCCAAAGTGCGTAAACACCTGAAAAAAACTACATCAGGCTACGATTATATTATAGACGAGCTTTTAAATAATGATTATGATGCAGTCAACAAGGGACAGTACTACGACAACATTTTAAAATCCATCATTGAAATTGACGCCGCTCCGGACTTTATCGTAGCTGTATGTTCCGCCATCAAAAGTATGGTTATTGACCATCTGCACATTGTGGGTGACATTTTTGACCGCGGTCCGAGAGCAGATAAAATCATTGACCGTCTTATGAAAGAAACCTCCATTGACATTCAGTGGGGTAATCACGACGCTTTATGGATGGGTGCGGCAGCAGGTTCAAGAACTTGTATTGCCACTGTCTTAAACAACTCCATAACCTATAAAAATCTTGATGTTGTTGAAATCGGCTACGGAATTTCATTAAGGCCGCTTACTCTCTTTGCAAACGAAGTTTACGCAAATTCCGATATTTCAAGCTTTATGCCCAAGGGCGATTTTAACGGAGATTTTTATCACCGTGATGACGATGCTCTGGTTGCCCGTATGCACAAAGCTATCAGCATTATTCAGTTTAAGCTTGAGGGACAGACAATTTTAAGAAATCCTGATTTTAATATGCAAGACCGTCTGCTTCTGGATAAAATTGACTATAAAAACAAGACTGTAAATTTGGGCGGTGTTTGCTATCCGTTAAAAGATACTGATTTTCCAACCATTGACCCTGAAAATCCGTACCGACTCACACCGCTTGAAAGGGATGTTATGCAATATCTCAAAAACGCTTTTATGCGTTCTGAAAAGCTTCAGACTCACGTAAGATTTCTGTATGAAAAAGGCGAAATATACACTATTTTCAACGGAAATCTGCTTTTCCACGGCTGCATCCCGTTAAACAGCGACAAAAGCTTTATGAAGTTTGAATTTGCACAGGGAAAAAGCGGAAAAGCCTTTATGGATTTTTGTGACAAGCTTGCAAGGCGGGGATTTTTTGCCAAAGAAGGCAGTCCTGCCCGTGTTTACGGCAAGGATTTTCTGTGGTTTTTATGGTGCGGCAAGAATTCTCCTCTTTGTGCACGTAAAAAAATTGCAACTTTTGAACGTCTTTTAATTGATGACAAATCAACCTGGGAAGAACCTAAAAATGCCTATTACGAATGTTGGAACGACGAGGAAACCGCAGGAAGAATTTTGGAAGAATTCGGTCTTACCGGGGCAAACTCTCACATCGTTAACGGTCATATTCCCGTTCAAAGCAAAAAGGGCGAGCAACCGGTTAAGGCAAACGGAAAACTGATTTTGATTGACGGCGGCTTTTGCAGGGCTTATCAGCCTTCCACGGGAATTGCAGGATATACTTTGATTTACAATGCCGACGGTATGCGTATTTCGGCTCATGAGCCATTCAGAGGAATTCAGAATGCAATCTCAGACAACGCGGATATAGTTTCCGATACAGTTATTTTTGAGCGTTCTGCCGATAAAATCAGGGTTAAAGACACCGACATAGGCAAAGCAATCACCGAAAAAATCGCCGACCTCACGATGTTGCTTGAATGTTTTGAGTCAGGTACTATAAAAGAACGCGATTACGTCAAAAAAAGAAAGTAACAAAAACTTGACATTTTTCCCGCTGTAAGTTATAATTGGCATATCAAGAATTTTATCTTAAAATTCTTAAAAGCCTTATGGCTTTTTTGCGGTCAGAATGACCGCATATGCCAATTAACGGCGTCGTAAAAATGTCCTTTCAAGCAAACATTTTTACTCCCTGCAGAATTTTTTCTGCCGGATAACTAATCTAAAACGTCGCTGCGTCGGCACCCTCGACGCAGCTATATTATTACATAAGGAGACTCACGTATGAAAAATATTCCTGAGATTTTCGGAAGTATGGTTTTTGATGATGCGGCAATGAAATCCCGTCTGCCTAAAGAAACCTATGAAACACTTCTTCGAACAATCAAAGACGGCAGAACTTTGAATACCGATGTTACAAATGTTGTTGCAAGTGCTATGAAAGACTGGGCGATTGAAAAAGGTGCAACGCATTACACTCATTGGTTCCAGCCTCTTACAGGCGTTACCGCCGAAAAGCACGACAGCTTTATAACTCCCGACGGTCACGGCTCTGTCATTATGAATTTTTCAGGCAAAGAGCTTATCAAAGGTGAGCCTGATGCATCTTCTTTCCCATCGGGCGGACTTCGTGCAACCTTTGAAGCAAGAGGTTACACCGCGTGGGACCCCACATCATACGCTTTTATTAAAGACGATACCCTTTGTATTCCTACCGCTTTTTGTTCGTACGGCGGTGAGTCTTTAGATAAAAAGACGCCCCTTTTGCGTTCAATGGAAGTTATTAACAAGCAGGCTTTAAGGATTTTAAGATTGTTCGGAAATACCGAAGCAACAAGAGTTTTAACAACCGTCGGTCCCGAGCAAGAATATTTTTTGATTGATAAATCAATGTATAACAAGCGTGAGGACTTAAAGTTCTGCGACAGAACATTGTTTGGTGCAGCCGCACCTAAAGGTCAGGAAAAAGATGACCATTATTTCGGAACAATCAAACCACGCGTTATGGCATTTATGAAAGAGCTTGACAGAGAGTTGTGGAAGCTTGGTGTTCTTGCCAAGACCGAACATAACGAAGCTGCTCCCGCTCAACACGAGCTTGCTCCCATCTTTACTCAGACAAACCTTGCAACCGACCACAATCAGCTCATTATGGAGCTTATGAAAAAGATTGCAGACCGTCATGGTCTTGCGTGCCTTTTGCACGAAAAGCCATTTGCCGGCGTTAATGGTAGCGGCAAGCACAACAACTGGTCGCTTTCAACAAACACGGGAGAAAATCTTTTAAACCCCGGTAACACACCTGAAAAAAATGCACAGTTTTTATTATTGCTTTCTGCAGTAATCAAAGCAGTTGACGAATATCAGGATATGCTTCGCGTTACTGTTTCAAGTGCAGGAAACGACTTGCGTCTTGGCGGAAATGAAGCACCTCCTGCAATTATTTCAATGTTTTTGGGCGAAGAGTTGTCTGACATTATAAATTCAATTATCACAGACACTTCTTATGACAGAAAAGATGCTGATAAAATGAAAATCGGTGCAAAGGTTCTTCCTACCTTCTTCAGGGATACAACCGACCGTAACCGTACTTCGCCATTGGCATTTACAGGTAACAAATTTGAATTCCGTATGCTTGGTTCTTCATTTTCTATTTCCGACCCCAATACGGTTTTAAACACTATTGTTGCCGAAGTATTAGACGAGTTTGCAACCCGTCTTGAAACTGCCGATGATTTTTCAATCGAGCTTAACACACTTATAAGAGAAACGCTTACAAAACACTCAAGAATTCTTTTTGACGGAAACAACTATTCGGAAGAATGGGTAGCCGAAGCCGAAAAACGCGGACTTTTGAATTTAAAAACAACTGTCGATGCACTTCCTACCATGCTTGAAGAAAAAAATATTAAATTATTTACGAAATACAAAATATTCACTGAAAAAGAACTTTATTCAAGATATGAAATTATGCTTGATGAATACTCAAAAACAGTTGAACTTGAAGCACTAACTATGGTTGAAATGGTCAAAAAGGATATTGTTCCTGCGATTATGCGTTACACAGGCGACTTAACCGATGTTGCTCTTAAGAAAAAGCAGCTTTCGGATAAAATTTCAACAAAGGTAGAAGAAGAAACCGTAACAAAGCTTTCTGATATTACCGCTTCAATTTATGAAACTGTTGAAAAGCTTGATGCTGTGATTATAAACGCAAAAGCAACCGAGGACTCAAAAAAAGCCGCAGACATCTGCAAGGATGAACTTATTCCGCTTATGACTCTTTTAAGAAAATCTGCAGATGAAGCAGAGCTTATGGTTGCTAAAAATTACTGGCCTTTCCCGACCTACGGCGATTTACTTTTCAGTGTTTAAGGACGTGGTTTTATGAAAAGTTCAAAAGCCCTGAAAAATTTAACGGCAGGCGGATTGTTTGCGGCACTGATATTAATTGCCACATACTTTCACACTCCGATGCCAAACGCAAACGGCGGATATATCCACGTAGGCGATGCGATAATTTATCTTTGTGCAAGTATGCTCCCTCTCGGCTATTCGGCTGTCGCCGCTGCTATCGGCGGAGCACTTTGCGACATTATTTCGGGATACACAATATATGCTCCTGCAACGCTTGTCATTAAAGTTCTTTTATGTTTAAGCTTTACATCCAAAGGCACAAAGCTTTTGAGCAAAAGAAACTTCATAGCAGCCGTGCTTGGAATTGTCATCACAATCGGCGGCTACTATTTGGCTGAAAGTATTATTTATCAAAGCTTTGTTTCTCCCCTTGCCTCAATCACAGGCAACCTTGTGCAATCTGTAGGCAGCCTTGTGATTTATGTTGTAGTTGCTTTGGCATTTGACAGGTCTAAGGTTAAGAAAAAATTAGGATTTTAAAGGGGATGTAAATAAATTTACATCCCCTTTTTTACTTCATATAGCTTTTCATACCGTCTTTAAATGCGTCTAGCGTGCCTTTGGTTTCGTCCAGAAAATAAGGGCGTGCAACTTTGGTATATGTTTCATCGCGGAAATCATAATCGCGGCTTGACCACCAAAGTGCCATTTTGATATTCGGATATTTTTTAATTGCTTCAAACATATTTAAAATCCACGCTTCTTTATCTCCCCCTACCGAGCTTGATGCAAACTCGGTAATTATAAACGGGAAATCTGAAAATCTTTCCATCAGCTTCTCATACTGGGCAAGATTTATTTCGTCAAATGTTCGCCAGTTTTCATTAAATTCTTCAAAGTAATATGTGCCTGTGTTATAACCTGTCATACCTATCATATCCACATACTTATCCCCCGGATAGTATGCCAAGTATGAGTTCCAATGACAGGGCGGGCAATCCTCGTTATTGGGATTGAAAATCCAAATTGCGTTATCTACCCCTTCTTCTTCAAAAATCTCATAAATTCTTATCCAGTTACTCTTAAATATTTCAGGGTCTGAAAGTGCCGCAACTCCTGAATAATTAACCCAATCGGAATTCATTTCATTGTTCAACCTGAACAAAAATGGCTTTCCGAACTCCTTTGCACCTTTTGCAAATGAACGGATTTTCCCGTCACTCAAGCCGTCATACACATCAAAATTCGGGTTTTTGCCCAAAAGGTCTGAATTATAATGATTTGAAATCTGCAAAGTAAGCTCTGTAATTTTGCCGTTTTCATACATTTTTTCAAGCTCTTTTGCGGGAAAATTGCCGTCTAAATTAACATAATAAAGAGAAAATTCAAAATTACTTTCAGTTTTTTGCTCAATATCCAAAAGATGCTTTAATTCCTCATCTTTCGTATATGCTCCGTCAACAAATATTCCCCATTTTATCTTTTTCGCATTTAAAATGCTGTCGTAAAGTGCCTTTGTTTCTTCATTGAATTCTTTTTGCACTCTTTTGTGTTTTTTAGCCTGTTTTGCCTCTCCCTTTATGGAAATTTCCTTAAACGATGAAATAATTTCATCAATTGCGGCTTTGTCTTTTTCATAATCGCTTGTTTTTGCCATTATTCTGAAAAACGCCTGAGGTGCAGTATCTGCAAGAACATAAAAATATGTATAATTGCTCTTTCCTTGTGCTTTTCTTGTGGCATTTATAAGTCTTGCACTTGCTCCGTTATGAGTTAAGCTTTCATTTTTTATTAAAGCAATATTATTCTCGCTTCTGTAATAATCATTTAAAATATAGTTGTTCTGATAATTTTCAATGTACCACAAAACATCTTCGTACGGTGCCCATTCACGGGTTACAACAACTGTCAAGGTTTCGTTTTCGGCAGTAATGTATTCCTGATAATTTAAAGTATCAACCTTCATATCAAGAGGTAGTGCCACACTGTAACCTTTTGTCCATTCGTTTATAACCTGCCTGTTTGGCTCGTTTATTATTTCTACCTGCTTGTTTGAAATTTTCGCCTCAATTTTTGCATAAAGTCTTGTTATGACATAATCTGTTGTATATCCTCTTTTTACCATAACAATTCCTGCTGCTGAAACCATAACAAGCACTATACAAAGCAATACAATAAGAATTCTCTTTTTCATATACGCTCACTCCCTGTTTTAAAAAGTATACCAAACCTTGACTTTAATGTCAACAATGGTATATACTAAATAAAGGAAAGGATTTGATTTTATTGAAAGCTTTGATAACGGGTGCATCATCAGGAATAGGATACGACATTTGTATAGAGCTTGCGGCTCGGGGTTTTGACATCGTTGCGGTTGGCAGAAACACAGAGCGGCTTGAAAAACTTAAAAGTGAAATCGGCTGCCGGATAATTTCAACCGATTTGTCAATACGTGAAAACTGCTTTAAGCTTTATGACCAAGTTAAAGATGTTGACATTTTAATAAACAACGCAGGCTTCGGAGATTTAGGCTTTTTTACCGAAACCGATATACAAAAAGAGCTTACAATGATTGATACAAATATCACTGCCATGCATATCCTGGCAAAACTTTATCTGAAAGATATGGTAAATAAAAATTTCGGCTACATTTTAAATACTGCGTCAATTGCCTCATTTTTAACAGGTCCTTTAATGGCAACCTATTACTCCACAAAGGCGTATGTTTTAAGACTTACGCGTGCAATAAGCTACGAATTAAAAAAACAAAATAAAAATGTTTATGTAGGTGCCCTCTGCCCCGGACCTGTTGCTACAAGATTTGACTCTGTTGCAGGTGTTTCCTTTAGTTTAAAGGCGATTTCAAGCAAGTATGTGGCAAAGATGGCTGTAGATAAAATGTTTAAAGGCAAAAAAACAATTATTCCGACTGCGGGAGTAAAGCTCGGCTGTATGGCAGGCAAAATCCTGCCTGACTTTCTTGTATCTGCCGTCACATATAGGTCACAGAAACGAAAAAGAGTCTGAAACCTTTTGATTTCAAACTCTTTTATAGTTCAGCACTCTGCAATATCATTTTAACTTAATGACATTAACC
>CAZBJD010000024.1:12551-21436 GCA_964492155.1 uncultured Eubacteriales bacterium
ATTAACCGTTGATAGTCCGATACAGTTCTTCGCAGTATACACACTCTTTGCAGTATGCTGTTGAACCATGGTTTTTTGCCCGCAGGCAGCGGGTTTTTCTGTGCCAGTAATCCTTTGGCACATCGGAATTTTTCAGCATATCCGGTTCTATAATATCAGAAAATCCCGGCTCCGTCAGAGCAGTTATATCACCATCCCATTCCCCTGCACAGTAAGCACGAATCAGGATGGCAGGAAATGGATGTATTCTTGTTGCGAGTTTTATCCCATCAACCATTCCTTCATAAAAGGAAACGTCTTCCGGCCTTATAAGATTTCCGGATAAGAGCAGGTGACGATTTTTCGGATCTGATATCAGTTTGCGACATATATATGGCTCAAAAGAGAAATTTTTGTTATTAGTTTCCAATCCCTTACTGTGTGATATCATATTGTCGTGAAAGGTGTGATATGCACAGTTCGGGATGCAGCCGCTGTTTGCCAACAGATACAGTTTTTTCCCATTTTCAATACACCACTTGTGTTCTTCTTTTATTTCATCAATACAGTAATTATAATCTCTTTTTACATAAAATGAATCAAAAAGGTCAGAGCATTGCCGCATTCCGCCGACACCATCTACCCACATATTGACAGATGCACGCACATCAATGTGTGGAAATGAATTTTTTATAACATAAGCTATAAATGGTGATGTGGTTGTTACTGAATTAATTTCAAACAATTCTTCGGCATTTTGAATCATTGTACATATTTCATCAGATAAAAAATCGGAAACAGCTTTTTCTCCATAACAGTTACCATTAAGCAAGAGATTAAGCCTGATACCATCTTTTGAAAATTTTGAAAGGTCACTCTCTATCATTTTTTTGTTGTATCGAGGATCGTTTTCAAATGTAGCTCTGCCTGATGCAAAATTCTCTAAACCAAAATAAACCTCGCCGATTTTATCAAGATAAGGGAAAATACTGTCATAGAATGACACAGGGGAAAAGCAAGGATAACCTACCGAAAACTTTAATGTGGAATTATTCGTCATTGTTTTGCGCACCTGCTATGCTATTGTTGTATTTTTTACGCCATTCATCTGTTATAATCCAAGGTTTGTAACCTTTTTCACGGAATGGGTTATGGAATTTTCGGGTCAATACACCGCGCTGCTCTAAGTGGGCGTAACACTCACGGAAACAACCCCGAGCACCTTCTATAGGAGGATTGTTTCCGTCTGCAGACTCGTAACCGGTCCAGTTGCGGTTGCCGGTATGATAGCCATGATAGCTTTTATTAAGCTCATCCGGGTCCACTCCATCCGGAAGAAATGGATTGTATTCCTTTTTAGCACCCATATATGCAGTAGAACATTTGATAACATCAAGTTTGCCCCATTCAATTTTATGCCCTGCCACTGTAATTGATTCGGTTTCGGTCATAGATATAGCCTGACCCGTGCATGCTTTTGCACATCGCATACAACGGTCACACAGTTTACCTTCATAAATAGGATCGGGTTCAAGTGGTGCATCGGTCAAAATAACTGTAAAACGTTGGAACGGGCCGAACTCAGGAGTAAGAAATGCTTTTGAGTAGCCAAACTGTCCGAGACCGGCAGCAAATGCTGCGACACGGAAATCAACCAAGACATCAGGACAAGGCAGACCCTCACGAACAGGAATACTGAATGAAGGATCGTGTTGTTGTGTATCAAATCGCACGGCACTTCCCATATAAAGATTTGGAACGGGAGCTGCTTCCCAGCCGAAATCCTCAATATAACAGCAGATATATCTCATAATATGAGGAGTTACATGGCGGTTGATGTTTCCATATCCCATTCCGCCATAGGCTGCCCAATATGTACCTTCTTCAATACCGCGGAAATAACCTCTTGGTATACGAAAGCCGAGAACTATGCAGCTTTTTGCGTTGGGGAATATGTAGCGTGGATCAAACTGTTTTGGAGCCCCCTCAAATCTGTCCATAGAAGCAATTCCGCACAAATCAGCACCAAGTGCTTTTGCCTGCTCTTTGACCATTGCGGCTGTTAATTTTACATTTTCATTCATAAAAACCATTCCTTTCATATTGACTTTTCGTTGCACGCAAGCTATAATGAATACGTATTTATTAGTAGTTTAATGTATTTTCTGTTAAAAAACTATAGACAATTCAACATTATTACTTGTTTTTTCGAGGAGAATTATGAGGTATATTGAAATTAAAGATTTTTTAAGTGAAGACATTGACATAAGAGAAATACGTGTTTTGCCAATAAGAGAACGTATAAATACAAAGAAAACCATCAAAAAAAAAGAATTCAGCGTTATGTTTATGTATATTTCGGGAAGAAGGCGGTACATGCCGAATGAAGGAAGTCCGTTCTTTTTAAACCCTAATGATATTATGTACGTTCCTGAGGGGGCGGCATATAAATTCTCTATATCAGAAGGTAACCCTCTGGATTATGCAATCGCAGTGAACTTTTCTTTAAAAGATGAAAATGGAGAATCGGTGTGTATCGGAAAATCTCCAACGATTATAACAACCGACAGGTCAAAATATTATGAGTCGTTATTTTTACGCTTATTAAATATGGATTCAGGCGTAAAAGCTAATACGCTGATGCTGAAATCAAGTATTTATCGGCTTTTTCACGAAATCTTTACTGAAAAGATGCATCAGAATTACGATAAGCTGCCATGGAGAGAAATTTTCCCTGCAATAGATAAAATTGAATCATTTCCGGCGCAGGATATATCAATTCCTGAGTTTGCCAAGTTGTGTGGTGTATGCGAAACAAAATTCCGCAAGCTTTTTAATCAATATACAGGTGGTTTATCACCTGTGCAGTATCGAAATAAATTAAGAATGGAGCAGGCGGTACGTTCCTTGAAAACCCGGGAAATAACTGCAGAACAGGCAGCATACGAGGCGGGGTTTAAAGATATGGCATATTTTTATCGTTGTTATAAAAAATATAAAGAAAAATAGTCTGAGATAATTTAATAAAACAGCAGCTTTCATATTATCTTTTTCTCTTAAAAAAGCTGATATTGTGTTTTAAAAGTCACACCACAAGATATTGTGGTGTGACTTTTTTATATCCACAAAAAAATTTTTCATCTTTTAAATAGCGATATATAGCCATTTACCACGCATTGTGACATATTATTAGTCAAATACATTAAAAATATCTGTTGACTTTATCCGCAATATGTACTATAATAATTTATGCACCATAACAAGATGTTGTGTTTTTGGTGTGACATAAAGAGTTCAATAAAATGTTTACATACAAGTTATCAGATAGGAGTGTTTATTTATGATTACCAACATCAGAAAACGCGATGGCAGAATAGAAAACTTCGACAAGCAAAAAATCGTTAATGCTATTATCAAAGCGATGAATCATAACTTTGTTAATGATATCAAATGTGCAGAAGCCATTGCAGAAAAAATCGAAGACTTAAATGTGGATGTCATCGAAATTGAAGAAGTTCAGAACTTAGTTGAATCCGAGCTTATGAAATCACAGTACAAAAATGTAGCTAAAGACTATATTCTTTACCGTGAAAAGAGAAACATTGCCAGAGGCAGAAAAACCTATGAAATGTATATGGGTATTGTTAACACAATCGCCAACGACATCACAAAAGAAAATGCCAATATGAACGCAGAAACTCCTGCAGGTATGATGATGAAGTTTGCAAGCGAAACTTCCAAGTCTTTTGTTATGGATATGCTCGTTTCTCAGCAGACAAGAGATTATATCAAAAGCAACTATATCCACATTCATGATGCCGACTATTATCCTACCAAGTCACTTACTTGCTTGCAGCATCCGCTTGATATGATTTTGGAAAACGGGTTCCGTGCGGGTCACGGTTCTTCAAGACCTGCCAAAAGAATTGAAACTGCTGCAATTATCGCTTGTATCTCTATGGAATCTGTTCAGAATGAGATGCATGGCGGTCAGGCTATCCCCGCTTTTGATTTTTACCTTGCACCTTATGTCAGATACACATATATCGAAGAAGTTGAAAAGCTTGAAAAAATCACAGGAAAAGATTTCTCAGGTCTTAAAGACATTAAATTTGACGATTATATCACAAAAGATTTAGATGGCTTGGAAGGCGACGAAAGAATGATTCAGCACGCCGTAAACCAGACCGTAAACAGAGTTCATCAGGCCATGGAGTCATTCATCCATAATATGAACACAATTCATTCACGCGGCGGAAATCAGGTTGTTTTCTCATCAATTAACTATGGTACAGACACATCAGCTGAAGGCAGATGTATTATGCGTGAAATCTTAAATTCCACATACAGAGGCGTGGGTAACGGCGAAACACCTATATTCCCCATTCAGATATGGAAGAAAAAACGCGGTGTGAACTATCTGCCTGAAGACAGAAACTACGACCTTTATCAGCTTGCATGCAAAGTCACTGCAAGAAGATTTTTCCCTAACTTCTTAAATCTCGACGCAACATACAATCAGGATTCGCTCTGGAAAGCCGACGATCCCAAGAGATATATGCACGAAGTTGCAACAATGGGCTGCAGAACAAGAGTTTACGGAAACCGTTTCGGCGAAAGCTGTTCAATCGGCAGAGGCAATCTTTCATTCTCGACAATCAATATTGTTCGTCTTGCATTGGAAGTTATGAATATTGCTGATTACGATGAACGCATTAACGCATTTTACAAAAAGCTCGACAAGTGCTTAGAGGTTGTTGCTGACCAGCTTTATGACAGATATTGCTTCCAGAGAACTGCTCTTAAAAAACAGTTCCCGCTTCTTATGAGCGGTATGTGGTTTGGCAGCGAAAATGCCGGCCCTAACGACAAGCTTGAAGACATATTGAAGTCAGGTACACTTTCAATCGGATTTATCGGTCTTGCCGAAACATTGATTGCTCTCGTTGGAAAGCATCACGGTGAAAGCGAAGAAGCTCAGAAGCTTGGTATTGAGATTGTAACTCATATGAAAAAACGTGTTGACCAGATTGCAGACGAAAAGAACTTGAACTACACGCTTCTTGCAACTCCCGCAGAAGGGTTAAGCGGCAAGTTCACCAAACGTGACAGAGAAGCATTCGGTGAAATTGAGAATATCACAGACAAAGAATACTACACCAATTCATCACACGTTCCTGTATGGTATAAGTGCAGTGTTGAGCACAAAGCAAAGATTGAAGCTCCGTATCATGAGCTTGAAAATGCCGGTCACATTTTCTACGTTGAGCTTGACGGCGATGCTACTCACAATCCCGATTGCATTATGCAGACAGTTGACCTTATGGATAAATATAATTTGGGTTATGGTTCTGTTAACCACACAAGAAACCGTTGCCTTGACTGCGGATTTGAAAATTCAGACGCAGACTTTGAAAAATGCCCTGTTTGCGGCAGTGAAAACGTTGACGTAATTCAGAGAATTACAGGCTATCTTGTTGGTAGTGTTAAGAGCTGGAACAGTGCAAAACAGGCAGAGCTTCGCGACAGAGTAACTCACGATGCAAAATAAGATTAGAATTATGGATTTTGTGTATAGCTCCTCGGTTGACGGAACAGGGTTTCGCGATGTTTTATTCGTAAACTACTGTCCTCATCATTGCGAGGGCTGTCACAACCCCGAGTCCTGGGATAAAGCAAACGGACACGACATTACGATTGAGGAAGCCTTCCAAAATCTTACAAAAAGCGAAATAACCAACGTAACTTTTTCAGGCGGTGAGCCATTTGAGCAGGCAGAAGCACTTAGCGTGCTTGCAAAAATGCTTAAAGAAAAAGGCAAAACCATCTGGGTTTACAGCGGTTACACCTTTGAGCAATTAATCAAAGACCCCGTTAAATTAACGCTTTTAGAACTTTGCGACATTTTGGTTGACGGCAAGTTTGAGATAAACAACAAAGGTCTTAATATGAGATTTAAAGGCTCTTACAACCAAAGAATTTTAGACATTAAAAAATCATTGGAAAGTAATTCACCTGTTGAAGCAAATGTATAAAAACGGAGATGTAAAAAATGGACTGTAAAAAACTCTTGAGTTTTTTACAGTCCATTTTAGTTACATAATAATAGCAAACATAATCGGTATGGTTATTATTCCTAACAAATTAGAAATCAGTGCCATACTTGCACCTGTTCTTGTATCGCCGCCGAACGCTGCAGGAAACACCACGGTGTTAAGTCCAAGCGGCATTGCTGTTGCACCCATTGCGGCAATTATAATGTTTGTATCAAGCTTTAACATTTTCATAATGAAAGCTACTGCCGCAGGGATTGCGATAAGTCTTATCAGCGATGCAAGATACACTTTTTTAAATGTAAACAAATCCTTCAGGTTATATCTTGCAATAACAAAGCCCGCAATCAGCATTGCAAGAGGCCCCATACAGTTTCCCAGAGAGCCTGCGGTTGATAAAATAACCTTTGGCAGCGGTACATTTAAAAGTCCGAAAACCGCACCTATTATCATTGCATAAAATACCGGAATTTTTAAAGATTTTAAACTTATTTTAGGGTTGTTGGGATTTAAAATCGCAGTTCCGATTGAATAAACAAACATACTGAAGGGTATGCAAAATACCATCATGGTTGCCAGTGCTTTTTCGCCGAAAACTGCACCTACCACCGAATAACCCATATAGCCGAAATTGGCGGTGGAAAATGAATATGTATAAATATTCCTCTGATATCTGTCTTTTCCGCCGAAGGGCTTTGCCAAAACAGTTGCCAGGGCATTTGAAATCAGAATTGTTACAAGCCCCACAACAAAAATCAAGGCATTACTTTTAAGTGTATCAAGCTTGAAATTATTATAAAACGTCTGAAATGTAAGCGCAGGCATTATAACATTTGACTGAAGCTGCGATGCTGCGTTATCGAACTTATCGTTAACATTTCCTGCTTTTTTGATGATATAGCCAATTACCATAATTATAAAAAAACTAATCATCTGATTAAGCGTTGCTGAAAATACTTCCTGCATAAAATTACTCCTTCTTTCACACTTTTTACATTTTATCACAAACCTTTCTGTAAATCAAGTCAAATTGTGTATAAATCAGGCATTTTTGCAAATATTAAACCAAAAGTTTAATTTTAGGAGTAATTATGAAATTTTTCAAATTTTTGTCATTATGCCTGACCGTATGTATATTGTCTTCATTTTTTACTTTTGCGGTTACAAAGCAGTTTCTTTCAAATCAGGCTAAAACTCCTGCCGAGGCAGAAACCAAAACAGAAGATTTGTATGAAAGCAGACTTGTTTTGTCGCACATATATGAAAAATGCGGACACACAATCAGCGATTCAACCGTTGGCAATGTTTCATATTCCTCTGCCGACGAGCTTAAAGCAAGGTATCCCGGTTATGCAATTACTGCAGGGGGTGGTGAAGAAATAGTTTTAAGTGCAACTTTTAATTCTCATTGTCCGCATCACTATTTCGTAATTTTAAAAGGCAACAAAATCAGTATTTCAAGGCTTTACGACGGGCAAACAGCATCTGTTATCAAAACAGATCCAAATTCTTTATCTCAACAGGAAAAAAAGCTTCTCGAAGCAGGAATTACCTTAAACTCCGATGAAGCTTTAGCATCATTTATTGAAGACTTTACAAGCTGATAAACTCATAAAACAACTTTTCAAATGTATATAAAAAGCTGATTTTTTCTATATCCCCTCCCGATATCAAATCTACCTGCCCTATTTGTGTTTCGCCGTCATAATATGTAATATTGCCTATTACCTGACCTTTTTTAACCGGTGCTTCCAAAAATTCAGGCAGATTTTCTTTGCTTGTTACATTTTTTGCTCCGCCTTTAGCCAGCACCGCAGAAAAATCATTTTTCAGCAAAATCGGGGCGGTTTCTTCTACCCCCTTATTTACATTCAGATACTTATAAACCTTGTCGGATTTACCTAAAACCGTGTTTTCAAATCCGCCAAATCCGTAGTTTAAAAGTGCGGAAGCATCAGAAAAACGTTCTTGGGAATTCGGTGCCCCCATTACAACTGCAACCAACTGCATACCGTCACGCAGGGCAGTTGCGGAAATGCAGCAGCCTGCCTTAGAAGTTGACCCTGTTTTCATACCGTTTGCTCCTTCGTAAAATCTTATAAGCTTGTTGGTGTTTGCAAGCCCGAAGGTTCCGTCACGCAAGGTATCCATCCAGATTGTTGTAAACTCAAAAATTTTGGGATGTTTTAAAAGTTCAACCGTCATAATTCCGATATCACGGGCGGTGGTTAAGTGCCCGTCGGCATCCAAACCATTGCAATTTACAAAATGGGTGTTTGTCATTCCGAGTTCTTTTGCCCTTTGGTTCATTTTTTCAACAAATTTTTCGTGGCTGCCCGACAAATGCTCACCAAGTGCGATTGACGCGTCATTTCCCGAAGCAACTGCAACGCCTTTCATCAAATCACGTATTGAAATTTGCTCGCCCGCCGATAAAAATATGTGGGAGCCTTCTTTTTTCGCCGCATTTTCCGATACTGTTACAATATCATCAAATTTAATTTCACCGCGGCTCTCTGCCTCCATAACCAAAAGCATAGTCATAATTTTCGTAACCGATGCAGGAGGCAGTTTCGTGTCGGGGTCTTTTTCAAAAAGAACCTTTCCTGTATAACCATCCATCAAAATTGCCGACGGAGAAGAAAGCGTGCTTATATCCTTTGCCTTGGTGTTTATACTTAAAAATAAGCTTAGCATAAGTAAAAAGCAACCTACTCTTTTTAACATAATGCACCTCTGAATTACAAGTTAGTAAATTATATTCTGCGTTAAATTTTTTATTACCTTCTATTGGGGAATAAAAAAGTCGCCTTCGGCAACTAATGTTCGCGTTGCTCACATTTTCGAGGTAGA
>CAZBJD010000025.1:0-20187 GCA_964492155.1 uncultured Eubacteriales bacterium
TGAAGTTTCTTATAAGCTTCGCTTTTATTTCGGATCGGCGGCAACCCGCCGAACCCTGCATTTTTGTTTTCTTTTTCATTAAAAAACGGATAATCATTTCTGATTTTATATTTTTACGCTACTCAATGATGAAAACCAATAATTATTAGTTGAGTTACAATCCCCAATTGTCCTCAAATCAACAAATATCGAATAAAGTAAGTCACTGCGGCGATTTTTTCCGCAATTATTCTCTATTCGTTATTAATTTGCTTTTTGCTCC
The DNA here is from genome assembly GCA_964492155.1 of uncultured Eubacteriales bacterium. Taxonomy (GTDB): domain Bacteria; phylum Bacillota; class Clostridia; order RGIG6154; family RGIG6154; genus RGIG2094. The sequence continues at coordinate 263 of CAZBJD010000025.1, forward strand.
TGCAAAAAAGCAGTATAAGTCCTTCCAAGGAATGGCGAAAAATCCGCCATTCCTGTGAAAAAGGACATAAACTTTTAAATTATACTTATTAAATTATTTGTTTTCAGCAAGATATTCGCCGATAACTTTTTCAGCGTATTCCATAAGGTCTGCCTTGCCTGAGCCTTCAATCTTCTTGTTGAACTCAGCAATTTTTGCATCGAGGTTTGTTGCAGAACCGTTGTTGATTTCTTGATATTCAGAAATAACGTTAGCCATCTGTGAAATCTGTGTTGTAACAGGTGTTTCATCTGCAGCGAAGCCCAAGAGAACTGCTTTTCTTGAACCTTCGTTAACTGCTTTGATCTGCTCCCACAAATCATCTGCATAACCTTCTAAGAGGTAACCGTTGAACAATACACCGTATTTCCAGTTTCCGCCCGGTCTGTAGCCTGAGTCAGCAATAAACTTGATGTGTGTTTCGTCAATCTTTTCATAATGCTTGCCTTCGATACCATATGCGCAGAGGTTAAATACATCGGGGTTAGTGTTAACTTCTACTAAGAACTGCATTGCCTTTTCAGGATTCTTTGATGTTGCGCTGATAGCTGTCATTGTTGTTGTGGCACCTGAACGCTGCAACATAAAGTCTGAAAGCTGAGCTGCAACGATTTCTCTGCCTCTTGAAATTGCTCTGTCTTCAACATCGCCCGGACGATATCCGTCTGTGAACCAAACTGCCATCTGGTCTGTTGTAGCTGATGTGCCGATAGGAGGGAAGAAGCCTGCGTCTCTCCATTCTTTGATGGTGTGTCTTGCTTCTTCAATTTCAGGAACGTCGTACTGATAAATAAGGTCGCCTGTAACACTATCGTATTTTACATATGTGATTGAAGTATCTTCATATCTGTATGCATCTTCATAGAAATATTCAAGGCTGGGAACCTGTGTAGGGAACCAGTTGCCCTTTTCATTATCTCTGATTGCTTCAAGGAAAGGAACAAGATCTTCCATCTTTGTAACCTTTGAAACATCAAAGTTGTATTTTTCAGCCAACGCTTTGTCTACGTATGCAGCACGGCATTTTGTCATAGCCTGATATGTAGGAACTGCGTAAAGCTCGCCGTTAACATTTGCTGCTTCCCAGAGGTATTCTGGAATTACTTCTTTAAGCTCTGAACCATATTCTTCCAAAAGGTCTGTGATTTCAGCAAAGCCGCCTCTTCTTACGCCATCAAGGTAAGGGTTTGAAAAGCCTGTGAAGCAGAGGTCGAACTCATCCTGTGAAGCCATGATAAGTCTGAGTCTTTCTGTGAAGTCTGATGATGCGATGTACTGAATGTCAATTTTCGCACCGATTTTGGGTTCGATAATCTTGTTGATTTCATCACAAACCAGCTGAGTGTCAGCCTGTCTTTCTGACGGCATGTACCAAACGAGTGTAGGAACCTTACCGCCTGCAGAATTGCCGCATGAAGCCATGCCCAGCGCCATAACTGCGATAAGTAATAATGCAACTACTTTTTTCATGTTTTTTCTTCCTTTCCGGATTTTAAAAATTTTTTTAATGCTTACGCATTTTTCGATTGGTCCGTCTAACCCCCTAAACAGACCGCAATATCTACATACTATATTATGCACTATTTTCCCAAAAAAGGCAAGTGCTTTTTTTTGTTTTTTTGATACGTTTTTTTGTTTTTTACTGTCATTTTAGGGGAATATGTGTATATTATAACAAAATTTACATAAAAAAACATATATTTACATTGTTTTAAACCGCCGTTAAAACTGTGTTTAAAATCAATTGCAGGGGCGGGATTTCAGGGGATAGGCGGAGCAGGAATTCATTAATTTCGGAATGACACACAGGTCATTCCCCGCATTTTCGTACGCTGACTTTGCGGGGGTGAGATTGGCGGGGCAGACCTTTGGGGTATTAAAAAAAGGGGCAAGCCCCTTTTTTGTTATCTCAGACCTTTTTCGTCTAAATATGCGTAAATAGCCTTTTCGGCATATTCCACCAGCTCTTTTTTACCGGCAGTTTCTAATTTTTTCTCACATTCCGCAATTTTTTCATCAAGATTTATTGAAGTGCCGTTGTTTATCTCACTATACTCGCTGAGAACGGTGGCAATCTGCGAAATCTGTGTTGTAACAGGTTCCGTGTCTGCTACAAATCCCAAAAGAACGCTTTTTTTGGAATTGTCGTTAACCTCTTTAATCTGCTCCCACAAATCGTCTTCATAGCCTTCAAGCAAAGAGCCGGTAAAGATACAACCGTATTTCCAGTTTCCGCCAGGAACATAGCCTGATTCTGTATCAATCCTGATATGTGTGTCGCTTATTCTCTCATAATGCTTGCCTTCAATTCCGTAGGCACAAAGATCGAAAACTTCTTTGTTTGTGTTCACTTCCACGATAAACTGCATCGCTTTTTCAGGATGCTTTGAGGTGGCACTGATAGCCGTCATTGTTGTATTTGCACCTTTTCTGTCCATTGCATAGTCGGAAATCGGAACTGCGATAATTTCCATTCCGTATTTTCTTTCTTCATCTGCAACAGCACCCGGTCTGTGACCGTCTGTTACTCTGCAGGCAACGCGGGTTACAGGTGTTGATGCGTTAATATCGGGGTTGAAGAAGCCTGCATCGTTCCATTCTTTCAGGATTTTTCTTGCTTCTTCATATTCAGGTGCATCATACTCGAACAAAACCTTGTTTGTGCGGCTGTCAACCGAAATATAGTTGATTGATGTCTGAAGGTATCTGAATGCCTCGGGGAAAAAGTATGTAACGCTTGGTCTTGTCATCGGGAAAATATTTCCCTTTTCGTTATCCCTGATTTGCTCTAAGAAAGGCTTGATATCTTCAAGTTTTTTAACCTTTGATGTGTCAAAATTATATTTATCCACATATTCTTTGTTAAAATAAATAGCTCTGCACATTGTCATTGCCTGATATGTGGGAATTGCATATATCTCGCCGTCTACCATTGCAGCTTCCCAAAGGTAATCGGGAATTGTTTCCGAAAGCTGCGGACCATATTCTTTAAGAAGGTCTGTAAGCTCAACAAATCCGCCTCTCCTCAATCCGTCTAAGTAAGGATTTGTAAATCCTGTGAAGCAAAGGTCAAATTCGTCCTGAGATGCCATAATAAGTCTTAATCTTTCGGTAAAATCCGAAGATGCTATGTACTGAATATCAATTTTAGCACCGATTTTCGGTTCGATAATTTTATTGACCTCATCGCAAACCAGCTGAGTGTCAGCCTGTCTGTTGCAAGGCAGATACCATACCAGAGTAGGTACATCGCCGCCTGCCGGGTTGCCTCCGCATGCAACCAGCCCAAGTGCCATAACTGCGATAAGTAACAATGCAACTGTCTTTTTCATTTCTTTCTCCCTTTCTTTTGGATAAAAGTATATATACATTATGCAATAATTTGAGTAAAATGTCAAGGGAAAAACCTTTCTTGAAAGAAAACATTTTCCCTTTTAACCCCTTTCCGAAGAACTTTGTGCCAAAAAACATAAATATACACCAACCGAGGGGAATAGGAAAAAATCCTCACAACGCCCTGCTAAAACGCATAAAATCATCAAAAGTCAGGACATGTGCCTGACTTTTGATACTTATAAATTTGAAAGTCCTCGATTAAAAATCGAGGACTTTGTGCGAACGTACAAATTTGCAAAGCCAATGCGAAATGATAATTTCGCATTGAAGGGGGGTGCAAGCATCCCCCGGCAAAATTATTTAAGTTCAACTTTTGCGCCAACTTCTTCAAGTTTAGCTTTGATTTCTTCAGCGTCTTCTTTTGAAGCAGCTTCTTTGATTGTCTTAGGAGCACCATCAACCATTTCTTTAGCTTCTTTGAGGCCAAGACCTGTGATGTCTTTAACAACTTTAACAACCTTAATTTTTTCAGCACCTGCGTCAGCAAGTACAACGTCGAATTCTGATTTTTCTTCAGCAGCAGCACCGCCTGCAGCAGCACCGCCAGCCATAACTGCTACAGGAGCAGCAGCTGATACACCAAATTCTTCTTCAATAGCTTTTACTAATTCTGATAATTCTAAAACTGTGAGAGCTTTAATTTCTTCAATCATAGCTGTGATTTTTTCACTCATTTTATTTTCCTCCTAAATTATAAATAATTTTTCTTTTTTAGTTTAAAATTTACGCTGTCTGTTCGCCTTCGCCGTTCTTTTCAGCTACTGCGTTAAGCGCTCTTGCAAGGCCAGCTATGCACGCATTCAAGCCACCTGCGAGCATTGCATACAAAGTATCCTTTGAAGGAACCTTTGCCATTGCTTTGATTTCGTCCAACGATACAACCTTACCGTCTACGAAACCTGCTTTAATTGCAATTCCTGCATCATCGCCGTTGTCTTCAATGAATTTTGACAAAACCTTTGAAGGAGCAACAACGTCATCAGGGTGAGTTGCCAAAGCTGTTGTGCCGTTAAGAATGTCTGAAATTTCATCAAATCCAACTTCTTTAACTGCAAATCTTGTGAGAGTGTTCTTTACTACTGTGTATTCAACACCTGCTTCACGAAGCTTTGAACGAAGCTCTGTGTCCTTTTCAACGGTAAGACCGCTGTAAGTAACGAAAACACCTGTTGCAGAATTGTTAAATCTTTCAACCAAGTCTGCTACAACCTGCTTCTTTTCTTCTAAAACTTTATTGTTAGGCATTTAATAAATTCACCTCGCTTGTTAAAAATTAAAGGGGTTTTCCGCAACGGAAAACCCCAGAAATCCAATCTGAATTAAAAGGCTTATCCTCGGCAGGCACATCAAAAAATGTTTACGTTTCCACCTGCTGTCTGCGGAAAAATATTAAGTTTTCACTTAAGACTTAAACAGTCTATCACAAAACCGCGGCTTTGTCAAGAAAATTCTTAAAATTTCCGCGAAAGCCTTTAATTTTTAATTAGTCAGTAAGCTTACCTGCGTTAATTTTAACTGCAGGACCCATTGTTGATACTACTGAAAGGCTCTTAATGTAAGTACCTTTTGCAGCAGCAGGTTTAGCTTTGATTACAGCACCTGCAAGTGCCATAAAGTTTTCATTGAGCTTTTCAGCACCGAATGAAACCTTACCGATGGGGCAGTGGATGATGTTTGTTTTGTCAAGCTTGTACTCGATTTTACCTGATTTGATTTCTTCGATAGCTTTTGCAACATCCATTGTAACTGTACCTGCTTTTGGAGTAGGCATTAAACCTCTCGGTCCCAAAACCTTACCAAGACGTCCTACAACACCCATCATATTGGGAGTTGCAACAACAACGTCAAAGTCAAACCAGTTTTCTGACTGGATTTTTGTAACCAATTCTTCAGCACCAACATATTCAGCGCCTGCAGCAGAAGCTGCGTCAGCCTGTTCGCCTTTTGCAAATACCAAAACGCGAACCTGCTTACCTGTACCGTTAGGCAGAATAACTGCACCACGAACCTGCTGATCAGCATGTCTTGAGTCAACGCCCAATTTTATATGACATTCAACTGTTTCGTCGAATTTAGCCTTTGAAGCTTTGCAAACCAAGTCCAAAGCTTCCTGAGGCGCATAGAGTTTTGCTTTGTCGATGAGCTTTGCGCCCTCTAAATAATTCTTACCTCTTTTCACTTAAAAAAACCTCCTTGTGGTTGTGCGGAAAGTATCTTCCTCCCACTTGTGACTTTAGTCTTATTCTTCTACTGTGATACCCATGCTTCTTGCAGTACCTGCAATCATGCTCATAGCAGCTTCGATTGATGCTGCATTAAGGTCAGGCATCTTTGTTTCTGCGATTTCTTTTAAAGCATCTTTAGAAATCTTTGCAACTTTAGTTTTGTTAGGAACACCGCTGCCGCTTTCGATTTTGCAAGCCTTCTTAAGAAGAACTGCTGCAGGCGGAGTCTTTGTAACAAAGCTGAAGGTTCTGTCAGCATAAACTGTAATAACTACAGGAATGATAAGACCCATGTCTTTAGCGGTTTTTTCGTTGAATTCTTTTGTGAACTGAACGATGTTAACACCGTGCTGACCGAGTGCAGGACCAACCGGGGGAGCCGGTGTTGCTTTACCTGCGGGGATTTGTAACTTAATGTAACCAATTACTTTCTGTGCCACTTATAAAGCACCTCCTTAAAAATATAAATGTGGTAGTGGACGATTTTTCGTCCTTAGCGGGGTTATACCCTCCCACTAATCTATATATACCATTTAAGGCACATATAAACAAAATTATTCAAGAGGCTCAACCTGATTGAGTTCAAGCTCAACAGGTGTCTCTCTGCCGAACATTGATACAGAAACTCTGACCTTTTGTCTTTCAAGGTCGATTTCTTCAACAAGTCCGACGAAATCGCGGAATGACTCGCTTGTGATTGTAACAGAATCGCCGACTTCATAGTTAAGCTGGAATTCTTTGTGTGCAAGACCAAGTCTTTCGATTTCTTCTTCAGTAAGCGGAACCGGTTTTGACCCCGGACCGACAAATCCCGTAACACCTCTTGTGTTACGAACAATATACCAACTGAAATCTGTCATAATCATCTTCACGATTATGTACCCCGGCAACAATTTTTTCATACTTGTTTTTTTCTGGTCGTCTTTATACTCAACAACCTCTTCCATAGGCACGTTAATGTCAAAAAAGATGTGGTGAAGATTATTATTCTCAATTGTTTTTTCAAGATTTGCTTTTACTTTGTTTTCGTAACCTGAGTAGGTATGAACAACATACCAATGTGCGTTTTCAGCCATACAAACTCCTCCTTGATTTTCCGGAAATGTTATGGGGTTGGATTATTTTGTGAGCAATCCGACAACCCAGTTAAACACTCCGCTGAAAATAAGGTCAAGAACAAAAACAATAACGCCGATTAAAATAACGTATGCAACAACGATACCTGTGTTTTTGGTAACGGTTTTGAAGTTCGGCCATATAATTTTCTTAAATTCGCCTTTTGTAGCCTTAAAGAATTCTTTAACGCGGCCGGCTTTTTTAACGTTTTCTGCCATTTAGTTTACCTCCCGTAACGCGAAGCGCAAGATTTTCCAACAAACGCAATTATTTTGTTTCTTTGTGCGTTGTGTGCTTCTTGCAAAATCTGCAATACTTATTCATTTCAATTCTGTCGGGTGTGTTTTTCTTGTTTTTCATTGTGTCGTAGTTTCTCTGTTTGCATTCTGTGCAAGCCAATGTGATTTTTGTACGCATTATCTAAACCTCCATTTTATAACCTGAGATTCTGCATTTTCTGCAAAATCTTTACTGTCCAAACTAAAAAAATATGAACAACATTACTAATCCTGTTGCTTGAATTTGCAACAAGAGTACTTAAGAATATACCATAAATCAAGCACTTTGTCAAGTAATTTCGCCAATTTTTATTGAAATTTGCGTATGACACAATATTTTGTAACTTAAATCAAAAAATTCCCAATATATATTGTATAAAACTGTTGAATTTCTTTTTTTAGTATGTTAAAATATGGTTAGTTTTTGAATACAGGAGGTATTTTTTATGTTAAAAGGAATCAATAAAAGACTTTCACCCGATTTGCTTAAATATCTGAGCCAGATGGGTCACGGTGACGAGCTTGTTATTACAGACGGCAATTTTCCCGGCTCATTTTGTGTGGAAAACACAGTCCGTGTCGACGGCTGCGGCTGTGCCGAAATGCTTGACGCAATTTTACAGGTTCTTCCTCTCGACGTTAAATATTCGGGTGCAGACGGCTGCTTCTTCTTAATGGAAAAAGTCCCGGGCGACGAAACAGACGTTGAAATCTGGAACGATTTTAAGGCTATCTTAAAAGACCACGAGCCTGAAGCTGTAGATTCTCACATCGAAAGATTTGCTTTCTATGAAAGAGCTCAAAAAGCTTATCTTACGGTTTATACAGGCGAAGAAAAGCCGTACGGCAATATAATTCTCAAAAAAGGCGTAGTTCTTTCCGACTAAAATAATAACACAAAAAATACAGGGGCGGATGTAAGCATCCGCCCGTTGTTGCGGGTTGATGCGGGCATCAACCCCTGCGTATGTTTAAGGGGGGATAAAAATGAGAAACTATAATTTAGATAAATTTGCCGATATGCACGTTCATATGTCAGATATAAATTTTGACGTATGCAAGGCGTATCTTGACCTTTTGGCAGAGCAAGGCTCAACCGATATTGCCCTGCAGTCGCTCACTTACAGAGCACTTTGCTACAATCTTTCAGTTTTGTATTGGAAAGAAAATTACAAAAAAATCAATCTTTCGGCATTTGGTATGATTCACAATCTCCCGAACGATATTTACAAGGATATTCCGTACATCGAGCAGATTAAGGCACTTCTTGATATGGGTTGCGACGGCATAAAGATGATGTGGGCACCCGACACAAGAAAACGCTTAGGTCATGGTATTGATGACGAAAGATACGAAGAAATGTTTACATATCTCGAAGAAAACGGAATTCCTATGGTTATCCATGTTAATGACCCCGAGGACCAATGGATTCCGAGAGAGCTTACCGAGTATGAAAAATCACGCGGTTGGGGGTATTTCACCGAAGGATATCTTTCCAAACAGGAAATTTACGATGAAACTTTTAAAATGCTTGACCGCCATCCCAAATTAAAGGTTACGTTTGCTCACTTTTTCTTCCTGTCCAATTTTATTGACGAGGCAGAGCGTGTTTTAGAAACCTATCCTCAAGTTAATTTTGATTTAACTCCCGGTTGGGAAATGTATCTTGGATTTTCAAAGGATATTGATGCGTGGCAGAAATTCTTTATAAAGTATCAGGACAGAATTGTGTTCGGCACAGACTGCAACGATACAAAGGATTTCAATCCCGATATTTACGAGCTTGTCCGTCAGGGAATATCTCACGATAAAACAGAGTTTACAATGCCTGCATACCGCGATTATCCCATCAAGGGACTTGACCTTCCTTCAGAGGTTTTGGAAAAAATCTGCTGGTACAACTATAAAAAACTTGTTCCCGAAATCAAAAAGGTTAATATGGATTTGGTTTTAAAGGCTGCAGAGCGTCTTTATTCGGATATCAAAGACACAACAGATGAAAATACAAAAGAAAGTGCAGTCTGGACTAAGGAACTTTTAGAAAAATACGGGAGATAAGCTATGACTGAATTAAACACAAAAAGACTTTGCGACGTTCACGTTCATATGCGTGACTTTGAATTTGACACAGCCGAAAATTTTCTTGACCTTTTAGCATCAACCGGTGTTACAGACACTGCCCTTCAGGCACTTTGCTGGTGGTCACCGGTGGAAAATCTTTCGGTTTTGTATCAGAAAGCAAATTATAAAAAAATGAAGCTTTCGGCTTTCGGCTCAATCCATAAAATTGACCTTTACAAGGATATTCCTTTTGAAAAACAGGCAAAGGCTCTTTTCGATATGGGCTGCGATGGTATCAAGCTTTTGGGGCAGAAACCAAAGGAAAGAAAGGTTTTGGGATATGGCATCAACGACAAGCGATTTGACAAGATGTTTTCAATGATGGAGGAAATGGGAAAGCCTGTTTTAATCCACGTTAACGACCCTGAAAAGTTCTGGGACATCACACAGATGACAGAGCACGAAATCTCACGCGGTTGGTATTACGGCGAGGGCACAGGCTATCTTTCAAAGCAGGAAATTTATGATGAAACCTTCAAAATGCTTGACAAACACCCGAATTTAAAGGTATGCCTGGCTCACTTCTTCCAGTCAAACTTTATTGATGAGTCAATAAGAATTATGGAAAAATATCCAAATGTTTCGTTTGACCTTACTCCCGGTTGGGAAATGTTTGTTGGCTTTACTCCTAAAATTGATGAGTGGCACGATTTCTTTGAAAAATATTCCGACAGAATTATGTACGGAACCAACTCAAACACTTATAAAGATAACAATCCCGAAATCCACGAGCTTGTACGCCGGGCAATCACTCACGATAAAACCGAATTTCCAATGCCTGCCTTTGACGGTCCCATTATCAAAGGTCTTGAGCTTACTCAGCCAACAATCGACAAAATCTGTATGACCAACTACGATAAATTCGTAGGCAGTATTCAGCCTGTTAAAACGGATAAGCTCATCGATGCCGCACAGCGTGCATATGACGGCATCAAAAAAGGCGGGGACTTTGAAAAGAAAGACCGCTGCCTTGTGTGGCTTGAACAATTGTTAAATAAGTATGGGCTGTTTCAATAACTCAAACCGATGTAAATTATTCATCTTGCTGGGTGCATTTGTAAATGCCCTCAACATTGGCTTTCCCTTGAGTAAATACTGATTTTCAAAAACAACCCTCCCGTCACACCTTCGTGTGACACCTTCCCTTGCACAGGGAAGGCTTTATGATGCGGTTTTTAAGGCTCGTTTTGTGTAAAGGAAGTCCGCGTAAACCATACACCTCCCCGTTGCTCCGGGGAGGTGTTGAGCGTCAGCGAAACGGAGGGGTTGTAAAAACCGATTAAATCATCGTTTACCTGATGAGGTGTTGCAGGGTGCAGCGTTTACGATGCACCGCCTGCGGAATGTCGGAAACCGCTATTCCCTGCATTTCCGCCTCATCCGAGCTTTGCTGCACAAAACCCGCATTATACAAAAAAACGGGCGGATGTAAGTATCCGCCCATAAAAAATGAATTCTATACAAAAGACAGCTTTATTTTATACCCTCATATGTATTATTCACTTCTTCATAACTCTTTAAATCGCCGATATCATATCGGGCACCCGGCATTTCCATTGCATACACCTTTTGTTTTGATGCAAGATACACCACAAAACCACCCGGTGCATCGGTTTTGCAACCGTCTTTTATACCTTGGTCAAACATCTTCAAATCACACTTCGGATAGGCATAAAATGGCGGAATACACCAGTTTGATTTCGGATTTTCGGGTTTTTCTTCCATATTGGTGATGAGTCCGTCGCCATCAACCGAAGCAACACCTGTTTTTCTTAATTTTTCCAATCTGTCTTCGTAATATCTCATTACGCAGGGTGCTTTTTTACTCTCGAAATAATCAATAAATCTGCAAAGAGAAAAATCTAAAACATTATCTCCCGCAATAACCAAAATATCTTCATCAACACCTAAAGTATCAATTGCAAATTTAATGTCCGCAACTGCACCAAGGCGGCTGTCATTATCATTTGAGCCGTCGTTTAAAACTCTAATCGGTGCAGATATTTTCTTTTCATTTGCCCACGCCTCAAAATGACGGAAAAACTTATTGTTTGAAATAACAATATATTCACTTATTTTTTTTGACGAGTCAATATCGTCAATGAGCCAGTCTAAAATTGTTTTTCCCTTAATCTCCAAAAGAGGCTTGGGAAAGTTCTCTGTCAAAGGATAAAGCCTTGTGGCATAGCCTGCCGCCAAAATAAGACATTTCATATTTTTTCTCCTTTACTCAAAATATGCTCCGCAACCGTCTGCCGTTTTGCAGAAATTCACCGAAAAGGTTTCTTTATACTGCGGGAACGCCTTTAAATATTTCTCAGTAATTTCTTTTTCAATACTTTCTTTATACTCAGGGTCTATCAGTGCCATGCAGCAGCCTTTAAAACCTGCTCCCGAAAATCTGCCGCCGTAAATACCCTTGGTATCTCTCATTATATTATAAATTTCTTTAAGCTCGTCTGCACCTGTTTCGTAGTTATAAATACTGCTGTAACCGCTTTCAAAAACAAGCTGACCGAAGGTTTCCAGATCGCCTTTTCTCCAGGCATCAACGCCTTTTTCCACACGCTCTGACTCTGTGTAGAAATGCTCGGCTCTCTTTCTCCAGTTTTCGGGCAAGCAATCTTTATATTCATCAAAAATCTCTTTTGGTACATCTCTTAAATAGGTATCGTTGAACTTGCCATAGTCCATTCCCGAAAAAGCCATCAATGCATAAGCCGCCGATTTTACCTCATCAATACGCATATTGTAACCCGAACCGATTAAGTTTCTTTCCATTCCGCTGAAGAAAATTCCGATTTCGTAAAGCTTCATATCGGGATTTTGGGAAATCAGCTCAAAAGAGTCGTCCTTGTTATCAAGATACAAAAGCTTTTCTTTTCTGCAGAACACTTCGCAGGACTGGTCTAACTTTCCGCAAGACACACCCACATACTCATTTTCAGCCTTTTGTGCTATTTTAATAAGTTCTCTTTGTTCAATCTTTATATTGTTTACCTTACAAAGAGCAGTTAAAAACGAAATAATAACCGCTGCGGAAGAAGAAAGTCCGCCAATGGGAAGTGAACCTTCAATTACGCCGCAAAGTCCCACTTCCAGAGAAAATTTCTTTGAAAGCATAAGGGTTGCCCCTCTTAAATAATCTGCCCAGTCAAGCTGGCGTTCTTTCGGAACTGATGCAATATGAAATTGCGCACGCTTGGGAAACTGCAAAGATACAAGTTCCACAACGCCGTTCTGCTTGGGACGGTACGCAATAGAAATGCCCTTATCAATGGCAAAACCTGTAATTTTACCCATCTGATGGTCGATATGCGCACCAATAGGGCATACTCTGTAAGGGCAGAAAGACACCCCTTCCGCCTCTTTGCCATATATCTCAAAAAACTTTTCCTTACAGTTCATAAGTTTCCCTTTCAAATCAATAATTATTTTTGAATAAGTTTGCCTTCATTTATAAACGCATACAAGTCATAATCTCTTTTGAAAAAATATGAATCGTTCAAAAGTCCTTCTTCATTTTCAAAACCACGATAATAAATTGCACATTTCAAATCAGGTCGCAGTTTATTTACAAACATTATTTTTTTACAGTTACCGCCATTGAATTCAAATTCATCAAACATTTTCAGATGTTCTTCTGTGCAATAATTCATCTGTGAAAATTTAAATATAATGTTATCAAAGTTTATACGATCTATTCTTCTTTCCCATGTCTGCTTGGCTTTTACAGGATCTCTGTAATGCTGAAAAACAATTTCCACATCATCAATAACACCTATCGGAACGTCTCCACTGTTTAAAGCAACATATTTTTCGTAATTTTTGGACTCACTGGCCTCTATAATACGAATTTCCGTATTCAGGTAATATTCAAGATTATTAATAAATTTCATATAATCTTCTGCTAAGAAATAACAGCCTACCGTAGGAGAATTCTTACGCAAACCAAAATAATTAGATAACATTCCCCCCCAACAGTTGTTGGATATAACAGAAAAGTCTGTATTATTTATTAACTTTCTTCTGATTGGCTGAAGTATTGGCTTAAAATATTTTAGTATTCTCTTGTTAATTCTTTGAATCAACGTTGGCTTAAACATTTTTATTCCCCCTATATTTAACTATAAGATTTTCCAGTTCATTGATTTTTTCACTCTGTGAATAGTTATGAATTGCAAACTCATAACCTATGTTACCCAGACTTTCGCGGAGATTTTCGTCATTAATAATTCTTTGCATCGCATTTGTCATTTCCTGCAAGTCTGATACAATAATTCCTCCGGGCATTTCTCTTACACACCCCACATCTGTACTTATATAAGGCTTTCGGCAGGACATAACCTCCGCAATAAATACAGGATACACTTCCTTTCTGCTGGATATAATCCCACAGATTGCATTTTTTATATATTTTTTTGTAATGTCTCTGTCGAGTTTATACAAAACGAGAACCTTATCTTTAAGGTTAAGTTTTTCAACAAACTTAGCAACTTCATTTTTTCCTGCTTCAGTGCCACCACCAATAAGCACCAGATGAAAATCTTTTTTATTTTCAATTTCATTAAATGCTTCTACTGCCATTTTTTGATTTTTCAGCGAAGTGTAGTTTGCGACATATACAAAATATTTTTCTTTGAGTAACGGATTTTTTTGCAAATCTTTATCTGTACACGTAACTACGCCAAAATCTTCAACGGCATTTTGTATTATATCAATGTCCTTGGGATATCCTAAATCTCTCATAAATTTAACTGCCTGACTTGTTTTGTGAATATCTATCATTGCATCGTAACGGCAGAAATTTTTTTTATTGTACCAATAAAAAATTTTCCACCTTGCATTCATAAACCCGTGCCACATAGCATATTTAATGCCACTTTCTCTTACAGACACATGTTTAAAATCGTGCATTCCGTGCATATAGAGAACTTTTGTACAGTTCATTTTTTTTAGTAAGGGCAGCAAAAGATTGTTGTTGGGCGATTGAACGCAACTGTTAATCACACAATCGCATTTTTTCAGCTCTTTCATTATGTTTTTTTTATAAGCTTTCTTGCCGAAGTTTATAAAAGAATATCGTGTTTTAAGATAAAGGCTTATAATTTTTACTCCGTTGTGTTCAGTTATTCTTGTTTCTTTTGAATCATTATGAGATGTGATAATTATAACTTCATGCCCTTTTTTTACAAGACCCTCTGCAAGATACTGATTAACATACTGAACCCCATTCTTCTTAGGCCAATATGTATGTACGGTAAAAATTATTTTCATCTTTAAACCTCCATTTTTATCCATTCTTCAGGATAAAGCTTTCTATCCGCTTCCTCTGACCATGTTGTTTTATATTTTGATGGTCTTATAACGAATTTATGCTCACCTAAATATCCTGCCCACCAGGAAAAAGAACTGTTTGCCAGAATATTATATTTTGCCTGACTCATTATATACATATCCTGATAGGAATCTTTACCCTTGTTAAAATCAACATAAACAGTTTCGCCCGGGAACTGCATATTTTCCCTGCACCACTTGGCATCATCTGAAAATACGTAAAACACAGGATTTTCCACGTTTTTTTTAATATACTCTGTTGCATTTTTATAGTAATTTGTTTCCGCAAGATTAACAAATCTTGCAAGACCAAGATAATCTCCTCGTCTGATATGCACCGCAACAGACTCGGTGTTTTTCATTTGATTTACAATTTCCGCTGACTTTTGGGAAATGTTCTTAAAATCAAAGTCTTTAACTATTTCTGCTTTGTTCTGAACAAAAAACTTTTCACTTTGCCAATATCCGTTCAAAATATCTTTAGGTCCAATCTGAGCTAAATCAAAATCTTTAAAAAAGCTTTCTGTTTTAACTCCCATAAAAGAATTTTTGTGCATACGTGCCATAAGGCTGTACACAAGTTGCCAGACCTTATTAAAATGCTCTTTTTTGCATTTTGGAGTCACAATACCAAAGCATCTTTCAAGCTCATAACCATTATGAACATTAATATGCTTAAAATAACTTGTATCAAATTCCGCATTTTTGTTATTTAAAACTAAACTTTTGTAAAAAGCGTATTGAAACATCTGATTACCCAATCCGCCTGAGCATAAAACATAACTCATCTTATTTCCTCCGCAAGAAACTGAAAAAGACCTTTTTACCAAAAAGCATAGGCAAAACCAATAACTTTATTCTTATATCCGGATATCTGATACAATCAAAAAGCTTTGGTTTAATATTATTATACATATACTCAAAAGCATCATAGTTGTTTCTGAGTTTTGCCAGTGTGTTAAGCACCGAAATCTTATATCTCGCAAGAATAAGACTTGAATCGAAATATGGATTGTCTTTAAGGTCTTCTGCACATTTTTTTACTGAATTAAAGCCTGTCATCATTTTTTCAAGCTTTGTTCCTGTCATAATAGAGCCCGGTCGCACGTAGTAATTATACACCTTTTTAGGATTATAGGTGTATGCAGGAACATTTACCATAAGTCTCCACTGATATGAATGGTCAACATTATATTTGCACTCCTCTTCGTGCCAGAGATTATTTTTTATGATATAGTCGCGTTTTACCATAAAGCATCCGAAATACGGGAAAATCTTTCTGGAGAGAATTTTATTCAAAAAGTCTTGCTTATCAACAACTTTGCCCTCTATCTGTCTTTCATCAAAGTCAAATTTATCATGGTCTTTTACCCATTTGAAACTTGCAATACTTAAATCAACATTATTATTTTTTGCGTCGTTATAAAGGGTTTCTAAGTATTCGGGATTAATAACATCATCAGAGTCTACGCAAATTACATATTCTCCTTCGGCATTTTCAATACCTGTATTTCTTGCGGCAGACAAACCGCCATTTTTTCTGTGGACAACCTTATAATCAATATCGGTTCCCTTCAGGAGTTCTTCCGCCACTTCAATTGATTTATCTTTTGTTTCATCATCAACAATTATGAGCTCAAAATCTTTCAATGTCTGATTAATTACAGATTTTATGCAATCTCCTATGTACTTTTCAACGCCATATACAGGCATTACTATTGATACTTTTTTCATGCTTTTTTCAACACCTTTTTAATAATTTTCATCACAAGTATTTTTGTCTCGCCGAACTGCTTTTTCCTAAAGAGGATTGCAAAAAGCATAACGTTTGAAACAACTGCACAAACTATCGCTTTTACCAGGAAATCAAGCCATCCTTCTAATGAGAAACTGCAACACAGATGAACCACTACCGCTGTAACAAGCATTGTTATGACATATTCCAAATATTTAGCATAATATTTAACAGGTGAAACTTTAAATATGTTTTTATAAATTATAATCGGTTCTGCAATAAATACTGTTGTAACCGTACTTATGGTAGTACCAAGCAAAATTCCGAATATTCCGAAGTATTTTCCTAAAATGATTGATGCCACAAGATTTACCAATGCTTCTGCTACGGCAATATATCTGTCATTCCAGAACTGACCTGTAGCATTTTTCATAGTCATAATCGGTTGGCGCATTACTGATAAATAGAAATTTACTACAATTATCATACGTGTCATATCATCAAGCAGATAATCCTTGCCCAGCCACGCAGAAATAAACGGATTATAAAGTTCATACAAGCTGATTGCACAAAATGCAAACACCCATCCGCACACATAAAAAAGCAATTCGAAAACTGATCTTACCTTTTCTGTTGAGTCTGTTACCGACAGATTGCCCACCGATGCAACAATACCATTGAAAAATGTGTTAATTGCAGACTCAATCCACTTTCTTATCATAAGATAATTTGAATATATTCCAACAGTTACAATACCAACAAACTTGGAAATAAGCAGATTATCTGTCCCCATAACAATGACACCACCGAATTTATGCATTGCCATTGCGCCAATATTTTTATAGAGTTTTTTGTTGATGTAGTCTATATTTGAATTGGTAGTATCGGCATTTATTATATAACCGTATTCTTTGCCTGCTTTAATGGTAATAATGATATTCTGAAGCAATGTAAAGAAAATAAGCACAAGCATATAAAGGTAATAGTTTTTGAAAACAAAAACTACAAATGCTTGCAACGCACATTCAACTGCCATACACGCATATTTTACACCCAACACCACGTTGTTTCTTTGGTCCGCATTATAAAGACTTCTTCTGTACGCCATTGCATATGAAGCCACGGTGTTTGCAAGATACATAAGGTATATTATGCGTACTTCTGTATCAACAACTGTGTCGGTAATTAAGAACTGCAAAAATGGTAAAATCATAAAACCGCATATTGCTACAACCCCTGCTATAATCATATATATTTTCTTGATTTTGCCAAGCAAAAGCGACACTTCGCCATAATTCTTCTTTGCCAGCGGTTCATAAAGGCAATACACAATTGCCGTTCCCATACCAAGTTCAGCCAAAGATAAAATTAAAAGAATATTTGTAAATAATCCGCTGTAACCAACATATTCAATAGGAAGTGAATGAACCAGCACCTGTCTTGCAATATACTGCGTTACTACTACAAGCAACTGACCTATAACGCCCACCTTAATATTTTTCAGCGAGTTATCTAATCGCGATCTTGCCATTTGAACCCTTCCTCTCTAAAATTTCAAAATACAACTTACATCCGAAATACATAACTACTATCACAATTACGACTGGTCGCAGAGTTTCAAGCAGACCTCCTCTGGCATAGCTGAGGATAATACTGCCTACTGCATATCCTGTCGCACTTTTTATGCCATAACCTTTTGTTTCAGATATTTTTGCAATAACGAAACCTACAATAATTGCAAAAAAGACTGAATACCACCCAAAGTTAGCGAATAAATCAGCAAGTACCGAACCACCAACCGCATTACCTGTTATGGAATAAAGCATACCGCCCACAGAGGCTTTAAGTTTTATTATCCAGCCTACAGGTGCAATATAAATGGCGGAATATAAATAAGTTCTTCCCAGTTGGAATGGTATTCTCTGCGGGAAATGCCTCATTGCATATAGCAGTGCATTACCTGTAATGCCAAATTCTGCAATAGTTTCCCATATAAAATTAAGAGAAAACAGTTCATCGATATGTTCAAATATAATTGTACCAACTCCCAGTGCAGTTTTTCTGTAAGACCTGATTAAGTATAAAATATTGAGTAACACCACTCCCGACAAACCCAAAAGGATGTATGTAAATATATTCTTTTTCTTTTGTCCCTTCATATATGTATTGTAATAAAATACGAACATAGCAACAATACCGGTTATATACTGTCTTCTTGCACCGGAAGATGTCATTACAAAAACAGCACCTATAATATAAACGAAAAACAAAACTTTGTTGAATTTTTTGTTTTTCATATTTCCGTACATAAAGCAAATCAACGCAGGGATAAATAACACCTGAAGGTCATCTATAAGGCCACCTGATGTGGCAACGCCCTGATATATTCCTGTGTTTGCAGTAATTGCTCTATAATCCCACATCAGTCTGAAAGGTGCAGATATAAGAAGCAACGCTCCGCCAACAAACCTTATGGCAGCAGCTTTCTGATCTTCTGTGCATTCTTTTTCGTATTTGTATCCCGCCATATTTTTTACGCGCACTTTATTGATAAGTATACCTATATGCAGTCCCTGGACTGCCATAAGTGCATAAAGACCCATCCTGGCTTTTTCAAATATTCCTTCTTCCCACCAGTTTTCAAAAAGGAAAAATTCTTCTTTTCCCAAAGCTTTTATGTAATAATTACCAAAGTGAAATATATGTACCAAAATTATAAAAATGCACACTATACCAACAATCGGTAATCCTGCTTTTTTCATCTGATATACCTGTATAACCAGTGTTATAAAGGATGCCGCTGTTATGTATATATATGGCCTATCATAAAACGCCCGGGTATCTTCAATAACCAGTGCAAACATATATATGAACAATAACATCAGACATGAAAATATCACATGTGCAGTTTTATTGCCTCTTGATTCTGTAATCATTTATTTCTCCTAATCTATTAATTCGCAACATGCTTTAAAATGTCAACAATTTTACCTGTTGAAACATCTTTTGTTAAATTCTTTAAAATAAATTTTCTACCGTTTTGTCCTAAAACAGGCAGGTCGGCTTTATTTTCATAAAGCTTTAAGATTGCATCTTTAAGCGCGTCTTTGTCATCTGCCTCCACGCATATACCGCAAGCAGTTTCGGTGATGATTTTATCAAGCTCAGAGCCTTTATCAAATGAGGCAAGAACGGGGTTGGAAGCACTCATAATACTCCATGTTTTAGACGGCACAGAGTTTGTTCCGACGCCCTTTTTGGAGATAATAAGTCCGCAGTTGCCCAGTGAAAACACATAAGAAATATCTTTGTAATCCTGATAAGGAATTAAGGTAATATTCTTTATTTCTTTTTCTTTTATGATTTCTTCAAGTTTCGGCTTGAATGCACCATCACCAACGATTACAAAGCCGATGTTTTCATTATCTTCAAGGGATTTTGCCACATCTGTCAGCATATCCATATTCTGAGTGTAACCCACATTTCCGCTGTAGCAGATATAAAACTTTTCGCGGTCTAAATTATATTTATCGAAAAGGGGATTTTCTTCTCTGGGAACGTGAACAACCTGGTTTTCGTCAACCCAGTTGTATACAAGCTCAATTTTTTCTTCAGGAACGCCTTTTTCCATAATATTTTTCTTGAAATCCTCGGAAATTACTATGATTTTATCAGCGG
>CAZBJD010000026.1:0-20147 GCA_964492155.1 uncultured Eubacteriales bacterium
ATTAAATACGTTTGGAAGAAGGGCATAAAATGTTTTTGTCAGAATCACTTGGGTTAAACGAAAAGGGAAATCTTACAATCGGCGGGATTGATACAGTTGAACTTGCCGAAAAATATAAAACTCCTCTTTATGTTATGGATGAGGAATTAATCAGAAAGAATTGCAGACTTTATCTTGATTCTTTGAAAAAGGCTTGCGGCGACAACGGACTTGCACTTTATGCATCAAAGGCGTTTAGTTGCATAGGAGTTTTAAAAATTGCTGCCGAAGAAGGAATGGGACTTGATGTTGTGTCGGGCGGCGAGCTTTATACAGCAAAAAAAGCCGGCTTCCCTATGGAAAAGGTTTATTTTCACGGTAATAACAAAACATATGACGAAATTGAATTTGCAATTGACGAGAATATCGGTCGCTTTGTAGCTGATAATCTTGGTGAAATTTGTGACATTGATGAAATTGCGGCAAAGAAAAATAAGAAAGCTGATATTTTGCTTCGCATCAAGCCGGGGGTTGACGCACACACTCACGATTTTATTATGACAGGTCAGATTGACTCCAAATTCGGCTTTGCAATTGAAACAGGTGAAGCAATGGAAGCTGTGAAAAAAGCAGTTTCCTGCAAAAATGTCAATCTGGTTGGAATTCATTGCCATATCGGCTCGCAGATATTTGAAATTGAGCCATTTGTTGAAGCGGCAAAGATTATGGTTAAGCTTATGAAAAACATTAAAGACGAAACAGGCGTTGAACTTTCAGAGCTTAATCTTGGCGGCGGATATGGAATTCAGTATACCAAAGATGATGATCCTATAGGTTACGGCGATTATATCGGCGATATTGCAAAAACTGTTAGAGAATTAACTGAAAGCTACGGACTTAAGATGCCGAAAATTCTTATGGAACCGGGACGCTCGTTGGTAGCGTCTGCAGGTATTACTCTTTATAAAATCGGTGCTGTCAAAGAAATTCCGAATGTCAGAACTTACGTTTCGGTTGACGGCGGTATGGCTGACAATCCGAGATATATAATGTATGGCGCATCTTATTCTGCAGTTGTTGCAAACAAGGCTGCTCAAAAACCTGAAAAAGTTGTTACAATTGCAGGGAAATGCTGCGAATCGGGAGATTTGATTCAGGAAAATATCGCTCTTGCAAATCCTCAAAGGGGAGACGTTCTGGCAGTTCTTGCAACAGGGGCGTATAACTACTCAATGTCGAGCAATTACAACAGAATTCCAAAGCCTGCAGTGGTGATGGTTAAAGGCGGAAAAGACAGAATAATCGTAAAACGTCAGAGTTATGAAGATGTTATAAAAAATGATGTGGAGGAATAAACGACGGATATTTTAAATTCGGGAGTGTTTTACAGAATTTTAGATATTTTGATTACAGTTGCGGCGGCTGCTCTTTCAATCACAATTCATGAGGTTTCACATGGGTTTGCCGCTTACAAATGCGGGGATAATACTGCCAAAATTTATGGCAGACTTTCTCTTAATCCGCTTAAGCATATTGATTGGCTTGGTGCAATTTGCCTTGTGCTTTTTAAATTCGGCTGGGCAAAGCCTGTACCTGTAAATCAGTATAATTTTAAAAACCAAAAAGCGGGTATAATAATTGTAAGTTTAGCAGGACCTGTTTCAAATTTTATAATGGCATTTGCAGCAATGCTTTTAGCGTCAATGATAGTTGTAAACAGTTATGGTATGCATATTCTTGCAACATTTTTAGTAACGCTTGTATATCTGAACATCGGTCTTGGTGTTTTTAATTTGATACCAATTCCGCCTCTTGACGGTTCCAAAATTGCAGCGGAATTTTTAAAGGGCGGTGCAAAATACAGATATTTGAGCGTTGAAAGATACGGCTCTTTAATACTTTTGCTTGTGTTTGCAATCAAACCCATCAGCAATATTTTTTCGTCATTTTTAGGATTTTTTCAGGGACTTGTGCTCTCGGGCTACGGTATCGTTATAGATTTTATTTTAGGGGTATTTTAAATGGAAAAGCTTTCCTTTAAGCTTGAGGTTTTTGAAGGACCTTTGGACCTTTTGCTTTTTTTAATTCAAAAAAACAAAGTTAATATTTACGACATTCCGATAAGTTTGATTACAGAGCAGTATATCGAATATTTAAATGCTATGGAACAAAACGACCTTGAAATTTCAAGCGAATTTCTTGTTATGGCGGCAAGACTGCTTTACATTAAATCAAAAATGCTTTTGCCTAAGCACGAAGAATTAGAAGGAGAAGATGAAGAAGACCCGCGTCAGGAACTTATACAAAATCTTGTTGAATATAAAAAATACAAGGAGATTTCACACTTTTTTTCTGACAGAAAAAATATTTGCGACTTTTTGTATTTCAAAAATGCAGTAAATACCGAAGATTTTAAAATAAATGTAAACCCGTCTTTGGAGGTTGACGTTTTAACAGGGGCATTTGAGCGGGTTATGAAACGATTTGAGGACAAGCTGCCTCCCTCGAAAATGTTATTCTCGGGTATGGTTGGCAGAGAGCCTGTTTCGGTAAAATCAAAAATGCAGTCGGTAACTTATGCTTTAAGATTAAGCGGACAGGTTTCTTTTGATGATTTATTTGCAGGTGCTGAGTCAAGAAGCGAAATTGTTGCAATATTTTTAGCGGTTTTAGAGCTTGTCAGAAACAATGAGGTTGGGTTTGAAACAGTTGGAAATCAGATTATTATAAGCGGTACAGGTGAGTAAGGATGGATATAAAAACAATTGAAAATGCTGCAGAGGCAATTTTGTTTATTGCGGGCGAAAGCGTTGAAATTAAAAGATTTTCGGAAGTGTTTGATATGCCCGAAAGCGAAATTGAAAAAATTCTTATGAATTTTGCCGACAGATATAATTACGAATCTCACGGACTTAAAATACTGCGGTTCGGCGACGATTTTCAGCTTGCAACAAGACCTGAGTATAAAGAATACTTGGAAATTTTTGCCGGCAGTAAAAAGCCTAACAATCTTTCAAATGCAGCACTTGAGGTTTTGTCAATAATTGCATACAATCAGCCTGTTACGAGGTCAACAATTGATAAAATCAGAGGGGTTGACAGCTTTGGACCTTTAGAAAAACTGATTGCAAGAGAAATTGTTGAAGAAGTGGGAAGACTTGATGCTCCCGGAAGACCTATACTTTACGGAACTACAAAAGAATTTTTGAAAATATTCGGACTTAAAAACTTGTCTGATATTCCCGATATGGAGTCAATTCAGCTTACAATTGACGATTTGGAGGAAGAATCGGAAGAAAACGAGGAATAACGTGAAAATTGTTTTAATTATTCTGGGTATAATAATATTACTTGCACTTTTGCTTGCTTTTTTACCGCTTCGTGTTCTTTTTGAATTTGCGGGCAAGACTAAGTTTAAGGTTTTTGTCTACGGAGTAAAGATTTACGATTCGGAAAAAGAGAAAAAAACAATGCCGGCAAAAGAAGAACCGAATAGTCGCCAAGTGAGCGACGGCAGCAATATGGTTGAAGTTTTAAAGAAAAATTTTAATATTCTTAAAGAAATTTTAAAGCTAATTGTTGAAAAAGCAAAAAAATATGCTATAATTAAGAATATAGAGGTAAAATACCGCTTTGGTCTTGGAGATGCTGCTGTTACCGGAATATTTTCGGGTGTGGTTTACGGTGTTGTTAACGGGTTTGCAGCATTTTTAAGAAATTATTTTAAAATAAAAAATCAAAAGCTTGAGGTGCTGCCTGATTTTGATAACAAAGTTCAGGAGTTTGAAGCTAAAATTGAAATTAAAATACGGGTGATTTTTTTCGTTCCCGTTTTGCTTAAAATATTAAAATTATTCAGAAAAAAGAAGGAAGTGTAGATTATGGCAGAACATCCGATTAACGGAATTATGAACACGGCGATGGAAAATTTGAAAACAATGGTAGATGTTAACACTATTGTCGGCAGTCCTGTTACTGCATCAGACGGCAGTGTTATTATTCCTGTTTCAAAAGTAAGTTTCGGACTTGCTGCAGGCGGCGGAGAATATTCGGGAAAACACGCCGAAAGTGCAAATCCTTTTGCAGGCGGCGTTGGTGCAGGTGTTACAATTACTCCTGTAGCATTTTTGGTTGCAACAAAAGACAATGTAAAGCTTCTTCCTATGGAAGGCGATGATGCGGTATCTAAGCTTGTTGATTATGTTCCTGTGGCAGTTAACAAGATTTGCGATGCTTTTTCAAAGAAAAACGCTGAAAGTGAATAGTATTTATGTGATTTATGCAGACCTTTCTCCGTTATACAAGGATTTCGATGCTTTTTTTACAAGACTGTCGGAAAAAAGGCAGCATAAAATCAAATTAATTTCGGATTTTAATGCAAAGGTTAATTCCCTTGGCGGTGCACTTTTATTAAATGCGGCAGCTTCGCGTTTTTGCGTTGATGCCGATGATGTTAAGTATACTGAAAAAGGCAAGCCCTATATTGAAAATTCCGGTTTTTATTTCAGCATTTCTCATTCGGATGGATTTGCTGCATGTTCTTTTGGAAAAATTCCTTCGGGGTGCGATATTCAGGTTGAAAGAAGCATTAATTTGAAGATTGCCGAAAGATTTTTTTCCGAGAAGGAAAAACACTTTGTCTTTAATGCTTGTAATCCGCAACGTGAGTTCTTTAACGTATGGTGCAAAAAAGAAAGTGCTTATAAGCTCACGGGAGTTAATGAATGTATAATCGAGAATAACCATAATATATATTTTTATGATTGTGTTGTACGGGAAGGCATATATTTTAGTGCGTGTGCATTTGAGAACCGATTTGAAAAACCTGAAGAATTAGATTTAAATACCGCTTTTTAAGCGGTATTTTTTTGATTAATAGTAAAAAGCTTCTTTAATTTGAATAAATTTTGCATTTATTTTTTATCCTTTGCAGTGTATAATTTTCATATACAGCTTTGTAAAGGAGGGTAGAGATGAGATACAGGGTAATTGATGACAAAAGATTAAATGTCTATTTAACAAGACAGGATTTGCAAAAAGAAAACGTGAGCATCGAAGATATTGTTGACGGAAGTCCTGAAACGGTGATGAAGATAAAAAAGATATTTTCTGCCGTCAGCAAGCTTACTGAATTTGACATAAAAAATACAGGACTCAATATTGTACTTATGCCGATTGTTGACGGAGATTTGCTTATAAGTGCGTGTGTTGCGGAAGACGGCGAATTGATTGTTAGTGCTAAAAATTTGTTTGTTTATCGTGAATTTGAAGACGTTTTAAGTGCAGCTTTAATTATATCGGACAAATGCAGACTTATGTCATCGCTTTACAAATTTGAAGGTAAATATTATCTTTTGATAGAAATAAAAAAGTGCCTGCAGGAAATATATGATGATTTAATATCACTTATTTCTGAATTTGGTCTGAAAAGTGAATTCAGCGAGTCATTTATTAAGGAACACGGGTGCGTTTTGATGAAAAATAACGCTATTGATATTATGTGTGATAGCTTTTTTTAAAGATTAGGTGTGATTTTTTGATGTGATTTTTGTAAAAAAAGCAAAGGGTGGGTAAAATTTTGTGATTTTTTTGCAAAAAAACTAAAAAAAGGGGAGAAAGTTTACAAATTGTTCATAAAGTGTTAATAATTAGTGTGTATAATAATAACTGTGGAAAGTAAATACCGCATTTAAAATAGCTAATATCTTTTTTATATATTCATCCCTATCTTTTTTTGGCTGCTTCACGTGGAAACGTGAAGCAGTCTTTTTTTGCCTAAAATAAAAGTGTACTTTCGTTGACAAATGAACTTAAAAATGATAAAATTATAAGTTGAGAAATTCTATTTTGAAAGGGATAAAAAATGTTTAAAGATAAAGAGTTTTTTTCACTGCTTGTTAAAGTTGCCACACCTATTGCCATTCAAAATCTCTTGATGTCTTTTTTGAATATGCTGGATACTGTTATGATTGGTGCATTAGGCGATCTTCCGGTTGCGGCGGTTGGTCTCGGAAACCAGATATTTTTTATACTTTCACTTGTGATTTACGGGATAACCAGCGGCACGGAGGTATTTGTTTCACAGTTTTTCGGAAAAGGTGATTATAACGCTTTAAGAAAGCCTGTTGCTTATTCAACGCTTATGTGCTTTGCGGTTTCAGTAATTTTTAATATTGTTGCCTTTTGCGTTCCTGAAAGTTGCCTAAAACTTTTTACTGACGATCCCGAGAGTATAAAACTGGGAGCAGAATACCTGCGTGTGGCGGCGTTTTGCTACCCCATGTTCGGCATAAGCTTCTCATTGGCAGTTTCGCTTCGTTCAACTGAACAGGCACACATTCCGCTTATAATTACGGCAGGAGCACTTGTTATCAATACTGTTTTAAATTATGCTTTTATTTTCGGGCATTTCGGATTTGATGCAATGGGTACAGCAGGTGCAGCATATGCAACGCTTGCTGCCAGAACGACAGAGTTGTTGGTATTTGTGATTTACGTTTATGGCAAAAAGAATGTTGTAGCAATTACATTTAAAGATTTTAAATTTGACTCCGCGTTTTTTGGACGTTATATAAAAACAGTTTTACCCGTAATAGGAAACGAAACAATGTGGGGACTTGGAATAAGTGCATACAACGCAGTTTTCGGCAGGATAGGCAGAGAGGTTGTTGCGGCAAATCAGATTGCAAAAAATATTGAACAGATTTTAACCTCACTTTGTATTGGTGTAGGAAGTGCGGCGGCAGTTATGGTTGGCAAAAAAATCGGCGAAGGTGATAAGCCGGGAGCGTGGCTTTATGCAAAGCGGCTGGCAGGTATTTCAACAGGTTTTGGTGCTTTAATCGGAATAGCTTTGATATGTCTTTCCAAAGTTGTTTTGATGCCGTATAAAATTTCGGCGGATGCTGCGGACTATGCATGGCAGTTTTTGATGGTTATGTCAATTGCAATGCCATTTAAAATGTTTAATTATGTAAATATCGTAGGAGTTTTAAGAGGCGGCGGTGATACGATTTATTGCTTTATTTTAGATGTTTGTGCCGTGTGGCTTATCGGAGTTCCGTCTGTTTATCTGACAGGGCTTTGGTTCAGCTTGCCGATAATTTTTGTTATTATTGCATTGAACAGCGAAGAAGTTGTAAAATGTATTGTTGGCTTTAAAAGGTTTAAATCTAAAAAATGGATAAACGACCTTGTGAATTAGTTGGATGGGAAGTCTGTGAAAGGAGTAAACTTTGTAGCTATGCAAAAGAGAGTAATGGCAATTCATGATATATCTTGTTTCGGTAAGTGCTCGATTACCGCAGCGTTGCCGCTGCTTTCAGCGGCAGGGGCAGAGGTGTGCCCCGTTCCTACAGCGGTTTTATCAACGCATACCGGCGGATTTGAAGGATATACATTTGAAGATTTAACTCATAACATAATGCCTGTTGTAAAACATTTTAAAGAGCTTGATATAAAGTTCGACTGTATATATTCGGGATACCTTGGCTCAATTGCTCAGATTGAATATATGGAAAAAATTATTTCAATGTTCAAAGAAAAAAATACTCTTGTTCTGATTGACCCTGTAATGGGGGACAACGGAAAGCTTTACGCAGGCTTTGATATGGAGTTTGCAAAAAAAATGGCATCACTTTGTAAAATGGCGGATATTATTGTTCCGAATGTAACCGAAGCAGCATTTATGACAGGTATTTCGTATATGGAGCCGCCCTTTACAAAGGAATACATAGAACATCTGATTGACGGACTTAGAAAAATCTGCAGCGGGGATGTTGTTTTAACCGGTGCGGTGCTTGAAAAAGGACAGACAGGTATTGCAGTATATCATAACGGGAATACTGAATATATATCGGAAAAAGAGTGCGAGGGAATGTATCATGGCACCGGAGATGTGTTTGCAAGCGTGCTTCTTGCAGGTATTTTAAACGGACTTTCATTGAAAGAATCAGGTGCTGTTGCGGCAAGATTTATACCGAAGTGTATTGAAAAAACAAAAGAGCTTGGTGTGTTTTACGGTGTTAACTTTGAACAGTGTATACCTGAGCTTTTAAAAGAACTCAGGCTTTTGTAAGGAGAATAGAGATGAAAAAACTGCTGATTTTTGATGGGAACAGCATTGTTAACCGTGCGTTTTATGCAATTAAAGCACTTACAAATTCAAAAGGATTTTACACAAATGGTATTCATGGATTTATGAATATCTTTTTGAAGTTTGTTGAGGAAGAAAAACCTGATTATGTTTGTGTTGCCTTTGATGTAAGAGCAAAAACCTTCAGACATAAAATGTATGACGGGTATAAGGCTCAGCGTAAAGGTATGCCTGAAGAACTTGCGGCACAGATGCCCTATTTAAAAGAAATTTTAAAGGGTATGAATATAAAAATGCTCGAAAAAGAAGGCTTTGAGGCTGATGATATTATAGGAACGGTTTCTAAAAAATGTGAGCAGAGCGGTATAAACTGCGTAATTGTCAGCGGTGACAAGGATGATTTGCAGCTTGCGTCAGAAACCACATTGGTAAAGCTTATTGTTACCCGTATGGGAAAAACTGAAACCACTTCCTTTGATGACAAGGCGGTTTTGGAGAAATATGGTGTAACGCCTGAAGAATTCATACACGTTAAGGCGTTGATGGGAGATACTTCGGATAATATTCCGGGCGTTGCGGGAATAGGCGAGAAAAGTGCATTTTCTTTAATTGGCGAGTACAAATCGCTTGATAACTTATATAATCATCTGGATGATTTGAAAGGTGCACAGAAAACCAAGCTTGAAACCGGCAGAGATATGGCATATATGAGCTTTGACCTTGCAAAAATAGATATTAATGTTCCAATAGAGCTTGACTTTGAAGAAATGACTCAAAAAGAATTTGAAAATGACGTGCTTTGTGATTTGTGCTGTGAACTTGAACTCAAAACTCTTGCTGAAAGACTTGGTGTTACCAATAAAAAAAGCAGGGAACTGAATATTGAAAAAGAAGAAATTACAAGTCCTGAAATTATAGAGCAAAAAGCGGGGGATACCCTTTATTATCAGATTGAATATGACGAGATTATCAGACGTTTTTCGTTTTTTGCGGAAGGCAAGGTGTACTTTGCTGAATTTGTTACAGAGTTTGAAGTAATGATGTTTTTGGACACCATTAAAAGTGTATTTGAAAACAAGAATATTAAAAAAGTTTCCCATAGAGTGAAAGACGATATTGTGTTTTTAAGCAACAATTACGGAATTAATTTTGAAGGAGAACTTTTTGATACCGAAATCGGTGCATATATTCTGCAACCATCGAAAAACAGCTATGAGATTTCGGAACTTTCGGAAGAATATCTGGGCGTGGCTTTAAACGACAGTGAAATTTCAGCGGCGGTTCTGCCTGAACTTAAGACAAAAATTTCAGAAGAAATTAAAGAAAACGGGCAGGAAGAACTTTTATATGAAATAGAATTTCCGTTGGTAAATGTTTTGGCATCAATGGAAATTGAAGGATTTACAGTTGACAGAGAAAACTTAGCTGAATTTTCAGAAGTGCTTTCCGAAAGAATTACGGCTCTTGAAAAAGGAATTTACGAGGCAGCCGGTGAACAGTTTAATATCAATTCTCCGAAGCAGCTTGGCGTTATATTGTTTGAAAAGCTTGAGCTTCCGGTTGTGAAAAAAACCAAAAGCGGATATTCAACCAATGCAGAGGTTTTGGAAAAACTCAAAGGCAGTCACGAAATTGTTGATATGATTATGGAATATCGTACCTATGCCAAGCTTAAATCAACTTATGCAGACGGGCTTTATGCAGTTATAAATCCAAAAACAGGAAAAATTAATTCAAGTTTTAATCAAACAATTACAACAACCGGAAGAATAAGCAGTACAGAACCCAATCTGCAGAATATTCCCGTAAGACTGGAGCTTGGCAGACAGATAAGAAAGATGTTTGTTGCAAGCCCGGGATGTGTTCTTGTTGATGCCGACTATTCGCAGATTGAACTGAGGGTTTTAGCACATATTGCAGGCGATGAAACGATGATTGATGCCTTTAAAAATAATAAAGATATTCACTCAATCACCGCATCGCAGGTGTTTAAAGTGCCTCTTGAAATGGTTACAAGTTCTATGCGTTCAAAAGCTAAAGCAGTTAATTTCGGTATTGTGTATGGAATAGGAGAATTCAGTCTTGCACAGGATATCAAGGTTACAAGAAAAACTGCAAAAGAGTATATTGAAAGCTATTTTGAAACTTATCCCGATATTAAAAAATATCTTGACGGTGCAGTTGAATTTGCTAAGGAAAACGGATATGTTAAAACATTGGCGGGCAGAAGAAGATACATTCCTGAAATTAAATCTTCAAACTTTAACCTCCGCTCATTCGGGGAACGCGTTGCTATGAATGCGCCAATTCAGGGATATGCTGCAGATATTATAAAAATTGCTATGGTAAGAGTTTATGAAAGACTTAAGAGTGAAAATCTGGAGTCGAAGCTTATTTTGCAGGTGCACGATGAACTTATCATTGATGCAAAAGAGAATGAAGTGGAAAAAGTTAAGACAATATTGAAAGAGGAAATGGAAAATGCAGTTTCTTTAAAAATTCCTCTTGTTGTTGATATGAAATCAGCAGAGAGTTGGTATGACACGAAATGATTATAGGAATAACGGGCGGAAGCGGAACGGGAAAATCTACCGTTTCTGCAGAATTTGAAAAACGCGGATATTTTGTGATTGATGCGGATAAAGTTGCTCACAGAATTATGGATAAGGGAACTGCTTGTCTTGGTGAGGTTACGGAATTTTTTGGAGAAGAATATTTGAATTCTGACGGTACACTTAATCGTAAAAAGCTTGGTGCGAAGGTTTTTAATGACGCATCGCTTCTCAAACAACTTAATAAAATTACGCATAAGTATATAAGAAAAGAAATAGAATTTTTAACACAGGGGAAATCTCTTGCAGTAATTGACGCGGCTCTTTTATTTGAAAGCGGACTTGATGATTTGTGCGAAAAAGCGGTGTTTGTGTCTTGCCCTGCAGATATAAGAATTCAAAGAATTGTAAGCCGTGACGGCGTTGATAAGGATTATGCGGTAAGCAGGATAAATGCACAAAAACCGGATGAATTTTACAGAAAAAAATGTGATTTTGAGATTATAAATGACGGCAAACAAGATGTTGCCTTAAATGTAGAGGAGATTCTGACTTGTTTAGGGGCTTAAAAAAACTTATACGGCTGATAATTTTTGTGTTTGTTATATATGTTGTGTTTCAGGCGGTACTTTTGTTTTTTCCGGTGCGCTACGAAGAACATATTGAAAAATATGCAGAATTTAATAATATTGAAAAGTCACTTGTTTGCGGCATAATCAATGCAGAAAGCAGATTTGACAGCAATGCTGTTTCGAGTAAAGGTGCTGTAGGTCTTATGCAGCTTAAGGAAGATACTGCATTATGGTGTGCAAAAAAAATGGGGTTTGCAGAATTTGAAGTTTCATTGCTTGACGACCCTGAAACAAATATAAAAATCGGAACATGGTATTTTTCATATTTAAGGGATGAGTTGGGTACAGAGGAGCTTGCAATTATTGCCTACAATGCAGGAATAACTCATATAAGAGAATGGCTTGATGAAGGTTTAATAGACGAAACTGTTACAAATGCCGACAATATTCCTTTTGAAGAAACAAAAAACTACATAAAAAAAGTCAGACTTTATACTAAAGTTTACAATGTAATTGATAAAACAAATGAAATTTCATCGACTGTGAAAGGTTGGGTTGACAAATGATTATTAAAAACCAAAGATTTGAAGAAGAAAACAAGAAGGTAAATCAGAGTAAGGCAAAACTTATTTGGACACCGGGGGTTGAGAAAAAAGATGAATATTGCCTTTTCAGAAAAACCATTATGTGCGATAAGCTGCCCAAAAGTGCGATACTTGATATTTTTGTTCAGTCTGAATTCAGATTGTATGTAAACGGAGAAGCTTTGTTAAGGGGAAACGCAGGAATATCAGAAAAAGGTGAGTACAGCGAAACAGATATTATCCCGTTTTTAAAACAAGGAAAGAATGTTATTGCGATTTTTGCCTGCTATCATGCGTATCCGCTTTCAAAAATTGCGTTAAGACAAAAAGGTGTTATTTTTAATCTCAGACTTGATTACACCGGGGCAAGACAGGAAGAATTTGTTTCGGATTCTTCGGTTAAATGTATGATATGCGATGCGTATTCCGAAGATGCACCTCGTATGTGCAGCGAAAAAGCAACTGTTGAAGTTATGGATAACAGTATGTATCCTGCCGACTGGACAGAGGTCGATTTTGATGACTTGTATTGGGAAGACTCAACAGAGATTTCTCTTTGCGATACCAACTATTTTGATATGCCGATAAGCGAGTACAAGCCCATGCGTGAGCATATGTATTCCGCAAAGGCAATAATAGCTGCAGGTACGGGCGATGATTTAAAAGGAATTAGTCTTAAAGATACTTTTTATCACGAAACTGTTAAGTGTGAGCTTAATAAGCTTTATGTGGTGGGAGTTGAATGTGAAATTCAGCCTATTGATAAAGGGCAGCACAGTTATATTCTGGTAGATTTTGATAAAGTTTGCACAGGGTATTTGAAACTTGATATTGATGGATACGGCGACGACATCATAGATGTTATTTTTGCCAAAAAGCTTGTTGACGGAGTTCCTGAAATCAGCGGTGTTGCAAGATTTATCTTAAAGGCGGAAAATAACGTACTCGAAACAAATTTTGACAAGAATGAATTCCAATATGTTCTTTTGGTTTTCAGAAACCCGGTTCGTACAAGCGTTGTAAAGGGTATCTGGGCGATTGAAAGTGAATATCCTTTTGAAAATTCATCAGAATTCTTATGTGATGATGATAAAATTAACGCGGCTTTTGAGACAGCTAAAGCGAGAATTAAGTCAAAATTCTCAAATCAGATTTTATGCGGAGAGAGTATCGGGGAAAGAAATACAATTTTTTCTCAAAGAACTTTTGCAGCAGCAAACAGTTATCTGACAGGCGATACGCTGCATTTTAAGAAGATGCTTTCTGATTTTGCATCAATGGAATCAGAGGGTGCAGTTATCAGTAAAAGATCATTGGTTAAAAGCTTTGATTTCTATGATATTTTTGCATTTGCACTTGCACTTAGAGATTATTGCGGACTTTCGGGTGATGAAAATGTTGAGGAGATATTTGAACGTGCAGTTTCCATGTTTAAATGGGTTTCTCGGTTTGAACAAGACGGTGTGCTAAGCCCTGTTCTTGTAAGAAAAGAGCTGAATTCGGAAGCCTTGCTTAACCTTTCATATATCTATTCTTTATTTGCTCTTTCTGATGTGGCAGGCGTGTGTTCAGACAGACAGGCGGCAAGATTTTATGAATCAAAGGCTGCGAAGCTGAAGAAAAATTTCAGACAAAAGTATATGCAGGATGTTGATACGCTTTTGCAAGAAAATATCAGCGTAATTTATGATATTTGTTCGCTTATGGTGCTTGCTCTTGATGATTCATCAGCCGCAGAAAAAGTAATCGGAGCAGAATTTGAAAAGAAGGCTGACATTTTTATGCCGGTTGAATTTGCAAGAGCTATGAAAAAATCAGGTAAGCTGAAAGCTTCTTATGATGCGTTAACTTCAGGTGCGTTGGGATATGAGGCAGTACCTGTGATTGCATTTGAAAATATTTCAGGTGTTGACTTTATGGGTAAAAAGAATATTAAAAGTGTTGCAGATGTTGAAAACTTCAGTGATATAAGCACAAAAATTTTCACACCCAAGGGAGTTGTGGATGTTTACGTAAAAGATAAAGTAACAGAGAAAAACACCTTATCTGTAAATATAAATCAGACAGACGGGGAATTTTAATTTGTATTAAACGAAAGGATGGAATTGCAATGTCAACAGATTTTGAAACAATGGAAAAAGAATTGCTTGCAGCAAATAAGTGCGGTTACGAAAAGATAAATGATGAAGTTAAAAAGGAAATCTTTTCTTTCTGCGAAGAATATAAAGAATTTTTAAATCAATGCAAAACCGAACGTGAATGCACACTTTGGGCTGAGGAAAAAGCAATAAAAGCAGGGTTTAAAGCTTTTTCAGAATATGAAACATTAAAGCCCGGCGATAAATTTTACGTTAAAAATACCGATAAATCAATTTTTCTTGCAGTTATGGGTAAAAAGCCTGTAACCGAAGGTACAAATATTATTGCGGCACATATTGATTCTCCGCGTCTTGATACTAAACCAAATCCGCTTTTTGAGGATACTGACGCTGCGTTTTTTAAAACTCATTATTACGGGGGAATAAAAAAATACCAGTGGCTCACAATACCGCTTGCAATTCACGGAACCATAATTAAAGAAAATGGCGAAAAAGTTAATATTGTTATCGGTGAAAAGGAATCAGACCCGGTATTTTGCATTTCAGATCTTTTGCCTCATCTGGGACAGGCACAGATGGAAAAGTCTGCTTCAAAGTTTGTTGAGGGAGAAAAACTTAATGTGATTTTGGGAACAATTCCATTTGGAGATGACAAAACAAGCAAAAAAGCCAAGCTTGGCGTTATGAAAATTTTAAATGATATGTATGGGGTAAAAGAACAGGATTTTGTTCGTGCAGATATCGAAATTGTACCTGCTTTCAAAGCTAAAGATGTGGGTCTTGACAGAAGTTTGATTGGTGCATACGGACATGATGACAGAGTTTGTGCTTATACTGCTTTTATGGCACTTATGACAGTTGAAACTCCTGAAAGAACCGTCATTTGCCATCTTGTTGATAAGGAAGAAACAGGAAGCAGCGATTCAACCGGTATGCAGTCAAACTTTCTGCAGAATATGATTGCAAGAATGTGTGCAAAATCAAATGAAAACTATAATGATATTATGCTTTGCGATGCTTTGGAAAACAGCAAGTGTTTGTCATCCGACGTAACCGCAGCATATGACCCGAATTTCGCAGAGGTGTTTGAAAAGAATAATTCAGCATATTTAAACGGCGGTGTTGCACTTATGAAGTATTCGGGTGCGAGAGGAAAGTCGGGTACAAGCGAAGCGAGTGCTGAATTTATTGCAGAAATTACAGATATGTTTAAGAAAAATGAGTGCATCTGGCAGATTGCGGAATTAGGCAGAGTTGATGGCGGAGGCGGCGGAACTGTTGCACAGTTTTTAGCTGTGCTGGGAATTTCAGTTATTGATTGCGGCGTGCCGGTTATCTCAATGCATGCACCTTACGAAATTGTTTCAAAATTTGATGTTTATATGGCTTACAAAGCATATAAGGGATTTTACAATTAAGTTTATCTTGTAATTTTTTGTCTGATGTGATATACTGTAATACACGCTTTTTGTAAAAAAGTGTGGCATTATATTTGACTAAGAGGAAATTTTATGAACAAAAGAATATTTTTTGCACCTGCAATATGCGTTGTTTTATATTGTGTATTTGCGGTGCTTACGTTAAAAATACCGCTTCTTGCTATGGCTTGTCCGTTGTTTATAATGCTTTTTGGCACATTTTCGCTTTTCAAAAATTCCAAGATTACTCTTGGATTGGGAAGTGCCTTGCTCATTGCGGCAACTTATATTGTAAACAAGGATTTAACCTTTTCTTTTGTGTATTGTGCAGGATATATTGCGGCAGGATTTTTGCTTTGTTATTCCCTGCTCAGGAAAAAAGGCGGAACGTATGCTTTCATTACAACGCTGGTATGCGTTTTAATTTCCGAATATGGTGCAGTGGCGTTAAGTAATATTGTTATGGGAAAATCTGCACTTGCATTTATTGATGAAATGTTTGAAATGATTAAACCGTTGATGATTACTGCATTAAATGAAAGTGCCGAAGTTTTGAATATTGGCGATCAGGAACAGATTTTTTCTGTCTATACTATGTCAATAAAAATGATGCTTCCTTCTATTATGACAATAATCGGATTGGTTGAAACAATTGTTTTCATTTTCTTTGTGAAGATTATAGTTAACAGATTGCTTAAGTGCACTGCTGTTGATTTCAGATTTTCGATGTTTAAGGCAGACGGTGTTACAATATTTGTATTTTTGATTTCCGCAATTGTATCTATGTTTGCCGGCGACAGCGTAATTGCGGTTGTATTCGGAAATATTTATACAATTTTAAGCGTTGTGCTTATGCTTTGCGGAATGTCGTTGCTGGACTGGTATTTAAGGGATGTGCAGAAGGTGAAAATCTTTTTTAGATTTTTGTTGCTTTTGGTTATCGCAGCATCGTCATTATTCCCGATTTTACCTGTTATATTAATAGTTGCAGCTTTGGTTGACTCAAGAAGAAATTTCAGGTCTGCGGGCAATGATACTGAAGGTAATTAAAATTGAGGTGAATTGTTTGAAAAACAAAAGTTCTGATAATTTTATTAGCTTGGTTTTGTGTTTAACTGTTATGTATATATTAGCGGCTATCACGTTGGTATTTAATACGGCGTGGGGAGTAACGCAGTTACTTTGCGCAGTTATCCTTACTATGCTTTGCATTATGATTGTGAGGCAAAATCACGGCCATTTTAAAAATTATATAAATAATATTACATTTCATGCAGATACTGCAACCAGAGAGAGTATGATTTATGCTCCTATGCCCGTTGCAATTATAAAAAAAGACGGCAGAATTTTGTGGTATAATGAAAAATTTGAAAATCTTTTCGGTGAAAAAGAGCTTTTTGACGCTCATGTTGACGAAATTTTTGAAAAAGAAAATATCGTTTCATATTTTGAAGGCGAAACCTTTGGGTTCGAAGCAAAACTCACAGATAAGACTTTTTTTGTTACCGGAAATGGTATAAGGGCAGAAAAAAAAGACTTGGAAACTGCTTTTGTGGTAATGTATATGTTTGAAATTACTGACAAAAAAGACATTTTGACTAAATATGATAATGAACATTCAATCATTGCAGTTGCCTGTGTTGACAATTACGAAGATGTTCTTATGAATACACCTGATACTTACAGAAGTATTCTTTTGGCTGAACTTGATAAAAAAGTATACGGCTGGTTTGGCAATTACAATGCTTTGGTGAAAAAATACGAAAGAGACAAGTATCTGATTGTCTTCAGAAATGAATTTTTAGCCAAAATGAAAGAACAAAAGTTCTCTGTAATTGATGAAGTAAAAGAGATTAAGTGCGGAAATAAATTTGCGCCTACACTCAGCATCGGGATAGGTGTTGATTATAATTCTCTCAGTAATGCCGATGATTACGCGAATTCAGCACTTACTTTGGCATTGGGCAGAGGCGGCGACCAGATTATCATTAAAGACAGCGATAACGTTTCATATTACGGCGGCAAAACCCGTGAGCATGAAAAAACAACTAAGGTTAAAGCCAGGGTTACCGCTCTTGCATTGAAGGAGCTTTTGTCAGAAAGCAAAAATGTTGTTGTTATGGGACATCAATATCCTGATATGGATTCAATTGGTGCAAGTATCGGTGTGTGTGCTTTTGCAAAAAGTCTTGGAGTTAAGGCTAACTTTATTTACGATAATTCTTCGGCATCAATCAATATGATGCTTGATAGAATAAAAAAAGCTTCAGAGGGCGAAACCGCGGCAGTAACAAAAGCCGAGGCTAAAGAGCTTGTAACCGATGAAACCCTGATTGTGGTTGTGGATACTCACAGACCTGTTTATACGGATTTTCCTGAGCTTTTAAATAGCAATAACGACGTTGTTTTAATTGACCACCACAGACGCGGAGCGGAATTTCTGTCAAATACATGTCTTGTATATCACGAACCGTATGCTTCATCAACATGTGAGCTTGTAACTGAAATTCTTCAGTATGCAGGCGGTAATTTAAGGTTGTCTTCGCCGGAAGCGGAAGCACTTTTTGCGGGAATTATGCTTGATACCAAGGATTTTGCTATGAAAACAGGCGTAAGAACTTTTGAAGCGGCAGCGTATCTTAAACGTTGCGGTGTAGATATAGAAGCAATAAGAAAATTTTTCAGAAATGATTTTGAAAACTTTGTAAAAATTGCAAAAGTAGTCGCAGGTGCCGAAGTTGTAAAAGGTAATATTGCAATTGCTGAATGCAAAAAGTCTGATACTGTTGATTTCAGAGCCATTGTTCCGCAGGCAGCTGACAGGCTGCTTTCAATCAGCGGAATTGAAGCATCTTTTGTAATTATGGAACTTCCGGAGGAAACTATTGTAAGCGGAAGGTCAACAGGAGAAATAAATGTTCAGCTTATTCTTGAAAAAATCGGCGGAGGCGGTCATCTTACGATGGCAGGTGTTCAGCTTGAACCTTGTACCTTTAACGAGGCAAAGGTTAAGCTTATGAGCGTAATTGAGGAATACTTAGCTGAACAACAAAAGTAGAAAGGGGATAAAAATGAAAGTTATTTTAATGCAGGATGTTAAAGGTCAGGGAAAAAAAGGTCAAACCGTCAATGTCAGCGACGGTTACGCAAGAAATTTTCTTCTCCCGAAGGGCCTTGCAGTAGAGGCAACAAATGCCGCTATCAATGATATGAAGGGAAAAGACGAGGCTTTTGCTTATAAAAAGCAGACAGAACTTGCAGAGGCAAAAGAAATGCAGGCAAAACTTGCGGAAATTTCAGTTAAATTGAGTGCAAAAGCCGGTGCAAACGGAAAGCTTTTCGGCTCTGTTACCAACAAAGATATTGCAGAAGCTTTAGTAAGTCAGCACCATATTAAAATTGACAAAAGACGCTTTGAAATGGAGGATATCAAGCAGACAGGTACTTTTGAAGTATCGGTAAAGCTTTATCCTGACGTTAATGGCAAGCTTAAGGTAGTTATTACCGAAGCGTAAAGGAGCTTTTTATGGAAGAATACTTAGGTGCAAAAGTACCGCCGTACAGCTTGGAAGCAGAACAGTCTGTGCTCGGAGCAATGCTTAATGATGAAGAAAGCGTTGCGGTTGCCCTTGAAAATTTAACCGCAGATGATTTCTACAGAGCTGAAAACAAAGAGGTTTTCGGTGCAATGGTTTTGCTTTTTGAGCAGAATAAACCTATTGATGTTGTAACTGTTTGCGATGTACTTGCACAAAAGCAGGTTTTGGAAACCGTTGGTTCAAGCGAGTTTATTGCAAATCTTGCAATCAGCGTGCAGACTACTGCAAATATTAAATATTATGTTGATATAATTAAAGAAAAAGCACTTCTTCGCAATCTTATTGATGCTTCCGGGCAGATTTCGAGATTGAGTTATGAGGCGTCGGAAGCACCTGCAGTTATTGCAGAAACCGCAGAGAAATTGATTTTCGATGTCTTGCAGGGGAAAACTTCAAAATCTTTCAGCAAAATGGGAGATGTTATTCAGAAAAACTTTGCAAGACTTGAAGAATTACAGGGGCTTAATTCAAGAATTACGGGCCTTGAAACAGGCTTTTCTCATCTTGACTACATTCTTTCCGGATTTCAGAAAGGGACACTTAATATATTAGCGGCACGCCCGGGTATAGGTAAATCAAGTTTTGCCCTTAATATTGCAAAACATGTTTCAGTACGAAATAAAGTTCCTGTTGCAGTGTTCAGCCTTGAAATGTCGGAGGAAGAAATTACAAACAGAATTATTTCTTCTCAGGCTATGGTGGACAGTGAAAAATTAAAGACGGGAAGACTTGATTCAAATGATTGGGAAAGATTGATGCAGGCAGCAGTTCCGATGTCGGAAGCACCGCTTTTCATTGATGATACATCTATGATAACAGTTACTGAAATCCGTTCAAAATGCAGAAGATTAAAGCTTGAACACGGCTTGGGACTTGTTATTGTCGATTACCTGCAGCTTATGCAGGGCAAAGGAAGAACCGAAAGCAGACAACAGGAAGTTTCTGAAATGTCAAG
This sequence comes from uncultured Eubacteriales bacterium, assembly GCA_964492155.1. Classification (GTDB taxonomy): domain Bacteria; phylum Bacillota; class Clostridia; order RGIG6154; family RGIG6154; genus RGIG2094. The sequence continues at coordinate 19,854 of CAZBJD010000026.1, forward strand.
AGCTCTTAAAATTTTAGCAAAAGAACTGGAAGTTCCGGTGCTTACCTTAAGTCAGCTTTCACGTTCCATTGAAACAAGAACTGACAAAACACCTGTTTTGTCCGACCTTCGTGAATCGGGTGCAATCGAGCAGGATGCCGACGTTGTAATGTTTTTACATAAACCCGAATCAGAAGAAGATGAAGATGCTCAGAACACCATGGCAGAGCTTATTATTGCCAAGCACAGAAGCGGTTCTACAGGCAGAGTTAAGCTTATGTGGCGTCCGAATATTACAACATTCTTAAGTGTTGA
>CAZBJD010000027.1:0-19376 GCA_964492155.1 uncultured Eubacteriales bacterium
GCCCCTACGATTTTGAATATTTATACAAAGAAAATGATTATTGAGACAGCTCCTTCTATTATTTATTGTATCTTCCGTGTTCATCCAATATTATAAATCCTCTGCCTATACCGAGGTGACCGCCTTTTTCGTACCACTCGGCAACTTTTTTTTGCATCTTTGTGTTTTTTGGCAGATTTTCGGGCTTGCCGTCATACTTATAGCCGAAAATTCTCCACAAGTTATCGTCTGCTTCTCTGACAAATCCCTCATAAATATCAAAATCACGCATAAAGCTGACTGTGTTGTTGTCTTCGCCTAAAATTTCGGGATTTTTATCGCACAAAAGCCACGAGTTGCAGGCAAGATAAACTTTACCGTTAACCTTGTCAAGATATTTATAGGCAAGCTTATAGCTTTCTTCTCTTAATTCCTTTGTAAGAGGACCTGCCTCGGGGATATGAATATAATAAATTTCATCATTGGGATTTATGGTGATATCACCATATGTATAAGGCTTTTCAAACCAATTGTTTTGTTTTTGATACTGCAGTCTGCCCAAAGCCATAATGCTCATTCTGAAAAATCCGTTGTGCCAGGAATGGTTTGAAATTCCCGCAAAGCCGTTTAACATTTTGTGGTTTAATGATTTATATTTCAAATCCTTGGCGGTGTTTATAAACATATCCTCGCTATAGCCTTTTTCAAGGTATTTTTCCCTTAAAATTTCTGTTGCGCAAATAAGATAAACAAGATTGATAACTGCGATATCTTCACCTGATTTTTCAGATAACGCCTCTCTTTTCCGGAGATTTGCCTCATCGCTGAAATTGCTTTCTTTGTAAATTTTAATTATTTCTTTGATTTCATCGGGGAAGCAGGTTATAAGTTTTTCGCCTTTTTCCGTTAAAAAAATCAAATCTTCTTTTTCAAAGCCGATTTTATTTAACATATCTTTATAAAATGTAAGCATTATTATTCCCCCTGATTGATATCTATAGGCTGAACTGCATTAAAGGCTTCGCCATTATACAAAACCGATGTAAACAAATGTGTAGGTTTGCCCGTTTCGTCAAATAAAAGCTGAGGACGTTCTCTGCGCTGCACTTTTATTTCAGTTCCGTCGGCAAACTTTAATGTGTGGTCATAGGCGAGCACGTTTTCGGCTTTTTCCCAATTGATTAAATCGGTTGACACAACATGAAAACCAAATCTTTCATTGCCCGTAAACGCACCAACATTGTCCTCTGCTATAATGTGAAGCTTTGAGTCATAATTAAAAATATACATATCTTCGGCTCTTTTGCCGTCAAAAATATCATAAGCCAAAAGCCTGAAACCGTCTTCAACTTTGTTTGCCTTTGCGATTGTAACCTTTAATTTTCCGTCGCGGAATACAAGCAGAATTTTACCGTCACGCATTACCAGAACCGATGGATTGTTTGCATTTGCAGGTAAATCAATCGGCTTGTCGGAACGCTCAAAATCTACCAAATTCTTGCTTTTTGCATAGCCTATTGCACGGGTTTCCTGGCTGCCGTCGCAGCTTCCAATATAAAACAAGTAGTATGTATCGCCAATCTTTTTTATGTGGGGATTGTGTGCCATAACAGAGTCGAAATATCCGCCGTCACGCTTATCGATAATCACTTTCTGAAATTCGTAAGGTCCTTCGGGAGAATTGCTTGTTGCAAGCACAATTTCAGAATTTGTCATATATCCTTCGGGAAAAGGCGAAGTTTTGGGCCAGCGTGATGCGAATAAATAATATTTTCCATCATCGCCTTTTATTGCACTGCCGCCCCAGATATAATACCCCTCCATTTTAAAGCCGTTTTCGGGACTTAGGGGCTTTAAGCTTTCGTATAAGTTAATCATATGTCCATTCCTCTGTAAATTTTATTAACGCCTGAGTCAAGCAAAATGGGATTTGCCTTTAATTTTACGGTATCGCCGGCTTTAACCTCAGAGTCTGTAACATCAATTATAATATTAAGTGTTGCACAGCGGCTTATAATCGGGTATTTTTCGCCGCCTATTTCAGCGTATCTTTTTTTGGGAATTAAGTCACTCAAAATATATCTTAAAATATCTCTTAATCTGAATGTATCTTTGGATTTTTCCGTCATAAATCCGTGGAAGTACCCAACAGGAACGATGGCGGTTTTAATGTCGCGTTTTGCTTTGTAAGTGTTGCCATAGCCTATATTTTCGCCTTTTTTAAGAAAGTTTATGTCAACTACCTTGCTTTCCAGATATCCGACAGGCTTTAAGCCAAAGCTTTTGGCACCGTTAACCCTGCCCAAAAATGCAGAGCCGATACGTACCGCATCCAAGTGGGTTTTGGGATATTTTAAAAATGCATGAGAGTTTGCTGCATGGACAACTCCGGTATCAAAACCTGCGTTTCTTAATTTTTTGATTGTTTTTTTGAATTTATTAAGCTGATTTAAAACATCGGTATCTTGCCTTGAAAAACTGAAAGAAAAATGGGTAAATGTTCCGCAGAATTCAATGTTTTTTGTGCGAAGCACGTTTAACCATTTGATGTCTTCGGCATCAAAGCCGCATCTTCCCATACCTGTGTTGATTTCAATATGAGCTTTCGGAGTCTTTTCAAGCTTTTTTCCTGCTTCGTCAAGTGCCTTTGCGGCATCGAGAGAACCAACCGCAGCAGTGATGTTGTTTTCAACAATTGTTTCATTATCCTCGGCTATTGCATTTGAAGTTAAAAGAATAATCTCCCCCGATATGCCGGAGTTTCTTAAAAGCACGGCTTCTTCCAAAGCGGAAACCGCGAAAATTTCAATTCCGCGGTACATCAAAAATTTAGCATATTCAACAAGCCCCAGACCGTAGCCGTTGCACTTCAATACTGCAATTATGGGGGTTGACCCCGCAAGAGATTTTATAATATTTACATTATCTCTTAAAATATCTTTGTCAATAACGTAATTAATCATTTCTTTAGAAGCATTACCTTTCTTCTTACTTTTCTGAAAACGGGCTCGCCCTTTTCAACAATAAATTTCATCAAAGGATTGAATGTGTAGTCAATGTCGCCCACAAACTCGGTAAATTCTCCCGAAAAACCTTTTTTGAAACGATAAAGACCGTAAAGAGGGTTGTCCTCGTTTAAATCTCCCGAAACACCGCGGAAATCATAAATATTGCATTTTTCTTCTATTGACCATTTAATCATTTCCCACTGCAGAAGGTAGTTGGGCATTACATTGCGGTAGCTGTTGGAACTTGCTCCGTACAGATACCATACCTTGTCGCCGTATTTAATGGCAATTGTACCTGAAATAATTTTTCCGTCATAATGGGCAAGATAAAGCCTTAAATTATCTGTGGGAGCCATTACGTCGTACATTTTTTCAAAGTATTCAAGAGGACGGATAACAAATTCATCACGGGCACCCGTTTCAACCATAATTTCGTGAAATCTCTTTAAATCATCACGGCAGCCGATTGATGTTGTAACTCCGTTTTTAAGAGCAACACGAACATTGTAACGGGTTTTATTGTGGAAAGCTGCGAAAATTTCGTCTTCGGTTTTATCTTTTACATCAAGACGGAAAACGAATTTCGGCTGAATACCTTCAAAATTTTTGCCTGCACTTTTGATTTTAAAACCAAGGTCTTTTACGATGGATTTAAATTCTTCGTCGCAGGACTTAACATCGGGGTCAAGCTTCAAAACATAAGCGTTATATTTCTTTGCAAGCTCTTTTGCCCCGTCTAAAAGATTTTTAAGAATTTCTTTGTTATGCACATCGCATACAGGACCGCGAGGACTATACATAAGAGTGCATTTGAAAATCGGAACCTTTCTTATAAGCACGCTCATAACGCCGTTGATTTTGCCGCTTTCGTCGTAGCTTGCAACAATTTCGTTAATCCAGTTGTCCTTGATTTTTGCCCACATACCCGTTTGAGCAAAATGCCCCTTGGGACAGCGTGACACAAATTCTTCATATTCTTTTAAGTTTTTTTCGTTTTTTTCTAAAATCATAATTGCTCCTATTTGTTTTTTTCATATATAATGCGAAGTCCCTCCAAGGTGAGCGAACGTTCAACAACATCTATCATATCGGTTTCTTTTGAAATCATACCCGCAAGACCGCCTGTGGCGATAACCTTTGCTTTAATTTCAAGCTCTTCGTTGATTTTTCTGATAATATTTTCAACCTGACCTACATAGCCGTAAACCGCACCTGACTGCATGGAAGCAACGGTGGTTTTCCCGATAACGGAAGGCGGTTTTAAAATTTCAACTCTGGGGAGCTTTGCAGTTCTTGAAACCAAAGCGTCCATTGAAATTTTAATGCCTGCACAGATAACGCCGCCAAGATAGTCCGCATTTTCGTTAACAACGCAAAATGTGGTTGCGGTGCCGAAGTCAACTATTATAATAGGACCGCCGTACTTGTTATACGCAGCAACTGCGTTAACAATTCTGTCGGCACCCACCTCGCGGGGATTGTCGTATTTAATATTAATTCCTGTTTTTGTGCCGGGACCCACAACCATAGGGTTAATGCCTATGTATTTTCTGATTGAATGTTCCAGCGAATACATTACAGGAGGCACAACAGATGCAATGATTACGCTGTCGATATCTTGTTTGTCAACTCCGCAGCTTGCAAAATACTGCAAAAGCAACATACCCGTTTCGTCTGATGTCCTTGTGTTATTGGTTGTAATCCTGAAATGCGAAACCTCTTTTTCACCGTCAAAAATACCTAAAACGGTGTTTGTGTTTCCAACATCTATTGCAAGAAGCATATTTTTTCCTCCCGTAAACATAAGTTAATTATAGTATATACCATTTTGTGTATTTTTTCAAGGCAAATACGGATATATCCCCAATTTTTTTAATATAATCAAAAGGGTGGTTTTGTATGAAAGGATTTTTTAAAGTTGTGCTGATTATTATGCTGATTTTGGCGATACTTACGACTATAAGAAATACATTTTAAACAAAAAAGAGAAATCCCTGTTTGAGATTTCTCTTAATTCTGTTACATAAAGTTTGCGTGTAAGTAATCACTCGACATCTTAAGACTGTCAAATGGGTCGCCGGGGCAGGTATCCTGCTCAACAACATAGTATTTAACGCCGATTTCGTTACCCTTTTCGATAACTGCCTTCCAGTTTATGCTGCCGTTGCCGACTTCGGAAATTTTAGGACCTTCCTGGGTTCTTTCCATTTCTTTAAGGTGGAGAATGTCAACCTTACCGTTTAATTTATCCATCCACTCTAAAATTGCAACGCCGCCGTGCTGCAGCCAGTATGTATCAAGGCAGAAGGTCATATTGTCGATATCCTTGAATTCATCAATAAGGTGCTGCATAACGAATTTTCCGTCTAATTTCATAAACTCGTGGCTGTGATTGTGATATGTGAAATTCATATTATGCTCTTTAAGCATAGCACAGAATTTTTTCATATTCTCAAAGCAGTCATACCATGTTATGCCATCTTTCGGCCAGCAACCTCCAACGCCGCAGGTTGTTGTGCCTAATGCTTTGTGGTTGGCAACCGCACGGTCGATATCTTCGAGATTGTAGTCGATAGGCTCGTGTGTGCCTACAATTTCGATACCGGCGTCTTTGGCAAACTTGCCAAAATTTTCATATGAAGTAACCTGGCAGACACCTGCGGTCTGAGCTAAATCGTAGCCTAATTTTTTAAGCTTTTCAAAGGTTTTTTTAATGTCGTCTTCGGTTTTCATAAAGTCTCTTACAGTGTAAAGCTGAACACCGAGTTTTTCAATCATTTTTAATCGCTCCTCCGAGTTTTTTATTAACTTCAACAACAGTATAAATCAAAAATAATGAAATGTCAATATAAAAATGAAAACGATTTCAGGATTTTTTAAACTGGCTGGGAGTTATGCCGAAAGCTTTTTTAAAGCTTTGCGCGTAGTGGTTTTGCGAAGAATATGAAAGTGTATGAGCAATCTCGGAAATGGGGAGATCCGCTTTTAAAAGTTCTTTGGAATATTCAAGCTTTAACAGATTGAAATGGTGAATTGCACCTGTTCCCGTATATTTTTTAAATATTTTTTTAAGGTTTGCAACGCTTGTGTTTGAAAAACGAGCAAGTTCTTCAACGGTTATGTTCTTTTTAATATTTGAATTCATATAATGCATACATTTGTGGAAGATTTCACCGGAGCCTGAACTATATTCCGAGCTTTCAGTACGCTGACGCAGCAGCGTAAGTACAATACATTCCACACAGTTTTTTATTATCTGCGGAGCATAGGGCAAGGGATTTGATTTCCCCTGAATCCAGTCCATACCCTCGGAAATAACCTTTTCGATAAAAAAGAGATCATTGTCTGTAATAGTGTAAACTGCATCATCAGGAAGGATAACGCCGTTTGTTGCGATATCAAAGGAAACAACAAAGAATTTTACGGGGGATTGACCGATAACCCAGTTCTTGTGAAAAGCCCCTGCAGGGATAATAACCCCGTGTCCTCTGTTCAGCTCATAAAGCTTATCGTCTACAGTAAGACCCAAGGTGCCTTCCAAAATTATATTAATTTCGTAAAAAGGATGATATTCTCCTACAAAAACATGCCCCGGACCATATTTGTGTTCATATATTGAATAAATTGATGAAATATTTATCGGGCAATCGAGAACTTTACCGAAAACATGTTCTGTACCATATTTTGTTTCATAAATTTGGTAAAGTAACGAAACACTTGAACCATCAGGAGCTTTTTTCATGGCATTCCCTCCAAAAAGTAGCCGATTATATAAAAAAAATAGCCAAATCAGTATATCTTTTTTTCATATAAACGCTTATAATGTAAGCATAACAGAAAAAAACAAGTTTGTCAATACATTTTATTAACAGGGGATTATTTATGAAAAAAGTAAAAGTAGTTTTGATAGGCGCAGGACTTCGCGGTATGGGGTATGTTGATGTTATGGCAAAAAACCCGGAAAAATTTGAAGTCGTTGCAGTTGCAGAACCCATTGAAAGCCGAAGGGAATATGTTAAGAATAAGCATAATATTCCCGATGAGCTTTGTTTTGCAGATTATAAACCTCTTTTTGAGCTGGGCAAAATTGCAGATGTTGCACTTATTTGCACACAAGACCGTATGCATCTTGAACCTGCAATGAAAGCCATTTCTTTAAAATACGATTTACTGTTGGAAAAGCCTATCGCTCCCACAGAAGAAGAATGCCAGAAAATTACAGATTATGCAAACGAGGCGGGTGTTAAGGTTATCATCTGTCACGTTTTGAGATTTACACCGTTCTTTATGACATTGAAAGAGATTATTGATAGCGGAAAAATCGGAAAAATTATAAATATTGATCACGTTGAAAGCGTGGGAAATGTTCATCAGAGTCACAGCTTTGTACGCGGTAATTGGGGTAACAGCCAAAAGTCAAGCGTTATGCTTTTACAAAAGTCATGTCATGATATGGATATTTTGCAGTGGCTTATCGATAAAAAATGCAAAAAGGTGCAGTCTTTCGGAAAGCTTACATATTTTAAGGAAGAAAATGCTCCCGAAGGCTCGGCAGAGCGTTGCCTTGATTGTAAACATCAGGATTCTTGTCACTATTCTGCCAAAAAGCTTTATTTGGAGTCTGATGACAATCATTGGTTCAGACCGGCATGCTCAGGCGTTGTAAATCCCACTGACGAGGATGTGTTGAAAGCACTTAATACAACCCAGTATGGTAAATGTGTTTATAAATGCGATAATGATGTTGTTGACCATCAAGTAGTAAATATGGAATTTGAAGACGATATTTTATGCAGTTTTACAATGTCTTCATTCGGTGAAAGCGGAAGATTTATAAACATTATGGGCACAAAGGGCAACATCAGAGTTAAAATGGAAGACTGCGAAAAAATCCCGGTATATTTGCATTCTGTATGGGATACTGAATATGTGGACATTTTAAATCCCGCCGAAAAAGACGGGCACAGCGGCGGCGACAGCGGTATTATAGACGCCCTTTACAAAGTTATGACAGATACATATACAGGCAAATCAGTATGCACAATTACTCAGTCAAACGACAACCACAAAATAGTTTTTGCCGCAGAAAAATCAAGGCTTGAAAACACAGTGGTTGAGTTATAATCCCCCTTTTAAAGAGCAGGAATTGCGAATTTATTTCGAAATTCCTGCTCTTTCTTCAATTTGCACCTCAGGCATAAGAATTGTTTGTGCATTTGTAACAGCTTAACGCCTTAAAAACACTTCCTGTTTTGTATTTATCCTGCACCGCATCCCGAATAGGAACGGATATTATCTTACTAACCGCACTTTTTGTGGCCTTTAAAAAGCTGACAAAAAACAACATCTGCGTGAAGCTAAAAAATCAATAATAAACTAGGCAAATACTTCATAGACAGAAAAAAGAATATCCTAAGCTACCTATTCAAGTCAGTGTTGAACAGGTGGTTTTCTTTTTGCCTTGGAAAGAGGGACTTTGCATTCAAATTGTTCCATGGGTACAAGTAGTTTTTTGGAGGTATGTTTATTAATAAGAGGCTCCTCGCCATAGCCTCTGTATTGTCGAGTATACTTGTAAAGTTGCGAAATGTGTATGCCGCTTTATGTTGATAACAATGATGCAGGTTTACATTGGGATATTCATCCTATGATTATCTCCTTTTATTTAGTGTAACATAAAAATGATGGTAGACACTTGGCATCTACCATCATTTTATTACTTCGATAAGTGATATTTTTACTCTATATATTTCTGCCCTTTAATAAAATCTTTTATTTTTCTGGGAATTGTTGTTAAGAACCAGCCGAGACGATAGCTTGTAGAAGCACGAATCTCTTTAATTGTAGCAAGATAAGACTCAGAGAGAGGTGAGGAAATACTTTGACCTCCACGATTTTTAATTCCTTGAGAATTGTAACTAACTAAAGTTCGCATAGCTGTATTAATGTCACACAAATCCATTTTTGGAACAGGTTTTTCTTTGTCAATAGTAAAGTCAAAAATATACTTCCAGTGTTCAGCAAGGTCAACGCTCAAAATTTCTTCTGCACTTTTTCTTGCTTCTTTGCCCATTCGTTTTTTAAGATTATCATCTGAAAGAAGGTCTATAATCTTTTCTGCTGCTGCATCAATGTTATTTTGTGGGACTACAAACATCCCTTTTGCTTCCCTTACAGTATCAAGGTTCGATAAGTCATAGATTACAAGCGGAAGCCCTAAAATTTTACTTTCCATAAGCGTCAAAGGTGCACCTTCATATTGGCTTGTCATAAGCATAATATCTGCTTTTGAATAATATGGTGTAACATCTTTCTTAAATCCAACCATTGTGACAATATCTTCCAATTTATTGGTTTTAATATAGTTATCTATAAGGTGGCAATAACCTGCATCATCACCTGAGCCAACGATTGTCAAAGAAACATCAGGAATCTTTTTACTAACCTTCTCTACTATTTTTATTGCATCAAGCACCTGCTTTTCACGCGATAGACGACAAACCATTATGATGTTTTGTCCGTTTAATTGTGAAACTTCTGTATCTAAAGAAATTGCAGTAGGGTTAATTGTAGTTAAACATCTCAATCCCATTGCCTGCCAATAGGCACAATCAGATTTATTTAATGCGATTACCATATCACTTAACGAATACATTTTAGGCATAAGTGTGCTGATATATGCATATTCCCAAGCATCTGTTAACATTTCTGCACAATAAGTTGAGTGGGTATGTACTACAAATGGAATGCCAAGACTTTTAACCACCATTGAATCTGATACAATAGAATGACTACACCAAGCGTGATAAACCATAATATCTACATTGTGTTTCTGAAGCGTAGTATATAACAAATGAATACGTTCGCTATATGATTTGAAATCACCATGCTCAAATGTTGGCAGAACAATTCGTGTTATTGAGGGATTTAAATAATAATCATTTTCATCAGGTTCTTGATCGGTGAAAAGAATTACGTTATATCCGTTTTTAATCCACAGATCGGTTAGCTTTGATATTACGTTCTCAATACCACCATTACATACTCTGTGATAAAAGGTGGCAATGGTTTTAATGTCATTTTTTGTTGTTCTGAAAATGTCTAATAGCGAGCATGATTCAGCCAAGACGTCATAAGATGTCATATGATCATTTGAGGTGGTAAAAGTGAGCATGGTCATAAATTCTTCTAATGAAAAATACTCCAAGACCTTGTTTGCAAAGCAATTTTTATCTTCATTAGCAATCTGAAGCAAAAATGCATGAGAAATATTTCTGTAAAGTTGTAGCTTTATTAAATTTAATTTTTGGATAGAGTCTGCCTTTATGCCTTGTTTCTCTGTCCAATCGCGAAGATATGTATAGACAAAGCTGCTTTGGGCAATAGAGTCCATTCGTTGCGGAGAAATCTTTTGAGTTGTAGAAATCCCACAACCAAATCTATAGTTGTAGAGGATTTCATCTGAGAACGCAAATGATTTAGCAATAAAATGAGTGATGTATGAAAAAAGTAAGTCTTCGGCCATTAATAAACATTTGTCAGGAATATGTTTGTTTACTTTGGTGATTAATGATTTCTTGTAAATCTTATTCCAAACAGTAAAATTAAAGTGAATATTATATGGAGTACCCAAAAGGCCCGATTTGTGTGTAGAAAAAATTTTCATTTCAGGACAACGAAGATATTCGTGCATGCCATCAATTTCCGGGATTCGGGTTGCGTCAATGTCACCGTCAATAATTATGTTGGTTTTAAACTGCAAAATATCTGTTTTACTTTTTTTAATTGCCTTGTATCCCTTTTCACAAGCATTAAAATCTAAAACGTCATCTCCGTCAAGGAACATAACATATTCACCAGAAGCTATTTCAGAACCGATTTTACGCACAATTAAAGGACCGGAATTCTTTTCAAGCAAAACATGATTAATTTTTGGATATTCTTTCGCCCATGAATCAAGTATTTCGCCCGTTTTGTCGGTAGAACAGTCGTTAACTACAACAAATTCGACATCTTCTAATGTTTGGTTAATAAGGCTGTGCAATGTTTCTTCTATGTATTCTTCAACATTATATGCTGCAACAATAACACTTACTTTTGGCATAATTTATTCTCCCTACTTTTTATTTGTTTAATATGGCACGTCTGATTTTACGAAGAGTTAATATCAGTCGGTCACATTTTTGTTTGATATGGTAGTTGTATGATTTTTTCCTGTTTGAGTAATGTTTGCCTTTGAAAACGCAAACAAGTTCAATTGTTTTTATCTTTTTTATAGTATCTGAATTTAAGCTTATCCACGCGAAAACTCCACAATTTTCTGGAGCGTTTGGATAAATATCTAAAACATCAGCGCGAGAAGAATTTTGTGTATCAAACAGATACTCTTTGCCTTTTAAATCTGTTATGCGTATAAAAATTTCGCTTTTCTGATTTTTGTAAAAGCCCCAGCCAGTTAAAAGAATTGTGTCGTCTGAATAAAGATTTACAGAGTCAATGGCATACAAAAAGTCTGAATTTTCGCGAAATTCCGAAAAAATTTTTGTCTGTAAAAGACTTTTTTTCATATATATATTTCTGATTTCTGTTTCGTTAAGCCTGAGCAAAGCACTGCGTTCTTTTGAAACAGTTCTGTTTGCCGGAACTCGGTAAAGGGAAGTCATTTTGTTTACAGGAAAATAGTCTGCGAAGTCTGAATATTTTAGCCACAAATCCCAGTCTTCAAGATATTCGTATTTTGTGTCAAATCCACCCATTTTTTCATACACTTCTCGTTTGAAAAGCACTGATTGTATAGGAAAAATATTACCCATTACAAGATTTGATTTTGTATATACAGGGCGTTTGACGTTAACATAGTCTTTTACCTCGTATACATAAGGATCTTTCGATTTGATTTCAATCGGAGTTTCAAAGCATTTGGCATAAAAAAGCTTTTCTTCAGGATGATCTAAAGCTGCATTTACCATAGTTTCTATATGATCACAATAAAACATATCGTCGTCATCAAGAAAATTAAGATATTCGCCTTCAGCCATTGAAAGGGCAAGGTTCCCTGCATTGCTTCTGCCTTTTTTTTCATTAGTTGAGGCATATTTTATCCGTAAATCAGGGAAATTCTCTTTGATGAAATTTTCAGAACAGTTTTTTCCGTCTTCAGCAATGCAGACTTCAATGTTTTTATATGTCTGATTACGTATTGATTGAAGGCATTCTTCTAAAACAAGAGGTCTGTTGCAAGTTCTTATGATAATTGAAACCAAAGGTGTATAGTTTTTATCATAACGCTTGTTTTCGTAAAATGCACCATACCGCACATACTCATATTCAAAATCATAAAAGGAAGCAACGGTTTTGCTTAAGCTCTTGTATTTGTTTCTGAATTTCAACCCATTTATCAGCGAACTGAAAATGATTTTGAGAACCTGAAGTCTTGCACCGTGAAGTTTGCGCGGTTTTATAACATATCTTGATAAATTTATATAGCCTGTAATTATATCTTTTAGAGTACCATATCTCCATCTAAGCAATATATTGGTAGATAAAGAACCGAAGTACTGAATTGGTTTAACTTCATCTGTAGATGAATAAGAATAATGTTTCACACAACAATTGGGAAGATACAAAAGCTTGTAGCCCAATGAACGTATTCTCCATGAGAACTCAACATCTTCGCCGTACATGAAAATAGACTCATCAAATCCGCCTGTTTCAGTAAACAATGCTCTGCGCATTAAAAAACAGGCACCGCTTACCCATGAGGTTTCTAGGGTTGCGGGATTGTAAATTTTCGGATGCTCATAAGGCAACTGCCGCATTTCCCACAAACCAATGCTACCGGTGGAGTGCTCAATTGTTTCAGCTAGATTTTTTATTGCATCATTTTCAATCTCGGTATCAATATTAATAAAAAGTATATAAGGGCTTTTCCCTTTTTGAGCTGCTAAATTACTTCCGGCGCCAAAACCAAAATTTTTCTTACACTCTATAATTTCAAAAGCACCAAAAGATTTTGCAGAAGGATGATGTTTCAATATTTTAACGGTGTCATCGGTTGAACAGTTGTCAGCAAAATAAAAATGAACTCTAGACAAATCAACCCCTTGCAATTGCTCAAAAGATGTTAAGAATTTGTCAATCCATTTTTGAGAATTATATGTTACAACCGCTACATCAATTTCTATCATAAAAAATTCCTTAATTTCCGTCTTTGTATGCTTGACAAACTAGAGTTGTTTCACCAAGCATCTTCATTTTGCCCTTATCTAACCACAACACTCGGTTGCACAGCTTTTTGATTTGCTCTAGGGTGTGAGAAACAAGGATAACCGTTGTTCCTCCTGCCATCATTTGTTTAATTCGTTTTTCACATTTTTCCTGAAATTTGTAGTCACCTACAGAAAGGATTTCATCTACTATCAGAATATCTGGTTTTACTATGGTTGCTATTGAAAATCCCAGTCTGGCAACCATACCTGAAGAATAGTTCTTGATAGGAACATCAAGAAATTCTTCTAATTCGGAGAATTCTACTATGCTGTCGAATTTTTCATCAATGTACTTCCTTGTATAACCAAGCACATAACCATTTAAATATATGTTTTCTCTTGCAGTAAGATCTGGGTCGAAACCTGCACCAAGTTCAATCAGAGGAGAAATACTTCCGTTTACTTGAACATGGCCTTCGGAAGGCTTTAAAATTCCGGAAATTACTTTTAAAAGCGTTGATTTTCCGGAACCGTTTAATCCTACAATTCCAAAAACTTCGCCTTTTTTTACTTCAAAAGAAACGTCAGTAAGTGCAAAAAATTCACTATACAGCAATTTTCCTTTTACAAGCTTTACAAAATATTCTTTTATACTGTCTATTTTTTCTTTTGACATATTAAATTTTATTGTAACATTTTTAACTTCAACAGCGGTATCCAATTAATCACCTCATTACACGTACAAAATAAATTTATCTTGCTTTTTCTTGAAAAATATCAAACCAATTATAAGCATTACAATTGAAAAAGTTATACATATAAGATTTGTGCGTAAATCCGGTATGTGATTTCCCAAAATAAGTGCTCTGAAATACAAAATATAATGGTAAAGCGGATTAAACTTAACGACATTTACCATAAAATCAGGAAGCATATCCATTGGGTAAAATATGGGTGTTAAATACATCCATGCAGTTGTAAAAACACTGTAAAGATGTGCAACATCTCTGAAAAATACATTTGCAGCGGCAAGGAAAAAGCTCAATCCTGCCGAAAATACAAATAAATACAACATTGGTATGGGAAATGCAAAAAAAGTTGGCGTAATCGGAACTTTAAGTACGAGCATAACTATAATAGTCGCAATAAACGAAAATAACATATTTACAAAACTGAAAATGCACTTTTCAAGAGGAAAGATGTATTTCGGAATATATACTTTTTTTATTAAAGCCGAAGAGCCGATAACAGAAGTCATAGCTAAATTGGTGGACTCTGTAACAAAGGAGAAAAACAGATACCCTGTAAGATAATAAATCGGAAAGTTTTCTATATTTGAACGAAATAAATTCTGGAAAACTGCAGTAATTACTATCATCATCAAAAGGGGATTTAAAATGCTCCATGCAAATCCAAGCACCGAGCGGCGGTATTTTATCTTTAAATCGCGAACAACAAGATCCCACAAAAGATATTTATATTTAAATAAATTGGCTAAATATTGTTTCATATATGTTTTAAACTCCTTTAATTTACGTCAACTACAAGTATACCATAAGAAATAAAAAAAATCAACGGGGTTTTAGCTATTTGTTTGTGATTAACTCTTGCAAACAATGGCGGGATATGTTAAAATTAAATAAGAATATTTTAAAGAGGTGTTTTAATTGAAAAAAGCGACACACGATTATCCGTGGAACGAGAGTGTAAAGACCGATTCTTTATACGAAATGATTATTATGGCGGAAAATGAGGTGCCTGACAAGGCGGTTTTCAAGTACAGACAGGGAAAAGACAATATAGTTGAGGTTACTAATAAAGAGCTTAAGGCAAGCGTTGACGCAATGTATCTTGCGCTTGACGCAATCGGCGCAGACGAAACTCATGTGGCTGTTATCGGACCGTCAAGCTACAAATGGCTTTTGTCATATATTTCGGTGCTTTGCTCGGAAAGTGTAGTTGTACCTGTTGACAAGGACTTGCCCGAAGCGGATTTGATTAATGTTATCAATCATTCGGATTCTGAATATGTATTCTGTGCGACAAGAAAATACGAAGACTTTTTCAGAAACAACAGAGAGTCTTTCCCGAAAATCAAAAAGTTTATCTCCTTTGACAGAGGAGAAGATGAAGGCGACTTTTTATCATTCGATAAGCTGTTTGAAAGCGGAAAAGCAGCTCTTGAAACAAATGAAAAAAGGCCGTATATTCACACGGAAGTTGATAAATTAAAGCTTTTGGTATACACATCGGGTACAACAGGAAATGCGAAGGGTGTTATGCTTTCGGAAAGAAATATAACCTCTTGCTGTTGTTACGGACTTATGATTTCAGACGTTAAAGGAACCTGCCTTTCAGTTCTTCCTTATCATCATACATATGAAGCGGTTGTTGGTATCTGGGTTGCAATTCACAGACACAATACAGTTTGCATCAACGAAAATTTAAAAACGGTTGTTAACAATATGAAGCTTTATAAGCCGAATTACATAATGCTTGTTCCTGCATTTGTTGAAAGCTTTTATGCAAAAATCTGGAGCACAATCAGAGAGCAGAAGAAGGAAAAGGCATTCAAGCTTTTAATTAAGCTCAGCAACCTTATGATGAAAATGGGAATTGACAAAAGAAAAGAGCTTTTCGGCTCGGTTCATAAAGTGTTTGGCGGAAATCTTGAAAAGATTGTATGCGGCGGTGCACCAATCAGAAAAGAAATTGCCGAGTTTTTTGAAGCAATCGGCATTGCACTTTTGAACGGCTACGGCATTACAGAGTGCTCGCCTTTGGTAAGCGTTAACCGCGACTATTTTAACGATCCTGCAACAGTTGGCGTTAAGCTTCCCTGTATTGAAGTTAAGCTTGATGATGTCAACGAAGACGGAAACGGAGAAATTTGTGTTAAAGGTCCGACAGTTATGCTTGGCTATTATAAAAATGAAGAAGAAACTGCAAAAGTTATTGTTGACGGCTGGTTCCACACCGGCGACTACGGTATGATTAACGGATACGACCAGATTTTAATCACGGGAAGAAAGAAAAACCTGATTGTTTTGAATAACGGTAAAAACATTTATCCCGAAGAAATTGAAGATTGTATTCAGGGACTTGATGAGGTTGCAGAAGTTGTTGTTTATTCTCCGAAGGATGAAAACGGAAGCCAGAAAATGCTTTGTGCAGAGGTGTTTTTAGCTGAAGAAATCTCAAAAGAGGAGCTTACAAAGAAAATAAGAGGAGCACTTGCACATCTTCCTGCATACAAGCAGGTCAGCGAGGTTACAATAAGAGAAGAAGAATTTGAAAAAACGACTTCAAGAAAAATCAAGAGAGCGAAATATAACGCATAAGAAGGTTTTTTTATGACAGATTTGATTATAATCGGTGCAGGTCCTGCGGGGCTTACCGCCGCAATATACGCTGCCCGGGCAGGATTGTCCGTAAGGGTGCTTGAGGAGTTAAGCCCCGGGGGACAGGTTGCGGTTACGCCTGAGGTTGAAAATTATCCGGGAATAAAAAACGTAAGCGGGGCAGACCTGGCGGTTTCGCTTTTTGAACAGGCAACCGAGCTTGGTGCGGAAATTGAGTTTGAACGTGCGGAAAGCATTGAAAACGGCGATGTTAAGACAGTTAAAACCGAAAATGGAGAATATAGCGCAAAGGCGGTAATTATTGCAAATGGTGCAAAACGCAGAAAGCTTGGGATAAAGGGCGAACAGGAGTTTTCGGGCAAAGGCGTTTCATACTGTGCAGTGTGCGACGGTGCTTTTTACAAAGACAAGAAAACTGCCGTAATCGGCGGCGGAAATACTGCTTTGGAAGATGCTCTTTATCTTGCAAAGGTTTGCGAAAAGGTTTATCTTGTGCACAGGAGAGACGAGTTCCGCGGAGCAGAAAATCTTGCGGACAGAGTTGCTGCAAACGATAAAATTGAAATTTTGTACTCAACCGTTCCCGAAGAAATTATCGGTGACAGCGTGGTTGAAAAATTAAGACTTTCGGATAAAAAAAGCGGAGAAAACCGTGAAATTGAGGTAAGCGGCGTATTTGCGGCAATAGGTCTTGAGCCTGACAATCAAAGGTTTTCAGGCATCGTTGAGCTTGAAAACGGATATATCAAAGCGGGTGAGGATTGCAAAACATCGGCTGACGGGATTTTTGCGGCAGGTGACACAAGAACAAAAGCCTTGAGGCAGATTGTTACCGCAACGGCAGACGGTGCTGTGGCGGCAACGGCAGCGGCGGAGTTTATCCGCGGTTAGCAAGTGGGGCTACTCTCCAACGAATGATG
Organism: uncultured Eubacteriales bacterium; assembly: GCA_964492155.1. Taxonomy (GTDB): domain Bacteria; phylum Bacillota; class Clostridia; order RGIG6154; family RGIG6154; genus RGIG2094. Next base: position 17,478 of record CAZBJD010000027.1, read on the forward strand.
AAAAATGAATTATTGCGGTATCCCTCCGGAGAACACCAAAAAATGCGAACAAAATTAAACTTAATCTGAAAGGGGAGGGCGTATGCCCTCCTGTTTTTGACGGGAGAATAAATTATGGATAAAAAAATTAAATGGACCGCCATATGGATGGTGCTGTCGGTGATAGTTATATACTTTGTTCTGGATATGTTTGTTTTGGAACCTCTGCTTGAATGGGTAAGAGGTAATTTAGGTTGGTAATTTGTGTTGACAATACATAAATTAGGTGGTATAATGTATTTTGGTAAAATAAGTTTATCTTAAAGCTATAATTTATATAAGGAGTGTAGATTTATGGATCTCATGCAGCAAATTTCAAACATCGGTATCGTTCCGGTAATTAAAATCAACGATGCTTCAAAGGCAGTTCCGCTTGCAAAGGCTTTAATCGATGGCGGGCTTCCGGTTGCTGAAATCACTTTCAGAACAGATGCTGCCGAAGAAGCAATTCGTCTGGTATCAGAAGCTTATCCTGAAATGATTGTAGGTGCAGGAACAGTTCTTACAATTGAACAGGCAGAGCGTGCCAAAAAGGCTGGTGCTAAATTTATCGTAAGCCCGGGTTTCAACCCAAAAGTTGTTAAATGGTGTGTTGATAACGATATTCTTGCAACTCCCGGTTGCACATCGCCTTCAGAAATTGAACAGGCTCTGGAACTTGGTCTTAAGGTTGTTAAATTTTTCCCTGCAGAACAGAGCGGCGGACTTGAAAAAATCAAAGCACTTTCTGCTCCTTACGGAAATCTTAAATTTATGCCCACAGGCGGCGTAAATCTCAAAAACTTAACAGAGTATATGACCAATAAAAAGATTGTTGCATGCGGCGGCAGCTTTATGGTTAAAGAAGACTACATAAACAATGACGAGTGGGACAAAATTACTCAGCTTACAAAAGATGCCGTTGACATTATGCTGGGCTTAGAGGTTGTTCATATCGGAATTAACAATCCTGACGAGGCTGCAGCTAAATCAGTTGGTGCAATGCTTTCACAGGTTATAAGCAAGCCTGTTGAAAGAGAATCGGCAAAAGGCTTGTTCGTAGGCAGCCAGTTTGAAGTTATGAAATCTATGGGCAGAGGTAAATGCGGTCATATCGCAGTTGGTACAACAAGTGTTGAACGTGCTATTTACCACTTGGCACAGAGAGGAATTAAGTTTGACGAAAGTTCTGCTACATATAATGATGACGGTTCAAGAAAATTCATCTATCTGGCAGAAGAAATCGGCGGATTTGCAATTCACCTGGTAGAAAAGAAATAAGAAAGGACGTAAGATTATGAAAATTGTTACTTTAGGCGAAATTATGTTAAGACTTAAATCTCCCGGACTTGAGAGATTTTTCCAGTCACCATCATTGGAGGCTACATTTGGCGGCGGCGAAGCTAACGTTGCAGTTTCACTTGCAAACTACGGAATGGACGCAAAATTTGTTACCGCTCTTCCTGAAAATGCTATTGCAGAGGCTTGCGTTAGAGAATTAAGAGGATTTGGTGTTGATGTTTCAGACATCGCTTACACCAAAAATGGCAGAGTTGGTATTTACTTCTTAGAATCAGGAACAAATCAGAGACCTTCAAAGGTTATCTATGACAGAGCTGAATCTTCAATCGCTCTTGCTGCACCTGATGTATTTGATTTCAAGAAAATTTTCGACGGAGCAAACTGGTTCCATATCACAGGTATCACACCTGCTCTTTCACAGTCAGCTGCAGACGTATCACTGGCTGCTGCTAAAGCTGCAAAAGAAATGGGTGTTACAGTTTCATGCGACCTTAACTACAGAAAGAACCTCTGGAAGTATGGCAAGGAAGCAAAAGAAGTTATGAGAGAGCTTGTTAAATACGTTGACGTTATTATTGC
>CAZBJD010000028.1:0-18474 GCA_964492155.1 uncultured Eubacteriales bacterium
AAGTGCACAACATCCTAAAATAATACTGATTGCAATTTCCATTTTTCATTCCTCCGTTTTTAATTATTTCTCATTGCAAGTTTTTTTAATTTTCGTTTTTCATATTCATCAATTGCAAAGCCTCCCGAAATATTAAGCATGGTAAGCATTGCAAAAATAAACGCCTGCAAGCATCCGCTGAAAAGGTCAAAATAAATTGAAAGCACCGCAGGAATTCCTATTTGAAGCCACGGAATTTCTGCTAACAATCCCGGCAAAAATCCCAAAAGCATTGCAGAAAGTCCCGAAAGTCCTGCTGCTATAAGTGTTGAAATAACCGTTCCCGATAATATGTTTCCGTAATGACGGAAGCTCATTGAAACGGGAGTTGCAAACTCGCTTATAAAATTAATTGGTGCCAAAAGCGGAATAGGCTCCGTAAAGCCTTTAAGATAATAAAGCGGTCCGCACTTGAATTTATAGTAAGTAATAAGAATAAAAACAAGTATTGCCCAACCTGCCACCACATTTATATCCGATGTTGGCGGGAAAAGCCCCAAAAGCGAAACAAGACTTGACAAAGCAGAAAGTGCAAGTATTGCGATAATAAAAGGTGAATAGCCTTTAAAATACTCACCCATATTTTCAACAACAAGGTTATCAACCTTTTCCACAATAAGTTCTGCAAAATGCTGCCTTTTAAGTACAACACGCTCGCTTATACCATGAGTCATATAAAGGCAGAAGAAAAACAGAGTTATCAAAACAAGTGTTGAATTTATCTGTGCTTCCGTAATCAGTAAATCCTGCAGCGGCATTGGAATTGTGAAAAATATGCGTGCACCGGTTAAGGTTATTCCCTCCGATGCAGGCTTTGTGAGAATTTGAATAACAATTCCGAACAAAAGCGGCAAAATCATCATAATGATATAAAAAGCATCTGTTATTTTAAAACGTTTGCTTGTTTTTACCAAAAAACATCACCTCTTTTAGTCTTTAATAATAAACGGTCTTAACATAACTGCAATTCTGGGAAACAACAAGGGTAAAAGCACCGTCCACGTGTTGAAAATCGGAATTAAATGACCGATAAGTGCCACGATTAACAATCCGAAAAGCCTTGCCGACTGAGAAACCTTAATCAGGCTTTTTGCTTCTTTTTCTTCCTTGGTTACCGCTTTTTGAACAGTTATTCCCATTAAAAAGAAATTAAGAACTGCAGCAAGAGCTCCCAAAACATTTCCCAGCAAATGAGTGTATGTCCAGGCTTTAAATATTAAAAATAAAATCTGCATAAGTATGCTGAGTATTAAAGTAACGCACATAATATACTTTGTTTCCTTTAAAACCACTGCATCCACTTTTTTCATTATTATTTACCTCTGAAACTATTTTTAACTAACCCAATTTAATATATATTTTACCTTATTTACCAAATAAATGCAATATAAAAGTAAAAAATAATTTAAAATAGTTTTATTTTTTGAGTTTAAAGGGGCTGTCTCAATAATCTAAACTTATGTATAATTATTCCACTTGTAGGGGGCATTCACGAATGCCCCGCGGGCGGTTCGTGAACCGCCCCTACGATTTTGAATATTTATACAAAGAAAATGATTATTGAGACAGCTCCTCTAAATACTAAAGTATTTCCTTACTGTCCAGAACTAACGTAAACGGCCCGTCATTTACCAGCGAAACCTTCATATCTGCACCGAATTCGCCGCACTCAACACCGCCGAAAAGCTCTTTGCATCTTGACAAGATATGCTCATAAAGTTCCTCCGCCAAATCGGGACTTCCTGCATTTATAAAGCTTGGTCTGTTACCTTTTTTGCAGTCCGCATAAAGAGTAAACTGCGAAACAACCAAAACCTCGCCGTCAACCTGATCAATGCTTAAATTTGTCTTCCCGTTTTCGTCCTCAAAAATTCTTAAGCGAGAAACCTTTTCAATCATTTTATCCGCAATTTCTTTGTTATCTTCATTTGAAACTCCAAGAAGCAAAAGATATCCTTTACCGATTTGTCCATTTACTTTTCCGTCAATCTCAACCTTTGCTTCAAGAACTCTCTGTAATACAATTTTCATTTTTTCACCTCTTACAGCTTTACCGCAGAACTCTATATGAATGTGATAATTCACATAATCATTCCGCTTATGTGCTAAAAAGGTGTGTAGAAAATCTACACACCCTTTTTACTCAACAAATTATTCGTGGTCGCAGCATCCGCAGTCGCAATCATCAAATTCAAGAGAAATTTCTTCGCCGCAGTTAGGGCAGAGAATTTCTTCATCTTCGTCCAAAAGGCTGCCGTCTACATAAATTGTTTCGCCGCATTTGTCACATTCAAATTCGTAAACATCGTCATCATCGTCACAATCGCAGCAATCACAATCGTCATCATCACAGTCGCAGTCACAACCATCGTCATAATAATCTTCTTCCAAATCGCCGAGGTCGTGGTCGATTTCATCAACCTTAGCATCGAGTTCTTCGATGTAAGCTTCCAAATCATCAATTACTTCAGCCATTTCATCAATAACTTCCAAAAGTTTTGAAATGAGCTTGCTTTCCTTTGATGCTTCAAGCTCCATACCTTCTGCCAAACCTGCCAAATACTGAGTTCTTTCTTTCAATGTAGCCATTATTCATTCTCTCCTTTATATTTTTTCAAATACCGGAAGTACGTTTACGGGAGCATCAATTTCAACCGTCTTGCCTCCCTCGTACTCATTTCCGTTTAAATCTTTCCATTTACCTTCCGGCAAAACAACCGGTTTTACATTCTGCCCCTGCTTTATAACAGGTGCAACTATAAATCTTTCACCAAGCATAAACTGATCGTTTACTTTTTCATAACCGCAATTGGGATAATTATATTCCATCAATCTTACGACAGGTTCTCCGGTCTGCTCGGCTTTTTTCACTTCTTCTATGATTATTTCCGAAAAATCACTATGAATTTTTGCCGCATCCTTGGCAATTGCCTGAAAATCATCATCCAAAACCTTCCACGGTGACAAGGAATACTGCATCATAGGCATAAGTGCAGAGCATTGTGCCATTCTTACAAACAATTCCTGATCCATTTCAAACCCGGGAGCTAAAAACTTTGAATATTCACCGCCGCCAATCATATCGGGGCATATAAAAGGATGCCCTAAAAGACTAACAAAGGTTGAATGAGGAATAAGCGCTTTTATTCCAAGCTCGTCCCACACAGGGTCTTTATCAAAAAGTCTTTGAATTGTATGTCTGCCGCCAAACTTCCATGTATCTTTAAACTCGTGAAATTCATATTTTGCTCCAAGCTCAAGCCACGCATGATTAAGTGACTCTGCCGAATACTGCTCAAGGTATTTTGTGCCATTTACGGCATTTTTATACATTGTGTAGCTTCCGCCGTCAAACTTAAAGCCGTCAACACCATATTCTTCAATAAGTTTATCAAGCTGGGCGGTGAAAAACTCTCTGTCCTTTTGCTGATTAAAATTAAATATCGCACTAAAACCATTCCACCATCTGATGATAGCAGGGTTATCGGTTTCAGGATCTCTCAAAAGAGCCTCGTTGCCTTCCCTTCTGTCATTCCAGAGGCTTCTGAGTTCAGGACTGTCCGCCGATATGAGAGGCACAACCCAAAGCATAACTATAAAACCCATTTTGTGAAGTCTTTCAATCATTGCTTTAGGGTCAGGGAACTTAAGCTCATCAAACTCCCACAATCCATAACGCTTCTGCCAGCCCTCGTCGATTATTAAAACTCCGGGTTCATAACCATTTTTAACAATACTTTCGGCATACTCTAAAATATCCTTCTGATTCTGGTTATACATAAGCTCAATCCATGTGTTATACTGAGCCTTTTTGAAAAACACCTCGGGAAGTGATTTTCCTTCCTCATTTGGGAAATGCTTTTCCATTGCTTTGATATAAGCATCTCTTAAGGTTTTTCCGCCTTCATAAAAATCAACATCATCACAACTTACGGTTATAACACCGTCTTTCATAGTAAAAGTTGTTTCTTTATCAGACCAGATATATCTTCCCTTATTTGAAAGCATCAAGGGTGCCGACTGAGTTCTGTGCTCGGTTATCAAATCTATAACCACATCAGATTCTTTGCTATAAGGCATATCGGATGCATGCAGAACTGTGCCACCCCACCAGTACTCGTTATCGAGCATTTTAAAACTTTTTGCCATAACTAATATTCCTTTAATCGAGGAAAGTCTTATGCTCTTTCCATATATTCGCCTGTTCTTGTATCAACTCTGATCATTTCATTGTTGTCAATAAAGAGCGGAACCATAATCTGTGCACCTGTTTCAAGTGTAGCAGGTTTTGTAGCACCTGTAGCTGTGTCGCCCTTGATACCCGGTTCTGTTTCAGTAACCATAAGTTCAACAAATGTAGGCGGTTCGATACCGAAGATGTTGCCCTTATATGACAAAATCTTACAAATCATTTCTTCTTTAACGAACTTAAGTGTATCGCCAACCTGGTCAGCACTGATCGGAACCATATCAAATGTTTCCTGATCCATAAAGTAATAAAGCTCACCGTCTGAATATGAATACTGCATATCTTTTCTTTCGATATGAGCTTTTTCAAGTTTTTCTGTAGGTCTGAATGTTTTTTCAACAACGCCGCCTGTGATAACATTTTTAAGCTTTGTTCTTACGAACGCTGCACCTTTACCCGGTTTAACGTGCTGGAATTCAACTATCTGAAAAACATTTCCTTCCATTTCAAATGTAATACCGTTTCTAAAATCTCCTGCTGAAATCATAAATAATACCTCCAATTTATTCTTCTATTTATTTTATACTAAATTGCGAATAATTTCAAGTCTTTTTCATAATATTATCAATTCTTTGGAAGATTTTTGCAAATTTTCACCAAAATCTTCCCTTACAATCAGCGTATTTTCAATTCTTACGCCGAATTTTCCCGTAAGATAAATCCCAGGTTCAACAGTAACTATGTGCCCTTTTTCCAGTATTTCCTCCGACCTTGGTCCAAAAACAGGCCTTTCGTGGATTTTTAGTCCCACTCCGTGACCAAGTCCGTGAGCAAATTTTTCGCCGTAACCCTTTTCCTTTATAAAATCACGGGCAGCTGCATCAACCTCTTTGCATTTGACCCCCGGTTTAACCATACCTGACGCTTTTTCCTGAGCTTTAAGCACAATGTCATAAACCTTTGCCATCTCGTCTGTTACAAAGCCAAGAGCCACCGTTCTTGTCATATCCGAGCAATAGCCATTTACCTTGCACCCGAAGTCCATTGTAATAAAATCGCCTTTTTCAAATTCTTTACCGGTTGGCACGCCGTGAGGCAAAGAACTGTTTTTCCCAGATACGCAAATTGTATCGAAAGAGTTTCCGTCAGCACCCTTTAATCTCATTTGATAATCGATAAATGCCGCCGTTTCTTTTTCGGTTCTGCCCTCTTTTATAAACAAAAGAGTTTCTTTTAAAGCTTCTTCGGCAATTGCTGCTGCTTTTTTAAGATTTTCAATTTCTTCTTCGTCTTTTACTGCTCTTAAAGTGTCAAAATTTATGCTTAAGGGGTTAAGCTTAAGTCCCTCTTTCTGCATTTTTGAAAACGCACTGTATGACATATGGTCAGATTGCACGGAAATTTGGCAGTTTAAATCTCTTAAAATTTTATACAAATCCGAAATTGACAAAACTTCAAAGCCGTCGCTTTCCTTTTCAGCCATTTCCGTATATCTTCCGTCTGTAATAACAATACGCTTATCTTCGGCAATCACCACTGCACCCTCCCCTGTGAAAGACGCATAATAAAGCATATCTTCAGGGTCGGTAAGATACATTGCATTGCCTTTGGGGCATACTTTTAAAAGTCTGTCAATTCTGCTTTCCTGCATCGAAAAGTGCCTCCACAGCCAGAATGTAGCTATTGTATCCAAAGCCTGCAATAGTTCCCACGCACACATCTGAAATTACCGATTTGTGACGGAACTCCTCACGCTTGTGAACGTTTGACATATGCACCTCAACAGTCGGCACTTCACAAGCTGAAATTGCATCGTGAATTGCATATGAATAATGGGTAAACGCACCTGCGTTGAAAACTATTCCGTCATAAACGCTTCTTGCCGCATGCAAAGCATCCACGATTGCACCTTCGTGATTTGACTGGTAAAAATCACATTCCACTCCTAAGCTGTCACATTCAGCTTTGATTATTTCATTGATTTCATCCAGTGTACGGCTGCCGTATATTCCCTTTTCACGCACACCTGTCATATTAAGGTTTACGCCGTTTAAAATCAAAATTTTCATTTTATTTTCCTCCTTTTACTCTTTCGTAAATCATTTTGTAAGTAAGTGCATCTTTTGCCTGCATACCCGGTGATTCGCAGATTATTACAGGTGAAAGGTCTTTTTTTACAATGAGCTCAGCAAATGGGTCAAAGCAAGGACCGAAAGATTCGTCATCATAAGGGATATGCTTTTTTTCGCCGCCTGTTGTGTATTCAATTCTTGTAAAATGAACGTGGAAATTCTTTGCTCTGTCAGTTCCAAGTTCGTTTTCGATTAAATTTACAATTCTTTCAAAATCCTTATATTCGTTAAGGCTTCCCATTTCTCTCGCATTTACGTGTCCGAAATCTATACAGGGAACGAAGTTCTCAGAAATTTTGCACAAAGCCACAACTTCTTCAACCGTTCCGAGCTGATTGATTTTTCCCATTGTTTCGGGACAAAGAGAAATATCTTCAAAGCCTGAGTTTTTAATCTCCTCACTTGCAATTTTCAAGGTATCTGCCGCAAGTGCCAAAGCTTCTTCTCTTGTAATCTTACTGCATGAACCTGAGTGCACAACAATGCGTTTCGCACCCATAAATTTTGCTGCAGCCATCGTCTGCATTATATAATCAACACTTTTTAAACGTTTTTCTTCTTCAACTGAAGAAAGACTTATAAAATAAGGTGCGTGAACGCTTAAATATATTCCGTTTTTGTCAGCTTCGTCACCCAGTGTTTTTGCAGTTCCTTCAGAGATTTTAACACCTTTACTGCATTGATATTCATAAGCGTCAAGTCCTTGTGCTTTCACCCACGCAGGCATAGCGGTGCTTGCCTTGTTTCCGTCTTCATAAAACTTGTCGGGATTGCCCGACGGTCCGAATTTTATCATAAATAATCTCCGTTTCTTAATCTTTTATCGCTTCGATTACCGCTTTTGCTGCCTCTGTTTTTGAAAGAGCCGTCACATCAATGCGGATATCGCAGTTCTGATAAAACTTTTCACGCTCAATCATCATCTGTTTAATTTCATCCTTGCTTTTTCCTAAAATAAGAGGGCGGTTGGTGTTATTCCCGATGTTTTTCAATATTCTGTCCACATCAGCGTACAGATTAACGATTTTCCCGTTTTTCTTTAGTAAATTCATATTTGTTTCGGACTTTACAACTCCGCCGCCGCAGGAAATAACGCATCCGTTTTTTTCAGAGATTTTTTTAATCATATCTGTTTCAAATTCCCTGAATTTCTGTTCTCCGAATTTTTCAAACATCTCAGGGATTGTCATTTTATGAAAACTTTCGATTTCATCATCTGTATCATAAAATTCAAGTCCCAAATCTTTTGCAACGATTTTACCGACAGTGGTTTTTCCCACTCCCATAAAACCTGTAAATACAATATTCATTATCTGCCCTCCAAAGCTTTTACAAGCCGTCTGTACGCTTCATCAAGTGCTTCTTCCGCGGGATAAAGCGAAGTCCATATTTCAAAAGCCGCCGCCGCCTGAAACACAAGCATCCAAAGACCGTTGTCAAATTTTATTCCCTTATTTTCCGCCATTTTCAAAAATTCCGTCTTAAATGGATTATAAATCAAATCATAAACAAATTCGCAGTTTTTAAAATCACCAACCGGACTTTTGCCCTCGTTGGGATGCATACCCACAGGCGTTGCATTCACTAAAATATCATAGTCATATTTTGAAAAATTTTCCAGACAATCAAATGTTCCGAAGCCGTGCTTTTTGCAAAGTGCTTCCGCCTGCTCTATGCGTCTTGCAAGGATAATTATCTGCTTTGCACCTGTCATATGAGCCTTTACCGCAATAGAATTTACTGCACCGCCCGCACCTAATATGCAAACAGTCTTACCCTCAACCGAAATGCCGCATTTTTCAAGAGCTTTTATAAAGCCGATTCCGTCTGTATTATATCCGTAAAGCTTTCCGCCTTCAATTTTAACTGTATTTACCGCACCCACATTTTTTGCATAATCCTCTAAAACATCCGAGGCATTAAATGCCGAAATTTTATGAGGAATTGTGATATTAAAGCCTTTCTTGTCGCTTTTTCTCAAAAGCTCCATTTCATTTTCAAAATCCTCGGGAGCAATATCCTTAACAGCATAGCTTTCCTTTAAATTAAAATGCTCAAAAAAAGCACCGTGTATCACAGGCGACAGAGAATGCCCTATCGGATGTCCTGTTACAAAATATTTATCAGTCAATTTTTTCACCTTCAAAGCCTTTTAAAACTGCTCTTTCTATAATTCTTTTGAATTTAACAAACTTTCCCTCTTTATCGCACACAGGCTTAACCAAAACAGGCACCATTCCCATTCTGTTTGCCCCCCACATATCTGTCAGCAACTGGTCGCCCACAACCATAACACTTTGTGCATCGGTTTTTAAAATATCAAGTGCCATTAAAAAAGGCTTTTTATTGGGTTTGTTTTTGTCACACACAAAAGGCACAGGAATTGAGTCTGCAAACTTTTTTGCACGTTCATATATATTATTTGAAACAATACACACTGAAAATCCGTTATCCTCAAGCTTTTTCACAAAACCGATTGTTCTTTGGTCCGCTGCCGGTGTGTGCGGCTCAACCAAAGTATTGTCAATATCTAAAATGGCTGCTTTAACACCAATTTTCTTCATTGCATCAAGAGGAATATCTTCAATTTTATCAAACATAAATCTTGGCAGTAAAAATTTCATTTTTCAGTTCTCCCGAAAATATACATATATTAAAACAAGTATATCACAAATATATATAAAATACAAGTAAACCGAGGAGATTTTATGTTTATAATACACGGCATTTTCAACTGTGAACCATCAGAAAGGCTTATAAGCAATCTGACTCAATTTTCAGTATCGAACAGTAAATTTCTGCATACCAAAAGATATGAGGGTGAAACATTCGACTTTTCTTCAACATTTTCGCAGTTTGAAAAGAACGTAAAGCTTTTAAACTCATTTGTAAAAAAAGCGGCAATAGTTCCTCCCATCTTTAAAATCGCCGAATTCTACGCTCACTTTTCCGATTTTATAATAGTGCGTTTTCCATACAGAATTCCGTTAAAGCCGTGTACGCATATGCCTGATTTTGAAAATACTTTAAAAGATTTTCTCCCCTTAAAGCACAAAACCTTAATTGAGCTTTCGGGTGAGTGTGCAGATTTCAATATGTATACTTCGGAATATGAAATTTTAAGCTATAATCAGGCTGTTTTAAAGTGCTCCGTAAAAGGCTCAAAGGCTTTTTTTGATGACAGCTCATACGCATCGTATTTCACGTACCTTGACATTTCGGGCGAGCCTCATCTTGTGTATATGGAAGATACGGTTTCCATAAGTAAAAAGCACAATCTGGTTAAAGACTCAGGTTTTTGCGGTATTGCATGGAAAGATGTGGCTTTAATGGCTGACGGAAATTGGGAATCATTAAAAGGCGCCGCTTTAAAAAAATAGCAAAAAAAATCACAAAGCATATGCTTTGTGATTTAAGTTTTTACTTAAACTTTCTTTTTCTTGCTGCTTCAGATTTTTTCTTTCTTCTAACGCTCGGCTTTTCATAATGTTCTCTTTTTCTGATTTCAGAAAGAACACCCGCTTTAGCACACTGACGTTTAAATCTGCGAAGAGCACTATCTAAGGATTCATTTTCCTTGATTTTAATCTCTGACACTAGGTTTCCCTCCCTCCGCTATATACATACATCAAAAAGATGTATCAAGCAAATAAAAATTAATCGTTAGTAAAATACGACATCTACTATTTTATAACAAGTTGCCATTTCTGTCAAGTACTTATTCTAATTTTTTGAATTTTTTTTAGCCTTGGGAAGTTCGATTTTCTTTTTATTTTTTGACTCTTTGTAAATAATAATTTTATTACCAATAACTTTCACCGGCTCTGCATCTACGATTTCGCACAATTCGGCACAAAGTGTCCTTGGATCGGACAAGGAATTCTCCAAAACATTTATCTTGATAAGCTCGTTAGCCTCGAGAGCGTCGCGTATCAGCGTTAAAAAATTATAATCAATTCCGTTTTTCCCTATCTGATACTTTGCCTGCACGTTAACCGCAAGACTCATTAAATATGCTCTCTGTTTACTTGTCATTAAAAAATCCTCCTTATGTCCTACTCAATTCTTGAAAATCCGCCGATAAAGTCTTGGGCATCAACTTCAGCATCATCAACATATACGATTACTGCAAACACAAGTCTGCCATTGATATTACCTGCACAATAATCCATATTGAGTATTGTTTCGCCCGTTGTTACAACAAATTCAATCTTTTCAAATTCATATCCTGCAAGTTCAAACTTCTGGGTTCCCGGTGCCGCTACATAAGTTACTCCGTTGCTTGTTCCTTCAAGATACGGTCTTATATACTCAAGATATTCAGCAGCTGTAACCGATGTTTTGGGGCTTACCGCAAATGCAACATTACTTCCCGAAACAACGTTGAATGCTGAGAATTCAGCAGCCGACTCTGAATCTGCAATTTCAACATCGTCTGTATATTCAGAAACTTCAACATCTTCGGTATAATGCATCATCTGTACATTTTCGGAAGCAGTAAACTTAATTCCAAGCTCTTTACTCACATAGCCTGTTTCCGAAACTGTACCGTAGTATGCCTCATAGACGGTAGTTGTGATAAGCGCACACTCTTTTTCGGAATCCCACTCAACAGTTGCATCAAGTGCTTCTGAAACTGCACGCAGAGGAATTAAAGTTCTCTGCTTGTAGAGCATTGCGGGAGCATCGATTTTAATTTCTTCGCTTTTATCTGCTTCGAGGTCTTTTTTAATCATAATGTCGCTGTCGATTGTAACATAAACTGCAGTTTTTGAATTACTTATAGTTGCAGTCTGAGCAGCATCGTCCCATGCAACATCGCAGCCTAATTTTTCACTGATTGCACGAAGGGGAACCATTGTTCTTGAGCCTGCTAAAATCGCAGGGCTGTCTGCCACCAGAAGTTCGCCGTTCACATAAACTTCAACTGTCTGATAATCTGCAAAAGCTGAAAATGCAAAAGTAAGAACAAGTACAAATACCAAAACACTTAATAACCTTTTCATACTTCACCCATCTCCTTAATAGTTGTATCCAAGCTCAAATGCCTTTAAATTAACATCTAAAAACTTCTCGGGAACGGTGGTTTTGATTGTTTCAACCCATTTTTCATATGGAATGTCTGTCGACTTTGCCATAACGCCGATAAGCACAACATTTACTGCCTTGATATTTCCCGCCTTAAGGGCAAGCTCGCTTGCATCCAAAGCAGTAAGATTAACCTTTTCCTTTAATCTTCCCTCGATATTTTCAGGATATTTTGCAGCACCGGTAATTACAGGCATGGGGTCAATCTGCTGAGTATTCGCAATCATAATTCCGCCTTTTTTGAGAAAAGGAAGAGCACGTGCCGCTTCTAACATTTCAAAAGCTAAAATTATATCCGCTTCACCTTTATCTACAATTGGCGAATACACCTTTTCGCCATATTTTACATAAGTTACAACGCTGCCTCCGCGCTGGCTCATACCATGAACCTCTGAAACCTTAACATCGTAACCTTCATTAATTACAGTATTTCCCAGAATTCTGCTGGCAAGCAAGGTTCCCTGACCGCCAACGCCAACAATCATAATATTCTTTGTCATTTTTCGGTCCTCCTTACTCTACCTTATTTATTACACCAAAGGGACAAACATTTATGCACAGTCCGCAGCCATTGCACTGATTGGGGTCAATTTTAACACCTGTTTCGGCAGCGGTAATTGCAGGACAGCCAAGCTTCATACACATTTTGCAGTTTTTGCAGTTGTCACCGATTTTACAATGACCTGTGTACTTAACTGTCTTAAGAAGTGCGCAAGGACGCTGTGCAATAATAACAGACGGTGCATCTGCCTCAACCTCCGTTTTAACTGTTTTTTCAAAGTTCTTAACATCAAACGGGTCTGCCACAACAACTCTTTCAATTCCTACAGCCTTTGCAAGAAGCTCTAAATCAACCTGCTTTGTAGGCTCTTTTCTGATTGTAAAGCCTGTTGTAGGGTTATCCTGATGTCCTGTCATACCTGTTATTGAGTTATCTAAAATAATAACTGTATTATTACCCTTGTTATAAACAATGTCAATAAGACCTGTGATACCTGAATGGATAAATGTCGAATCACCGATTACAGCAACAAGCTTTTTATTAAATTCTTCGCCTCTTGCCTTTGCCATACCCTGAGCTGCCGACACCGACGCGCCCATACAAATGGTTGTATCAACGCTCGCAAGCGGTGCTACCGCACCTAATGTATAGCAACCAATGTCACCTGAAACTGTAAGTCCAAGCTTTTTTAAAACATAAAATGTTGCTCTGTGCGGACAGCCTGCACACATAACCGGAGGTCTTACCGGAATATCAAAATCTGCGGCTACGCTTTCTGCTTCCCCTTCGCCGAACACAGCATTTTTAATCATTCCCGGAGTGTATTCGCCAAGCAATGTGAATTTTTCCTTGCCGATTACCTCAATTCCCAGAGCTTTGCAATGTTCTTCAAATATCGGGTCAAGTTCTTCGATTACATAAACTTTTTTATGCTTTGCGGCAAAATCTTTCAAAAGATTGTCGGGCATAGGATAAACCATACCGAGTTTTAAATAACTTACTCTGTCGCCCAAAGCTTCTTTTGCGTACATATATGAAATTCCCGATGTGATAACACCGATTTCAGATGAGTTAATTTCAACTTTGTTAAGCTCGGTGCTTTCTGCAAATTCTTTTAATGCCGCAGCTCTGTTTTCAACATCAACATGGCGTTTTTTAGCCTGTGCAGGCATCATAACATTCTTTGCAATATTTTTTTCATAGGGCTTTAATTCCACATTTTCGCGTTGTGCACATTCAACCAGCCCCTGTGAGTGAGAAACTCTGGTTGAAAGTCTTACAATAACGGGAACGTCATATTTTTCGCTTATTTCATAAGCTTTTTTTGTAAATTCTTTACATTCGCTGCTGTCTGACGGTTCAAGCATTGTAACCTTTGCCGCCTTTGCGTAGTGTCTCGAGTCTTGTTCGTTTTGTGACGAATGCATTCCCGGGTCATCTGCCACACAGAAAACCAATCCGCCGTTCGTGCCGATGTAGCTTACTGTGAACATAGGGTCTGCCATAACGTTCATACCAACATGCTTCATACAAGACATACTTCTTGCACCTGCAATTGACGCACCGATTGCGACTTCCGCCGCAACCTTTTCATTTGATGCCCATTCAACATATATTTCATCGTATTTTACGATATTCTCTGTAATTTCAGTACTGGGAGTTCCGGGGTATGACGATACAACCGTAACGCCTGCCTCGTATGCTCCTCTTGCAACCGCTTCGTTGCCAAGCATAAGCTTTTTCAAAATTCTCATTCCTTTTAATTATTTTATCTGTGCCTGAACCAGACTTTCCTTGCAGTATCTTTCTCTTAAAACAGGTTTTTCAATTTTTCCTGTGGGGTTTCTTGGAACATCTGCAAAAATAACTTTTCTCGGGCGCTTATATTTGGGAAGTTCTTTACAGAAGTCCATAAATTCTTCCTCAGAAAGCTCAAAGTCTTCTTTTACTTCAACAATCGCCGTTGCAATTTCACCAAGACGTGTATCGGGAAGACCGATAACCGCAACATCTTTAACCGCATCGTGACGGCGGACAAAATCTTCAATCTGAACAGGGTAAATGTTTTCGCCGCCTGAAATGATAACGTCTTTTTTACGGTCAACAAGATAGATAAATCCATCTTCGTCTTCCTGTGCCATATCTCCTGTCAGGAGCCATCCGTCTTTTATAACTTCGTTGGTTGCCTTTTCATCGTTATAGTAGCAAGACATAACGCCTGCACCAAATACTGCAAGCTCACCAACCTCACCCTTTTTAACCTCATTTCCTTCGGGGTCAATAATTTTAGTCTGCCAGCCGTAGCCCGCTTTTCCGATTGCGCCAACCTTGTGAATATTTTCAACGCCAAGATGTACGCAGCCCGGTCCGATTGATTCGCTTAAACCATAGTTTGTGTCATACAGATGATTTGGAAATACCTCTTTCCACCTTTTGATTAAGCTTGGAGGAACAGGCTGAGCACCTATGTGCATAAGACGCCAGTTGGACAAATCATATTGTTCAAGGTCAATTTCTTTTCTTTCAATTGCGTCTAAAATATCCTGTGCCCACGGTACTAAAAGCCAAACGATTGTACATTTTTCTTCGGCAGCAACCTTGATAATCCATTCAGGTTTTGTTCCCTTTAAAAGAACGCCTTTTGAACCTGCAACCAGACTTCCGAACCAATGCATTTTAGCTCCTGTATGATAAAGAGGCGGAATACATAAGAATGTATCGTCTTCTTTCTGACCGTGATGGTTCTGCTCGGTAAGTGCCGCATGCTTCAAGCTTTCATGATTATGAAGGATTGCCTTCGGGAATCCTGTTGTACCTGATGAAAAATAAATAGCAGCATCATCTTTTTCAGTAAGTTCAACCTCAGGTTTTCTTGATGTGCAATATGTAATAAGTTCGTCATAGCTTTCAGCAAATGTAGGACAGTTATCACCAACATAGTAAAGCTGAGAAACTCTCGGAATTCTGTCGCAGATTTCTTCAATTCTTCCTATAAATTCAGGACCGAACACCAAAATATCAGCCTCCGCAAGGTTAAGGCAGTATCTGATTTCTTCAGCAGTGTAACGATAGTTCAAAGGAACCGCCAAAGCCCCTGTTTTTAAAATACCAAAGTAAACGGGAAGCCATTCAATGCAGTTCATCAAAAGTATTGCAACCTTGTTGCCCTTTTTAATTCCGCGGCTGAACAAAAAGTTTGCAAATCTGTTTGACATTCTTTCAAACTGCTTCCATGTCATTTCCTTTCTTCCGCTTTCATTGGGATTTGGCTGCATCAAAGCATATTCTTTCCATGTCAGCTTTGATTTTTCCACCATCTGAGGTGCAATTTCAATAAGGGCAACCTCATCGGGCTTTTCTGCCGCATTTTTTTCAAGAAAATCTGTAATGATCATATTTTCATAACCTTTCGCTTTTATCTTTGACTAATGAAAATGTATACAATACACACATTTTAACATCACTTTTTTAGTATAACACAAATTGTGCCAAATTCCAAGCTTTTTTTCTGTAAAAAAGTGAACAAGGAAAAATGCAAAAAAACAAGGGGTCGTCTCAATAACTCAATCTTATGTATATTTATTCCACTTGTAGGGGGCATTCACGAATGCCCTGCGGGCAAGTCTGATTCTCCCCTACGATTTTGAATATTTATACAAAGAAAGTAATTATTGAAACAGCCCCTTTGTAATCTGAATATTTTTAACGTTCCCTTATCTGTCGGGCTTTTCTTCCATAAGCCTTACTTTAAGCGTAACATTCTTACCGTTTCTCGAAACAACAATTTCCATATATTCATCAACATTATGTGAATCTCTTATGTCATTAATATCATCAATTGTTTCAACAACCTTACCGTCGCACTTAACAATAACGTCGCCAACCTGAACTCCCGCCAGATATGCACCGTAGCCCTCTCTTACCTCGCTTACATAGAAGCCAATCGGGAGGTCATAATACTGTGACATTCTCTCGGTGATATTTGTTCCTGTAACGCCGATTACAAGTCTGCCTCTCACGTAACCATAGTTAATAATATCATCCAAAACGGTTTTTACTTCGTTTGAAGGAATTGCAAAACCGATACCCTCAACACCCGTTGCGTACATTTTAACTGTGTTAATTCCGATTACCTCGCCATACGCATTAATAAGTGCTCCGCCGGAATTACCTGAATTGATTGCAGCATCTGTCTGAAGAAGTGTTAAGGTTTTGTCCTCAACCTGAACAGTTCTGTTAACCGCACTTATAATCCCCTGCGTTACTGTTCCCATAAGCTCTGTTCCCAAGGGGTTTCCGATTGCAATTGCACGCTCGCCAACCATAAGCTGTGAAGAATCGCCAAAAGTTGCATATGTTAAGTCTGTCGCTTCAATTTTTATAACTGCCAGGTCGCTTCTCTCGTCATATCCTACAAGAGTTGCAGGATATTCCAGGCCTGAATTTAAAATAACATTAAGCTCTTTTGCCCCCTCAACAACGTGATAATTTGTAACAATGTATCCGTTCTCGTTTACGATAACGCCCGAGCCTGTTGATGTACTGCTTGTTTTCTGCTGAAATACGTTTATTGATGAAATTTTGCTTTCAATACCAACTACAGAAGGTCCTACCTTTGCGGCAATTTCAGCAGTAGTAAGCTCTGCACCGGTAGGAACAAACTGTCCTTCCGAAGTATTTGCAATCTTTGACGCCACTACATTAGATGAATGATAAGCAGTTCCGCCTCCTGAAGAACTTTTTGAAAAGTCCTTAAAATTAAAAGCCACCGCGGTACCTACAATAAGGCAAATCATAAGAGCCGACGAAAGTGCAACTATTACAGGATTAATTCTCCTCTTTGGTTTTTCTTCTTTTACTTCAAATGCCTCTGCAAAATAAAACTGTGAATTTTCGTTTTGTTCGCCAAGAGGAATTTCCTCGCTTACTTCCTCATAAAAAGGAATTTCTTCCTGTGCGGAATAAATCGGAGTTTCTTCGGCCTGCTCCCCACCCATAAATTGCTGCCCATTTACAGCTTCATCATTTTGTTCAAAATTGTTATATTCTTCATTCATAAAAATCGTCCTTTCTTCCATTTTCTACACCATTATTATAACCGCCAATTATGAAAATAGTGTGAAAGATATGTATATTCAATCTGAAAAATCAGTCAACGGCAAATTCATATCCTACGCCCCACACCGTCTTTAAACTCCAACCATCTTCAAAACCTTCCAGCTTTTCACGAAGTCTTTTTATGTGAACGTCAACAGTTCTCGAATCTCCGAAGTAATCATATCCCCATATTTTATCCAGAAGTCTGTCGCGGTTAAAAACCGTGTTGGGATTTGATGCAAGGAAATACAAAAGTTCAAGTTCTTTCGGCGGCACTTTGATAATTTCGCCCTTAACCTTTAATGTATAGTTACTTAAATTTATGGAAAGTCCCCTGAACACAAGCTCTTTTGATAAATTATTCTTTCCCTTTAAATACCTTCGCATTACAGCACGCACACGGGCAGTAAATTCCTTCTGGTCAAAAGGCAGAACAATAAAATCATCCGCTCCCATTTCCAGATACAAAACCTTGTCAAGAGTATCATCTTCTTTGCTCAGACAAATAACGGGAATATCCGAAACTCTTGTAATTTCACGCATAACGGTAAGTGCATCACATTGCGAAATGGAAATGTCAAGCAACACCGCAGCAGGAGTTTCACCCTTGAACAAATCAATGCACTTGTCTCCGTTTTCTGCCGAAATAACAGAAAAATCTTTGCTGAGAAGTGCATTTTTCACCGCTGTGCCTGTCGAAAAATCGCCTGTTGCCGCAAGCAACGTTACATTGCTCATAAAACTCCTCCTTTTATGATTTAATATTAGTATATCACTAATTTTCCTATTGCACAATACCAAATTTTGTAGTATACTATATTAAGAATTTTTCACCTTAAGAAAGGAATTTAATTATGAAACTTGGTATAGTCGATTGACCGCCTTTTTTCATAAGTTATTATATTTCAGTAAAAACCCATAAAACCCTATTCCCTACTAGGGTTTCAAAACATTAACTCCAATAAAGAATTTTATAACTTTATAAAACTAAATAGCCTTATGGAGAAAAAATGGCGAAGCAGATGGAGAACTCGAGATTAAAGCCTTGCAATAAATAACTGAATAGTTTATTAGTCCGATTTTACATTTCGTGTAAAGTCGGATTTTTTAATTCATAATAAACAAAAGAACATCAATGGTTTATTTTGATTTAAAAGATATTTTCAAGAAATTGCGCCCTCTTATTTTGAATTAAATTGACAAATCAAAATAAACATGTTAAAATATATCTGAAATTTCGAGATGAGAAGGTGTTAATATGCAAAGAGCCGGAGAATACATTGTAAATCTAAGCGGAGAGGCTGAATACAAGTCCTTTCGTCCCACACCGCTACCCGTAGATATAAATATGGATGCAGAAATGATTTCCTTACTTACAGATGCAACAAAGGCATTGGCGACTTTAGATACATTGTCAAGTTATATCC
>CAZBJD010000029.1:0-4717 GCA_964492155.1 uncultured Eubacteriales bacterium
TGTTATGAACATTATCGAGTTTGAAAAACCTGAAGGTGTAATTGCATCGCTTGGCGGTCAGACTGCCATTAATCTTGCAGAACCATTGATGGAACGCGGAGTTAAAATTGTAGGAACGGACTGTGCAGCAATTGAACGTGCCGAAAACCGCGACAGCTTTGAAAAAATACTTCAGAAATTAAATATTCCTCAGCCTCAGGGCAGAGCAGTTACAAAAATTGAAGACGGTATTGAGGCTGCAGCATCAATCGGATATCCTGTGCTTGTTCGTCCTAGCTTTGTATTGGGCGGCAGAGCAATGCAGATTGTTGCTAATGAAGCACAGCTTCGCCACTATTTGAAAACAGCGGTAGAAATTGATGAAGATAAGCCTGTTTTGGTTGATAAATATATTCAGGGTAAAGAAGTTGAGGTTGACGCAATTTGCGATGGTATAGATGTATTCGTACCGGGCATTATGGAACTTGTTGAGCGTACAGGTGTTCATTCGGGCGACTCAATCAGCGTATATCCGGCTTTCAGCATTTCTGATAAGGTTAAAGGAATTATCCTTCAGTATGCTAAAAAACTCGGTCTTGGAATTGGTATTGTGGGACTTTTCAATATTCAGTTTATTGTTGACGATAAGGAAAATGTGTTTATTATTGAGGTTAACCCGCGTTCATCAAGAACAGTGCCTTTCCTTTCAAAGGCAACCGGTTACAGTCTGGCAGATATTGCAACTGAAGTAATTATGGGTAAATCCTTAAAAGAACAGGGAATATTTGATATTTATCCTGAAGAAAAGAAACGCTGGTATGCAAAAGTTCCGGTATTTTCATTCAATAAAATCAGAGGACTTGATGCATATCTTTCACCTGAAATGAAGTCAACAGGAGAGGCAATCGGTTACGACGACAAATTGAACCGTGCACTTTACAAAGCACTTCAGGCATCAGGAATGCACCTTCAGAATTATGGTACAGTATTTGCAACAATTGCCGATAAAGATAAAGAAGAAGCACTCCCGTTAATCAGAAGATTTTATAAATTGGGCTTTAACATTCAGGCAACGGAAGGAACTGCAAAATTCCTTAAAGAAAACGGAATTCGCACACACGCTTTGAAGAAAATCAGCGACGGAAGTGAGGAAATTCCCGAAGCAATCCGTCAGGGACACATTGCGTATATTATAAATACTCAGGACATTGGTTCAATGGGTCAGGAGAGCGATGGTTATCAGATAAGACGTCTGGCAACCGAAAATAATGTAACAATCTTTACTGCTCTTGATACTGTAAAAGTTGTGCTTGATGTTATGGATGAAACAACACTTACAATCTCAACCATAGATGCGTAAGGAGAAGAAAAATGTTAAAACAAGGTTTATTTGAAATAAAAGAAAATATACGACTCACAGAAACTATGTATAAAATGGTTTTAACGGGTGATGCAAGTGCAATTAAGCTGCCGGGTCAGTTCGTAAATATCAAGCTTGACGGATATTTTTTAAGACGGCCTGTTTCAGTTTGCGATTACAGCGAAACCGAGTTTACAATTCTTTATAAGGTTGTAGGCGGCGGTACTGAAAAAATGAGTGAAATGAAAAATGAAACTCTTGATATTTTAACAGGTCTGGGTAACGGGTTTGACACTTCAAAAAGCGGTGTAAATCCGGTGCTTCTGGGTGGAGGTGCAGGCGTTCCGCCAATGTATAACTTAGCAAAAGTTTTAAAAGCACAGGGCAAAAATCCCACAGTGATTATGGGATTTAACACAAAAGATGAAATTTATTATCTTGATGAGTTTAAGTCTGTCTGCAATACAATTGTTACAACTGCAGACGGCAGCTGCGGAACAAAGGGATTTGTAACTGCTGCTCTTGAAAATTTGGATTACACATATACTTATGCCTGCGGACCCGAGCCGATGCTCAAAGCAATATATGAAGCTTCAAAAACTTCGGGCGAGTATAGCTTTGAAGAAAGAATGGGTTGCGGATTTGGTGCTTGTATGGGCTGCAGCTGCAAAACAAAATACGGAAATAAGCGAATTTGTAAAGAAGGCCCTGTTTTGGTAAAGGAGGAGATAATATGGTAGATACAAAAGTCACTTTAAGCGGACTTACCCTTGACAATCCTGTTATCCCTGCAAGCGGAACATTCGGCTTTGGCTACGAGTTTGCAGAGCTTTACGATATTAACTGTCTTGGCTCATTTTCCTTTAAAGGAACAACGAAAGAGCCGCGTTTCGGAAATCCTACACCAAGAATAGCCGAGTGTAAAAACGGTATGATAAACTCGGTAGGACTTCAGAACCCGGGAATTGACAAGGTAATATCTGAAGAACTTCCGAAACTAAAAAAATGCTTCAACAAAAAGGTTGTGGCGAACATAAGCGGATTTTCAATTGAAGAATATGTTCATTGCTGCGAGAAAATTGACAAAGAAGAACAGGTCGGCATTATTGAAGTTAATGTCAGCTGTCCTAACGTTCATAACGGCGGAATGAGCTTCGGAACAAGCGAAAAAAATGTTTCTGAGGTTACAAAGGCAGTTAAAAAGGTAACAACAAAGCCTGTTTATATCAAACTGAGTCCTAACGTTACCGACATTGTTTCAATTGCAAAGGCTTGCGAAGATGCAGGTGCAGACGGTGTAAGTTTAATCAATACCTTAGTGGGTATGAGGATTGATTTGAACAAAAGGCAGCCTGTGGTTGCACAGAAAACGGGCGGGTTTTCGGGAGATGCAATTTTCCCTGTTGCTCTGGGTATGGTATACAGAGTGTCAAACGCCGTGAAAATTCCTGTTATCGGTATGGGCGGAGTATCGTCGGCAGACGACGTTATCGAAATGATGATGGCAGGGGCAACAGCCGTTCAGGTTGGTGCGGCAAATCTTGTAAATCCTTATGCCTCAAAGGAAATTGTTGAAAATCTTCCTGCAAGAATGGAAAAATATAAAATAGAAAAATTAAGTGATATAATAGGGGTGGCACACAATGGGTAAAGATGTAATTATTGCATGTGATTTTGACGGAAAGGAACAGGTTTTAAACTTTTTGGACAAGTTTACCGGCAAAAAGCCTTACGTTAAAATAGGTATGGAACTTTTTTATGCGGAAGGTCCTGAAATCGTAAGAGAAATCAAAAAAAGAGGTCATAAGATTTTCCTTGATTTAAAGCTTTGCGATATTCCGAACACAGTTAAAAAGTCTATGAAAGTTTTGTCAAACTTGGATGTTGATATGACAAATCTTCATGCATCGGGAACAATTGAAATGATGAAGGCTGCAGTTGAAGGCTTAACAAGACCTGATGGCACAAGACCGCTTTTGATTGCAGTAACTCAGCTTACTTCAACAAGTGAAGAAAGAATGAAAAATGACCTTTTGATTGACAAACCGTTAAAAGAGGTTGTTGCTCATTATGCTAAAAATGCGTTAGTCGCAGGACTTGACGGTGTAGTTTGCTCACCGCTTGAAGCTGCCGATGTTAAAGCAGTATGCGGAAGTGAATTCTTAACAGTAACACCTGGCGTGAGATTTGCAGATGGTGAAAAAGGCGACCAGGTTCGTGTTACAACACCTGCAGATGCAAATAAAATCGGTTCTGACTATATTGTTGTAGGCAGACCTATAACTCAGGCAGCTGACCCTGTTGCTGCGTATGAAAGATGCGTAAAAGAATTTTGCGGAGAATAATAAGGAGGATATAAAAATGGAAAGAAAAATTGCTAAAGGATTACTTTCAATCGGAGCAGTGTTTTTAAGACCCGAGCAGCCTTTTACATGGGCAAGCGGAATTAAAAGCCCGGTTTATTGTGACAACAGATTAACACTTACAGCTCCTGAGGTCAGAACTATGATTGAAGAAGGTCTGGCTGAAGTTGTAAAAAAAGAGTACCCTGAATGTGAAGTTTTGATGGGTACATCAACTGCAGGTATTGCACATGCTGCAATCACGGGACATCTTCTTGATATGCCTATGGGCTATGTTCGTTCCGGGGCGAAAGACCACGGCAGAACAAACAGAATTGAAGGAAAATTGGAAAAGGGTCAGAAAGTAGTTGTTATTGAGGACCTTATTTCAACAGGCGGCAGCGTTATTGACGTTGTTGACGCACTTCGCGAAGCAGGTGCAGAGGTTTTGGGTATCGCAAGTATCTTTACCTACGGTATGCAGAAAGGTATTGACAGATTAAAAGAAGCAAATGTTAAAAATGTCAGCCTTACAAACTTTGACGTAATTGCTGAAGTTGCTGCAGAAACAGGTTATATCAAGAATGAAGATATTGAAAGACTTATTGCTTTTCGTAACAATCCATCTGATGAAAGCTGGATAGGAGGAACAAAATGAAACATCTGATTGATATTATGGATATTACTACAGATGAAATTGAAACGTTAATTGAAAAAGCAAATGATATAATTGATAACCCTGAAAAATACAGGGAAAAATGTAAGTATAAAAAAATGGCAACTCTGTTTTTTGAGCCTTCTACAAGAACAAGACTTTCTTTTGAAGCTGCAATGATGGAGCTTGGCGGAAGTGTTTTGGGCTTTTCTGAGGCACAGAGCAGTTCTTCTGCCAAAGGCGAAAGCGTAAGCGATACAGTTAAGGTTGTTTCATGTTATGCGGATATTATCGCAATGCGACATCCTAAAGAGGGTGCACCTATGGTTGCATCATTTAAATCAGATGTACCGATTATAAATGCAGGCGACGGCGGTCATA
>CAZBJD010000029.1:4727-17571 GCA_964492155.1 uncultured Eubacteriales bacterium
ACAGACGCTTACCGACTTGCTTACAATCAAGCGTAAAAAGGGAAGACTGGGGGATATTACAATCGGCTTCTGCGGCGACCTTAAGTTCGGCAGAACCGTGCACTCGCTTATTTCGGCACTTTCAAGATATGAAAATGTTAAGTTTGTGCTTATTTCGCCCGAGGAGCTTAAAATTCCGGGATATATCAGAAAAGATGTACTTGAAAAATCAAATTGCGAGTATGTCGAAACTGCTGATTTAGAAGAAGTAATGCCAAGCCTTGATGTTTTGTATATGACAAGAGTTCAGAAGGAAAGATTTTTCAACGAGGCTGACTATATCAGACTTCGCGACAGCTATATCTTAACTCCCGAAAAGCTTGATAATGCAAAACAGGATTTAACTATTTTGCATCCGCTTCCAAGAGTTAACGAAATTTCCACTAAAATAGATGAAGACCCGAGAGCGTGCTACTTTGAGCAGGCTTTAAACGGTAAGTTTATCAGAATGGCACTTATATTAAAGCTGCTGGAAATTGACTAAAAGAGGAGCGAGAGTATGAATATAGATTCAATAAAAAACGGATTTGTTATTGACCATATCAACGCAGGAACCGCAATGGAGATTTACAGTTATTTAAATCTAGGCGAGCTTGACTGCCCTGTTGCCATTATTAAAAATGTTGTCAGCGGGAAAATGGGCAAAAAGGATATAATTAAAATCGACGGAGATATTGACCTTGACCTTGATGTTTTGGGATATATTGCACCAAATGCCACGGTTAATGTTGTAAAGGATTGCGTGATAGTTGATAAAAAGCATCTTGAACTGCCTGAAAAGGTTGCAAATGTTATTAAGTGTAAAAATCCGAGATGCATTACCACAACAGAGCAGGATATTGAACATATCTTTAAACTTACCGATAAGGAAAACAGAGTTTACAGATGTATATACTGCGAATCAAAAGCTAAATAATAAAGTGATGTTTAAAAAAACGGATCGCAAAAAGGTGACGTGTGGATAACAACTAATTTACCAGGAAAACTCTCAAATTGATGAGAGTTTTCTTTTTTTGCCTTTTTGAGACGGAACAAACTTCGCTTCTCATTGCAAAAAGCAGGAGCAATTTCGCTTCTGCTTTTTGCGTGTTACAAAATTTAAAGTTTTAACAAGAAGATAAAACAACAAGCTTATCTTAAATACTTGTTATTTATATATTAACATAAAAAATAATGTATGTCAACTCAATTGAGGTAATTATTTTAACTCAAAAAAGCTAAAATTATATTATCTTATAATTGAGGTGAAAATATTGAATATCGGTGAAGCAGTAAAATTGAGAATAGAGGAATTGTGCGATAAAAACGGTATAACTGTCAATAAATTAGCCATAATCAGCGGAATTACACAGTCGACGCTTAACAATATTGTAAGCGGCAGAAACAACAGTACCACAATTTCCACAATCAAAAAAATTTGCGATGGTCTTGAAATGCCAATACAGGAATTTTTTAATTCAAAGTTGTTTGAAAATTTGCAACAGGAAATAAAATAGATATGATTGCAACAAAATATTGACCGCTTTGCATAAAATAATAAAATCAGCCGATTTTTAAATTGGAGGCGGACTTTGTGGTGAATTTTATTGAAAAGCTTAACAGGAATGAAGATATTACCATTGGCAGCATATATTATGGCAGAAAAGATTTATAATGATATTTAAAGATAACAGGCATTTGAATTTACGACAGATGAGGGCAAATACATATGTTTAACGGAAAAATAAAAGCGGTAACTTTCAGCTGCGATGACTGTACCATACAGGATATCAGGCTTGATTAGATGATAATGCCGTGAGAACTTTCGATAGTTTGTTATACAGAGAATTAGGTACAGTTATTGAGAAATAGCTGTACTATTTTGCTTTAAGTGCTTTTAAATATTCTTTCGTTTCTTTTGAAATCCGATAGCTTTCTGAAGCCTTTTGGATTGCTTTGTTGTGTGTCCAATGGTCTAAAACGTGATTTTCGATATATGGAATTGTTTTTTCATACTGCCTTGCCAAAAGCTCTGCAAAATACCACGCAATCGCCATTTTTATGTAGTATTCGTTACTTTTTATCGATGAAACTTCTTTTAAAAAATCCTCTTTGAAATTTTCTTCCGAATAAAGCTTCATTAAAAGAACTATTGCATATCTTACAGTATAAGTTTTGTCAGATTTTATCCATTTTAAAATTTCGGGAAGCAACTTGTCAGTGTTCTTTTTAAAAACAGGCGGAAGAAACGAGTCGCAGGTTGCCCAATTGTCGATGTATGGCAAAAACTTCTTTGTTTCGCAAAGTGCTTTGTCAAAATCCTTGATATTTTCAATCAAAAATGCGTGCAGATTATTTTCCTCATAATATCCGTGGGGCAGGGACTTGAGAAAAATTCCGCTTTCGTTATCTTTTGAATATTCCTTTGCAAGCTTTCTTAATTCAGGTATCCTCACACCGATAATGCGTTCTTTTTCAATATCAGGAATAAGCTTTGCGTGGAATTCTTTGTATTTTAAATCCTTAAGTTCAAAAAGTGTTTTTTGAATGTTCATAAAACCATCTCCATTAAAAGAATAACACAAAACGGGCACATTTACAAGTGTAATTCATAGTATGAAAATAAAAGGAGTAGGTTGAAAATGAAAAGAGAATGCGGCTTGAATGCCCTTGATATAGGTGAGTGTGGAAAAGTTTTGTGCCTTGAAAATACAGGCAGTATCAGGAGAAGACTTCAGGATATCGGACTTGTTGAAGGAACAGAGGTTGAGTGTGTTTTTAAAGCTCCTTCGGGCGACCCGTCGGCGTATCTGATAAAAGGTGCAGTAATAGCAATCAGAGAGGAGGACAGTAGAAATATTCTGGTGAGGTGCAAAGATGAATAAAAAGACAATAATAGTTGCTTTGGCAGGTAATCCGAATGTTGGGAAAAGTACAGTGTTTAACGCTCTCACAGGAATGAAGCAACACACAGGCAACTGGGCGGGGAAAACCGTAAATAATGCAATGGGTGAGTGTGAATACGAAGGCATAAATTACACCTTTGTTGATATACCGGGAACATATTCACTTCTTGCTCATTCAAAGGAAGAAGAGGTTGCACGTGATTATATCTGCTTTGAAAAGCCTGATAAAATAATAGTCGTTTGCGATGCAACCTGTCTGGAGAGAAACTTAAATCTTGTACTTCAGACAATGGAAATAACGAAAAACGTTGTGGTTTGCGTGAATTTGATGGACGAAGCCGAAAGAAAAAATATTGAAATAGATTTAAATCGGCTTTCGGATAATCTGGGAGTGTCTGTTGTTGGCACAAATGCTTCAAAAAAAGAAGGATTGGAAGATTTGCTGAAAGTTTTGGCGAAAACTGATAATAAAAAAGTCAAAGAAATAAAATACATAGAGCCGATTGAGAGGGCAATTTTAAAGATTGAAAAAACTATAGTAGAAGAAAAGGCGGTTGCAGGTCTTAATCCCAGGTGGCTTGCAATTAAATTGACCGAAGGAGAAAATAACATTAACGAAAGCATAAAAAACTATCTCGGCTTTGATTTGCTGAAAAATGATAATATAAGGTCGGCGGTGGAAAACACTGAAAAGGAGATGGAAACAGAAGGGCTTACAAAAGAAAAAGTCAAAGACTTAATTGCACAAAGTATAGTAGATGCAGCAAGCGAGGCAGCAGAAGGCGTAGTCAGAATAAAAGATGAAAAATATCTTAACCGCGATCGCAGAATTGATAAGATTTTAACAGGAAAATTCACGGGAATTCCCGTAATGGCAATGCTTCTGGCAGTTGTGTTCTGGATAACAATTTACGGTGCAAATATTCCGTCGGAATTTTTGGCAGATGTTCTTTTCAAGTTTGAAAATGTACTTTACAATATGTGTGTAAAAACGGGAGTGCCGTCTTTTGTCTATGAACCGATAATTTTCGGAATGTATAGAGTGCTTTCGTGGGTGGTTTCGGTAATGTTGCCCCCTATGGCAATATTCTTTCCGCTTTTTACCCTTCTGGAGGATTTGGGGTATCTTCCGAGAATAGCGTTTAATCTTGACAAAGCCTTTAAAAAATGCTGTGCTTGCGGAAAACAGGCTCTTACAATGTGTATGGGGTTTGGTTGTAATGCTGTTGGCGTTACGGGGGCAAGAATTATCGATTCGCCCAGAGAAAGACTGATTGCGATTTTAACCAACAGTTTTGTGCCTTGTAACGGAAGATTTCCGTTTCTGATTTCTATTATTTCAATGTTTTTGATTTTTTCGTTAGACGGAAGTTTTAAATCAATTTTGGGAGCACTTCTATTGACAGGATTTGTACTTTTGGGGATATTTATGACATTTTTGATGTCAAAGTTACTTTCTAAAACTCTTTTAAAAGGTACGCCATCATCTTTTACATTGGAACTTCCGCCGTATAGAAAACCCAAATGCAGGCAAATAATAGTAAGGTCAGTTCTGGACAGAACAATCTTTGTATTAGGCAGAGCAATAACTTCAGCAGCACCTGTCGGGCTGATTATATGGCTTCTGGCAAACATAACAGTGGGGGATATAACGCTTTTAAAACATATAAATTTGTTTTTGGACCCCTTCGGAAAACTTATTGGACTTGACGGAGTGATACTTTTTGCATTTGTTTTAGGTCTTCCTGCAAATGAGATTGTATTGCCAATCATAATTATGTCTTATATGGCATCGGGAAGTCTAATGCAATTTGATAATTTAAATGTTGTAAGAGAACTTTTAATTCAAAATGATTGGACAGAGGTAACTGCAATATCAACAATGATTTTTTCATTGTTTCACTGGCCGTGTGCAACTACTTTAATGACTGTAAAAAAAGAAACAAATAGCCTGAAATGGACTTTTCTTGCGTTTTTGCTCCCAACCCTCACGGGAATACTTGCTTGTTTTATTTTTTCCGCGGCAGCAAGGCTTTTTTAAGCCATTAAACGCTTGACAAAACAGGTTTGGTGTGGTATCATATTTAAGTGACTTGCGGATGTGGCGGAATTGGCAGACGCGCTAGACTTAGGATCTAGTGTCTTCGACGTGGGGGTTCAAGTCCCTTCATCCGCACCACCACTTTAGAGCTTGTAGGATTTGTTCCTGCAAGCTTTTTACTTTACATTATAACTTAACTTTCAAATCATACTTCGCCTACGCCTCGTCTTCATCCGCACCAAGAAAAAGAGATAATTTTACTGTCGGTAAAATTATCTCTTTTTCGATTTTATTCTGTGAACTTTTGCTGACCTTCTTCGTTTTGGCAGTATTACGAAAGGAGGTCGTTAACGAAGGATGGGGGAGGACAGATGCTTTTTTGTTTAAGCCATGTCATATTTTGATGATATGCAGTCAATTATATCAATACATAAGAAAATTCTGCCCTTTTCCTAAATTAAACTATTATTTCGTAAAATCTAATAAATTATAAACAGTCAATAATTCCAAAATCAGCATATTCGAAAATTCTTGCATCTTTATCAGGATTGATTGCAATAACAGTTGAGCTTCCTTCTATTGCACAGGTGTGGTGTATTGCTCCGGAAATTCCTATTGCGATATAGATTTTTGGGCTGACCGTTTTTCCTGTTAATCCTATTTGCTTATCATAAGATATCTTGTTCATATCGACAAGACCTCTGGACGCACCAATTTCCGCACCAAGTTTTTCCGATAATTCATAAAGCTTTTCAATGTTATCTGCAACACCTTTACCGCCGGAAACTATAATATCAGAGCTTTCTGATTTAGTTCTTACTGTTGCCATCTGCGGTTTTGTAATGCATTTGATTTTAGCAGTTATATTTCCGCCTTGTGCCGGACGGTACATAATTAGGTTTTCTCCGTCAGTTTCAAGCATGGTACAATCGGCACAAAGACCTGTTTCTAACATAGCAGCAACTATGGGTGCAATCTTTCTGCCCCATAAGTCTGCATTCCACAAAATCACATCAGGCTTTTCATTTAATACCTTTTCATAGATTTCCCGAGGTTCTGTTTTTTTAATCAAAATCACCTCATCGGAAATTTCCTTTGCTTTTTCAAGAACTTCTTCACCTACAGCCCAGACACTTTTAAGTTTCTTTCCTGTATATTCATTTTGTGCTTCAACATTATTCTGTTTCATTAATTCATCAATAAGCGGGAACAGTTCATCCATTGAAATGAATTTGCATTTTCTTTTTCCGCGCTCATTTTCAAACGCCTCCAAAACCTTTGTCGGCGAACCGTTTAACCCGCATTTTGATATATCGCATTTAAGTGTTTCATTATCAATAAGTTTTACTTCACCGATTTTTGAAAAAATGCTTGGAAATCTTAAAACATATCCACGCTCCACTGTAACCAACGCGGGAAGTGAAGCCTGCTCATCACCAAGTCTGGTTTCAGCGATAACTTTTCCGTATTCAGCTTCAACAGAAAGTGCGTTGGTTATAAGGGGGATATTAAGCATTGCAGCAAGCATAGGTCCAACTTGTGCAGTATCTCCGTCAATACTCTGTCTGCCGCAAAGTATCAGGTCATAGTCCGTTTGTTTTATGGCAGTTGACAATATATATGATGTAGCTAAAGTATCTGAGCCTGCAAAAAGGGTGTCAGAAATTAAGGTCACCTTTGCACCAAGTCTTGTCAATGGCTTTAAAACATTTTCACAACTTTTTGGTCCCATTGATATAACCGTCACATCGTCAGATAATTGTAACGCACACTCTAAAGCTGATTCATCAAAGGGATTCAATTCTCCCTTTATAACCTTCACACATACTAAAATTTTCATATGTATTCACCATTATAAATCGGCTCTAATGCCTTTTGAATTGCCTTGTACTTCTTAAAAAGTTCATTGTATTTTAATGTGTTTTCAAGATTTGGAACAGTTTTTGAAACAACTTCATTACACTTTGCAACAGCATTTTCAGCATTTTCAAATATACCTACGGCAATTCCTGCAAGCATTGCACTTCCGAATGAAGAATCGGCATATTTCATTTCAATAAGTTCAATTCCCAGGGCATCTGAAATCATCTGCCGCCAAAGTGGACTTTTTCCGCCGCCACCAATAATTACGGCACTGTCATTGTGTGGTATATTCATATTATCAAGTGTCGTTTTGCAATCAAGCATACTCATTGCAACGCCCTCAAGCACCGCTCTTGTAAAATGAGCTTTTGTATGATATGCCCTTACGCCCACAAAATCTGCACATAAATTGGGGTTTGCATAAGGTGTAAGCTCGCCGTTTAAATAAGGGTGAAATACAAGACCCTCCGAGCCAATTTCCACATTTTCTGCCAGCTTGTCAAGCTCTTTGTAATCGCCGTCAAAGGTATCCCTGAACCATCTGTATGATGCGGCACACGATTTTGTTGCTGTTCCGGGATAAAAATGCCCATCAATAATATGAGAATAGTTAATAAGGTTTATATCCGGATAGGGTTTATCCGTAACAACACAAATTCTTCCTGCTGTTGCAAGCTTTAAGGTCATTTGCCCCTTTTTTACTGCACCTGATGCAAATACCTCCATAACCGTATCTGTTGTTCCGCAAAGAACAGGAGTTCCTTCGCATAATCCTGTCAGTTGACTTGCCTTTTTTGTAATCGAACCTACAATATCTGTCGGCTTTACAATTTTTGGCATCATTTCAGTATCAATATCAAGCACACCGCAAAGTTCTTTACTCCATTGCATAGTATTTATGTCAAAAATCATAGAACCTTCTGCTTCTATGTAATCAGTTACATAATCGCCGGTCAGCTGATGTCTTACATAGTCTTTGGCAAAGAGAATTTTTTTGGTTTTTGACCAATTCTCGGGTTCATTATTTTTAATCCACAACAGTTCAGGTAATGACCAGATAGTATCTGCCTTGTGTAAAACCTGTTTATCAATAATTTCAGAATAATTCTCTTTAAGATACGAAACTTCCTTTGTACTTCTTGTATCTGTCCAGTAAATTGCAGGGCGAATAACATTAAAATCCTCATCCATAATCACGGCTGTATGAGTTGCAGCATCCAAAGAAATTGCACAAATCTCGCAGGGGGCAACTTTACTTTTTTCAAGAACACCTTTAATATTCTCACAGGTTGCTTTTACCCAGTCATCAGGATTTTGCTCTGTCCAACCCGGTTTTGGATAAAATGTTTCATATTCAGTTGTATTTGTTGCAACTATTTCGCCGTCTTCTCTAAGAAGTGTTGCTTTTGAGGCTCCTCCGCCAAAATCAATTCCAAGTAAATATTTCATATTCATTTCCTCTCCTGCAAAATTACAAGCAGGTGAGCGGAAAAATTCCACTCACCTTAACTTTAATTATTTAACCACTTATGGTTTTCATCTGTTGTCATAAAGAAGCCTCTGTCTTTTCCTGCCATAATCCAGAGATAATAGTTATCATATCCCGGTGCTGCATGAAATGGGTGATAGCCCCTTGGAATTTCAACGAAATCACCTGATTTAACTGTGTATGTTTCGTCAATGTCACCCTCCATAGTATAAACCTTCTGAATACCAAAACCCTGAGGCTTTTTAAATTCATAATAATAAATTTCTTCTGTTTCTGCCTCTTTTGGCATATTGTCATCATCGTGTTTGTGCGGAGGATAGCTTGCCCACTGACCGCCTTTAACAAACGCCTCGCCAATGTAGAGCATCTCAGAGTCAACTCTTTCATCAAGAATGAAATGTGCTTCTCTTTCCCAACCGGGTTTTCCAAGATTTTTAATTACTACATCTTCAGGATTAATAATTGCAGGCTTGAAATCCTTGTCTGAAGGTGACTTTGCAACTGCAATCTGTACTTCTCCTACAGCAGTAATTGTAAATGGCTTGTTTGCAGGAACATAAATACAAGTAGCTGCACCGTCAAATACATCTTTTCTCTTTCCTGCGTTTTCAAAAGCAAAGTCATCACCTTTTACTGTACATTTACCACCCAGAATAACAAGTGCATATTCTTTATTTTCTTCTCTGTAAGATTTTACATCTCCGTCAGCAAGTCTTAACATATCAATTTCTACTTTCTGACAGAAACTGTCTTCTCTTTTATAGATTTCTGATTTGCCGAATTTTTTATTCCAGTTTCTTTTATACATTTATTCCACGCTCCTTTAAAAAGTTTATTGTTTCATCAAATGTCGGCACACCTTCTCTGGCACCGATTTTAGTGCATTTTAATGCTGATACTGCACTTGAAAAAACGCACGCATCATAGTAATTATAGCCTGAAGCAACGCAAAATGCAAATGCTCCGTGAAAAACATCACCGGAACCGTTTGAATCAACTGCGTCAACCAAAAATGCAGGGTATCTTTTGATGTTTTCGCCGTCATAAATAATCCCGCCGTTTTTGCCCTGAGTAATTATCACAATTTCCGGTGAATATTTTTCAAACAGAATTTTTGCAGCTTCTTCACCATTTATTGCTCCTGTGTGCCCTAAAGCAAATTCCTCTGACGGAATCAGGATGTCTGCATAGGGAAGTAGGTTTTCTATTCCTTCATACAAACCTCCGGCATCGTATAACACTTTTGTTCCGTTTGCCTTTGCAATTTCTGCCCCCTTGATTGCTGCTTGTAAATCATTCCCGTCAACCATTAAAACGTCGGCATCCGCAATAACTTTAGCTGATGCTTCATCAACCTCAGTAGGCGGAACATTACCTTTGTAAAACACACAAGTTCTGGATGTTGAATCCTTTGCAAGCCAAATACATGAGCAAAATGTATCAAAACCTGATTTTGTTTTAATCAAGCTGGTATCTACACCATATTTTTCAAAATCGGCTTTTAAGAATTTACCGCCATTATCATCGCTTAAATTTCCTATAAAAGCACTGCTTGCACCAAGCTTTGAAGCAGCAACAAGACCTGTTGCACATGGCCCTCCGCCACTTATCTTTACTGCATCAGCACGCATTTTTGTATCTTCAGCAGGATATTTTTCAACAGAATAGAGTGTATCAAATACATTTGCACCTATTCCAACAATTTTCGCCATAATTAAGCCTTTCCGTCTGCACCGACCAATTTAATTTTACTGATAGCAAGCTTTTTAACTGTTTCAATAGGATGCTTCATAAACAAATCAATTGCAAGACTTCTGTTAGGATCATCTAAAATTTCTTTTGTTCCGTCAGCAAATGCACAGCAAACGTCTGTACCAATATTCATTTTTCTGATACCTGCTTTTATTGCTGCCTTAACCTGGTCATCAGGAATTCCTGAGCCGCCGTGAAGAACAAGCGGAATACCGCCTGTTGCTTCTCTTATTGCCTTTACTCGGTCTATATCAAGCTTAGGAGTTTTCTTGTAATGTCCGTGTGCATTACCGATTAAAACTGCAAGACAGGTAACGCCGGTTCTCTTTACAAACTCGCCTGCCTCGATAGGATCGGTAAATTCTTCCATTGAGTCATCATTTACGCTTCCCACATGGCCAAGCTCACCCTCAACCGTAACTCCGATTGAATTACAGATTTCTACAATATGCTTTGTATTCTCAACATTTTCTTCAAAAGGATGAACAGAACCGTCATACATAATTCCTGTTGCACCCCAGCGAAGTGCTTTTTGAACTTCAAGTTCAGACGGACCGTGGTCTAAGTGGAAGCAAACAGGTACAGTTGCTTTTCTTGCAGCTGCAACAATGGCAGGGCAAAGATAATATCCTACTTCTTCATTTAAAAGTCTTGGATAAACCTGAATAATTACAGGTGCTCTCATTTCTTCTGCCGCTTTTACCACACCCATAACGGTTTCTGTGTTATACACATTAAATGCAGGAATGGCAAAATTGCCCTTTTCTGCTAAATTTATTACTTCTTTAAGACTTACAAGCATTTTAATACTGCCTCCTCAAGTTTCATAAGCTGAATATTATCCGGTTTTGTTTCAGAAAGAAGTGCATATTCTGCAGGACTTTGTGTTACAAGTATTTCAGCATCTGCTCCTTTTGCGTTTATCCATCTGTTTTCTGCTACCTTTTTCATAACAGAGGGCATATATTCGTTCATAATAAGATTTCCTGCAAGCATTGTGTATTCTCTGTTCAAAAGCATTTCCTTAACATTTCCGCAAGCAGACAGAATTTCTCTTACAGGTTCAGTTTCTTCTAAATCTCTTGCGAGAATGGGGCTGTCTTGAGGTGTAAATTTAAGACCGCTGTTTTTAACAACAAGTTTGTTTTCTTTGATAAGCTGTGCAACAAAAGATGTAAATGTCACAACTTCAGCTTTTAATTCTACGCCCCATTCTTTATATTCACGCATCATAACTTTTGCATCTGCAGGGTCGTAGCAAATTATTTTTTTATAGTTATTCAATACATTTGCACAATTTTCCATAATCTGCTTTGTTTCAGCAGCAGCTCCTATTAAAAAGTCCATTGAATAACCGCTGTTTGGCTCGTCGCCTAAAATTGCAAAGCTTACGCCTGCCTTTTTCAAAAGCTCAACTGCAATCTTTGCACAACCCTTTGCACGAGCATCTTCACCTAAGAAAAACAATGTTTCGTCATCTGCGAATTCAGGAATATTGGGATTTTTATCTGCTCCGTAAATATTACCTTTTTCCTGAAGATTTGAAATCATATTCATTATGTATTCAGGCAGCTTGCCGTCAAGAGCCGCACCGAGACGTGCTTCTTTTGTAAACATAACCGGGTCCCAGCCTGTAACACAATCAGTCATACAACCTCCGCAAAGAGAACATTCATATACATTGTTTATAATATCATCTGAATATTCAATTGCATCTCTCATAACAAGAGAAAGTCCTAATGCTCTTGCTCTTGCAGTATTTCTTTCAAGACCTGTTGCATTTCCGATTGGGCATACATGGTGGCACATCCAGCAGAAACGGCACGCATCTATATGTTCTTTTGATTTCTGTGTGAATTGCATAACTGTTACCTCCTTATAAACCAAGCTTAAACGGATTCATAATTCCGTTAGGGTCAAGCTGTTTCTTCAATCCTTCAAACACCTGCATTGCAGGGCCATACTGTTCTTTCATAAGTCTGCCCAGCTTAATGCCGACACCGTGGTGGTCGTTAACAACACCGCCGTTAGCAAGTGCCGTTCTTACACCGCAGTTCCAGATTGCCTGATGAAGTCTGAATGCTTCGTGGGGGTCCTGTGGAACTTTATCGCCGTCAACTATAAAGCGGTCATAAATCATACAACCCCATTCATACCAATGTGAGAAATGTGCAATAAATTTAGCTTGTGGGAAGTTTGTTTCGATAGCTTCTTTCATTGCCCAGTATATTTTTTCAATTTTGTCATAAGGTGCAATTGTGTCCATCGTGCCAAAACACTGCGGAATGTCCATCATATGACCGGGGTAGAAGAAGGTAATCTTTTCTTTCCACCATTTTTCGCCATACTCTGAGCCTAAATCTTCAGCACCATACTTTCCGAAGGTTTCAAGAAGTATTTTCATTTCAAGGTCTGCCATTTCTTTAACGCCTTCAATGGCAATGTTCATAAATGCGCCCTTTTTCTCAACACCAACAATCTTTTTGATGAGTGATGCAGTTTCAGCTTCGTCATAAAGACGCATAACAGACGGCTTGAATTTTTGCAGAAGCTCTCTGCCTGCATTAAATGCATCTGTCATATTGTGGAATAAGAAACCTCTGAACTGGCGTGACTCGGGTTGCTCGTAAATTCTCATTTGAGCCTTTGTCATAACACCGAGTGTACCCTCAGAGCCAATAAAAATCTGATTTAAGTCAGGACCTGCTGCATGCTTTGGTGCAGGTGATGTTTCGATAATGTCGCCGTTTGGAAGAACAACCTCCATCTGAAGTA